>JAKQFQ010000360.1 GCA_029558315.1 Bacillota bacterium
TAGCACTTGCTGTCTTTGACAATATGAAAGAGTATCATGGAATGGGAAAGCGCGAACGGCTCCTGCTAAGGCTGGCAGCAATTCTGCACGACTGCGGTAAATTCATTAATATGACCAATGTAGGAGAGTGTTCCTATCATATCGTAATGAATACAGAGATTATCGGTATTTCTCATCTGGAGCGGGAAATGGTAGCATATGTGGTTCGGTTTATATATGATTCCTTTGTGTATTATGATGAGATCAGTGCCAGTGCTATTATGGATCGAAGCTCTTATCTGATTATTGCCAAACTGACAGCAATTCTGCGTATCGCAAATGCACTGGATAAGAGTCAGAAACAGAAATTCAGGAAGCTGAAAGCACAGGTAAAGGAGCAGCAGCTGTTGCTTACTGTGGATGCGGCGCAGAATATTATTCTTGAGCGAGAACAGTTCAGACTACAGGCAGACTTCTTTGAAGAGGTATATTGTATTCAGCCTGTCATCGTTCCAAAGAAGATGTAGGAAACCGAAAGAAAGGGAAGAGAAATGGATTATTCAAGACCAGAATACTATACAAATCGAGAAATAAGCTGGGTACGATTTAATGAACGCGTACTTTCAGAGGCTCGTGATGAGCAGATTCCGCTCTTTGAACGCCTTAAGTTCTTAAGCATTACGGTATCCAATCTGGATGAATTTTTTATGATTCGGGTTGCTTCGCTAAAGGATATGGTACATGCCGGTTATGAAAAAAAGGATCTTTCCGGGTTGAAGCCCAAGGAACAGCTAAAACAATTAGGAGAGGTGCTGCATCGTTTCGTTGATTTGCAGTATGAGACATATCAGAAAATGCTGGTTCCTCAGTTTGCATGCCATCAGTTGCATATCATTGAACATCATGAGGAATTAAATGAGGAGCAGCAGAAATTTGTGGATCAGTATTTTATGGAAAATGTCTATCCTGTTTTAACACCAATGGCAGTGGATTCTTCCAGACCATTTCCGCTAATAAAAAATAAATCTCTTAATATCTGTGCTCTGTTGTCTAAAAAAGGGGAGCATGGGGATCTTGAATTTGCAACGGTTCAGGTTCCAAGCGTGCTTGCACGAATGGTGCGGATTGATTCAGAACAAAACGATACGGTAACATTAATTCGATTAGAAGAGATTATTGAGAAGAATATCAGTAAACTTTTTCTGAATTATGATGTGATTGGAGCTTCCCCATACCGCATTATGAGAAATGCAGATCTGACAATTGAAGAAGAGGAAGCGGAAGATCTACTAAAAGAAATTGAGAAACAGATTAAGAAACGACAGTGGGGAGAAGTTATCCGACTGGAAGTTGAGGATGGAGTGGACAAGAGACTTCTTAAAATTTTAAAGAAGGAACTTAATGTTTCCAATGAAGATATTTACACAATCCGAGGACCGCTGGATCTGACTTTTTTAATGAAAGTCTATGGTATGGAGGGATTTGAGGATTTAAAGAGAAAAGTATATGAGCCACAACAGGTTTTGGAGCTTCCATCAGGATGCAATATTTTTGATGCGGTTAAGGAACAGGATATTTTATTACATCATCCGTATCAGACTTTTGAACCGGTGGTTCAGTTTATTGAACAGGCGGCAGAAGATCCTAAGGTATTGGCAATCAAGCAGACACTTTATCGTGTCAGTGGTAATTCGCCGATCGTTAAGGCCTTGGCAAGAGCTGCGGAGAATGGCAAGCAGGTATCAGTTTTAGTAGAATTAAAAGCGAGATTTGATGAAGAAAATAACATTGTATGGGCCAAGATGCTGGAAAAATCCGGTTGCCATGTTATTTATGGATTAGTAGGATTAAAAACGCATTCCAAGATTACGCTCGTAGTACGACAGGAAGAAGAAGGAATCAGACGCTATGTTCATCTTGGAACCGGTAATTATAATGATGCGACTGCCAAGCTGTATTCGGATTTGGGATTGCTTACAAGTTCGGAAGCTATAGGAGAAGACGCTACTGCAGTTTTTAATATGCTGTCGGGTTATTCGGAACCACTTGGATGGAACAAGCTTTCTGTTGCTCCTTTGTGGTTAAAGAAGAAATTGCTTAAGTTAATCGAGAGAGAAAAGGAACATGCACAAAAAGAGCGGCAGGCACGTATTGTAGCTAAAATGAACTCGCTTTGTGATCCTGATATTATGGCGGCACTATATGAAGCATCGGCTGCAGGCGTACAGATTTACCTTTTGATAAGAGGAATTTGCTGCTTGAAAGTCGGGATTGAGTCTGTGAGCGATAATATATATGTGAGCTCTATTGTAGGAGATTATCTTGAACATGGCAGAATCTTCTATTTTGAGAATGATCTGGAGCCGGAGATTTATATGAGTAGTGCGGACTGGATGCCAAGAAATCTGGAACGAAGAGTAGAAATAATGTTTCCAATTGAAGAACCACAGTTGAAAGCAAAGATTATGCATATTCTGGATTTGCAGTTTCGGGATAATACTAAGCGTCATATCCTGATGCCGAATGGCTCCTATCAGAAGAAGAGCCATACATCAGAAGAACGGTTATGCTGTCAGGAAGAATTCTGCAAAGAAGCGAAAGCCGCTGTAAAGAAGAGCAAAAGTGTGAAAACGGCTAATAAGAGAGTATTTACACCAAAGATGCATGAAAAGGGATGAGAAAAGGATAAAATGGAAATGAGAATCATATTGGCATCAGGATCACCCAGAAGGAAAGAAATATTGTCTTCCATTGTGAATGCATTTGAAATCATCACTTCTGATACGGATGAGAGTTATGAGAAACAGGCGCCAGAGCAAGTGGTGGAGGAATTATCAAGAAGGAAAGCAGACGCTGTTTTACTACAGCTTGATTCGCCAGATGCTGTTATTATCGGTGCAGATACCGTTGTTGCTAATGAGGGAAGAATTCTTGGAAAGCCTCAGAATCGGGAAGATGCTGTTATGATGCTTAAGGGCCTTCAGGGGAAAAAGCATCAGGTATATACTGGAGTTACCTTGATAGAGAAACATGGAAGCAGGGTGATTAGAACGACTTTTCATGAATGTACCAATGTAAGCGTATTACCGATGACAGAACAGGCAATTCGGGAGTATGTTGCCAGCGGAGAGTGCGATGATAAGGCTGGTTCATATGCAATACAAGGAATTTTTTCTAAATATATTGAAGGATATGAAGGAGACTATTATAATGTAGTAGGTCTGCCTAAGGAACCGCTTAGAAAAAAACTGAAGGAAATGATTACGAAAGGCTGTAATATCAAGATGTGTGAAGAAGCATGAATAAGATAAAACTCGTGGTGTCAGATATTGATGGAACATTGGTGAAAGATTCCAGCCCGGATATTTATCCGGAAATGATCATGGCAATAAAGGAACTTAAGAAGAAAGGTATTCTATTTGGAATTGCAAGTGGAAGACAGTATTATAGTATTCGGGCGATGTTTCGGGAAGTAAGTGACGATATTATTTATTTATGTGAAAATGGCGCTCATGTGGTATACAGAGGAGAAAATCTGCATATCAAAGAGATGAAGGATGATTTCACAAGACAATTGCTCAATGATTTAAGAACTTATGGAGAAGGCTATGATTATGTAATCTCTACGGCCAATGGAAGTTATCTTGAAACCAGGAACAAAGCTTTTGAAGCATTGATTCGGGATGGATATCATAATAAATATGAATTAACAAAAGATTTTTTGGCACTCAAAATCCCATCCATTAAGATGGCGATTTATCATAAAGACAGTATCAGAGAGTTGGGAGAGACGGAATTGATTCCGAAATGGAGTCCCTATCTCAAAACCTGTATGGCCGGAGAAGAATGGGTTGATTTTATGGATCCCTCAGTGGATAAAGGAGATGCATTGCGTTTTCTGCAGCGTTATTTCCATGTGGATGCCAAGGAGACCATGGCATTTGGAGATAATTCCAATGACATTGGTTTGATGGAGGCAGCAGGCGAGAGCTATGCAGTTGCTAATGCCAGAGAGGAAGTGAAGGAGAAGGCACGATATCTGTGTCCCTCTTATCACGAGAAAGGTGTATATCAGGTAATCCGCGAACGATTACTGTAGATAGAGAAGGAGGTGTGAATATGCAGGAGTATGATGATGCTGTACTGGCTTGTTTCCTTGAGAATCAATTAAAATTATTTCCTGAGGAAGTGGCAAAGACACCGGAAGAAGCAGAAGATTTTCTGGAAGAATGTCTTGCGGTTGTAGTAGACAGTCTTAAGGAGGTCTGGGCATATTTTGATGATTCCGGAGCGGATATCCAGGGAATGAGTCTGGATGATATTGCACAGGCAGATGAAGTATTTGAAGTCGGAGATGGACGATATCTGATTGTTGAAGCATAATTCATTTATCGAATCCTATCAGAGTAATTACAAGGATAAAAGAAAAACGACCATTTGCATGGTCGTTTTCTTTTATAGAAATGTTGTAATTAGTATAAGTAATACATAAGGTCTCCGAAGCTGAAACCTATGCTATAAGCATCAGCGGAGAAAGGATCAATAAACCAGTTACCATTCACCTTGATTACATTCAGTGTAATGGTGTCGCTGTCATCACCATCATCACCTTCAATGCTCAATTTAATCTTAACTTCATAAGCATCCTGAATATGGAAATTCTTGAAATCTTTCATGAAAGAAGTAATTGCCTTCTGAAGTTTTTTGATATCACTGTCAGTTAAATCTGTATCATAGTAATCTTCTAATTCTTCCTGAAGATCTTCATAGGTGTCATCATCAGTAAGATCCATATCATCAAGAGAATCATAGAGATCAGTCCAATACTCCTCAAGATCTTCGATGTCATCGTCATCCATATGTTCTGCTTTTTTTACTTCAAAGCTTACTCTGTAGTCATCACCGTATTCATCTTCAAGATTATCATACATTCTTTCGAAGGTGTCATTCATCTCATCAGCAAAATCATCACCGAAATCGGTTCCGTTAAATACAGCAATAACGTCGTTATATGCAGTTACTACATAACCTGGTGCAAAACATTCAATATATGAATCGACATCCATACTATGCTTATTCATATTGTTTATAAGCTGCTTGATTGGAGTCTTGTATCCACCGCCCAAAAGTGAAGCGACAAAAACAATAAGAAGAATCAGCAATACAGCAGCACCTGCGATGATGGCGATTAAGCCAACTTTCGTATTCTTATTCTTTTCTTTTGCAGACTCTAAGGTTGCATTATTAACAGGTTCCGGTGTAATAGGAGCCTGAGGAGTCGGCATTGGCTGTGGATCGGCTGCTAAGTTAGCTCCACAGTTGTTACAGAATACAGCCTCATCGGGAAGCTGTACGCCACATTTTGGACATGATTTCATAGTAGTAATCTCCCTTTCGTTTTATAAATAGATAACAATATACTTTAAGTATATAATTATTGGGCGGTTTTGTCAATTATTGGGACAGGAACTTTGTAAAAAAAGGAACTAATCCGTCGTTATCATTATCTAACGTTGTGACATACTCGGCCATTTTTTGAATGTTAATGTTTCCATTACACATTGCGACGCTGTGAGCTGCAGCAGAGAGCATGGAAAGGTCATTTTGCTCATCGCCCGCAGCATAGGTGTACTCGTAAGGAATGTGTAGCATATCAGCAAGCTCTTGGACTGCAACCCCTTTTCCGGAGTCCTTGGAAAATACCTCCAGAAGATTGGTGTTAGAACGTACACAGGTTACAAGATCTGATAAATTGGATTCAAGATCAAGGGCGAGGCAATCCAATGCATTTGTCTTGGAAAGATCGATGCAGAGAACTTTACAGGGAGACTGGATAAGACCAGCAGGAAAGTCCTTTAGAATACGATATGGTAAATGAATCGATTGGGTGTAGTAGAGAATCTCCGAACCCTCTCGGGGAATCAGAATAGTTGTGTCATCATAGGTGTGGCAATAGATGTTATGCTTCTTTGCTATCTGGTAAATCCTTTCTACAGTAGTGAGAGAAAGTGTTTTCTCAGTAATTTTTTGTCTGTTAGCAGGATGATAGATTAAGCCTCCATTGAAGGCAATTGTATAAAGGTTGGCATGATTTAGATTATTATTATCAACCACTTCAAGAATACTGGGTAAAGGACGACCGGAGGAGAGAACAAAAATATTACCTGCCTCCATCCACTGAAAGATTGCAGATTTTGTCATTTTTGTTATTATCTTAGATGAATTTAGTAACGTGCCATCCAAATCACTGAAGAAAATTTTACAGGACATAAGCTTTGCGCTCCATTAAGTGAGTAAGAATTTCTTCAGGAATAAAAAGCTTGCCATAGCCGGTAGCCAGATCAAGGCCTGGTTTGGCATTGCCATGAAAATCAGAACCGCCGCTAATACATAGAGAATGTCTCGCAGCCAGTCGCTTCATTTCACGTTCCTCGGCGGGAGCATAGGTGCTGTAGACTGCTTCTATGCCGATGAGTCCCGCAGCCTTGAGTTCACATACCATTTGCTCCAGATTGGCATTGCTCATATGATAAAGAACCGGATGAGCGAGTACAGGAATTCCATTACAATCCAGGATTAAACGTACGGCTTGTGCGGGGGTGATTTTTTCACGCGGAACAAAGTATTTACAGCGATCACCGATGTAACGGTCAAACGCTTCCTTCAAATTCCGTATATAGCCATGAGCAAGAAGATATTTGGCATAATGTGATCTTGTAATTACAGAATCAGGGAACTCCTTTATTAATTTGTCATAAGTGATATCAATCCCGGCCTCAGCCAGGTTATTACACATTTTTATGTTACGATTAACTCTGGAATATTGAAACACAGTGATTTGTTCGAGAAATGTCTTACAATGATGATCAATATAGAGACCGACGATGTGAATATCACGCCCCTGATATTCAGTGGAAAACTCAATACCGGGAATTACTTCAATGGGCTTGCCCTTGGCATACGCAATGGCCTCATCAAGGCCATCGGTAGTGTCATGGTCGGTCAGTGCAAATGCTGCAAGACCTTTTTCAATGGCATAATCTACCAACTCGCAGGGAGTGTAGGAGCCATCTGATTTGGTTGAATGTACATGTAAATCAACTGTTTTCATTAATTTTCATCATCCTCTATCTGTGCTTTATAAACAGTACGTTTTCTTGCCATTTCATCATTTTCAAGATACTCATCATAAGAGGTGATCTTATCAATGATAGAACCGTCAGGCAGAAATTCGATGATTCTGTTGGCAGATGTCTGAACAAACTGATGGTCATGACAGGAGAAAAGCACTACGCCCGGGAACTTGATGACACCATTGTTCAGAGAGGTAATGGATTCCATATCCAAATGGTTCGTTGGCTCATCAAGAATCAGGCAGTTAGCACCACTAATCATCATTTTTGAGAGAAGACAGCGAACCTTTTCACCACCGGAGAGAATGCGGACTTTTTTCACACCATCTTCGCCAGGGAAGAGCATTCTGCCAAGGAAACCACGAACATATGTGACATCTTTGACTGGAGAATAACCCATCAGCCAGTCGGTAATAGTAAGATCATTATCGAATTCTTTTGTGCTGTCCTTCGGGAAATAAGCCTGTGAGGTGGTGACACCCCATTTGAAGGAACCGGAATCCGGCTCGATTTCTCCGGTAAGAACCTTGAAGAGCGTGGTCTTGGCAAGTTCATTACCACCAACAAAGGCAACCTTATCTTCATGACCAAGATTAAAGGAAACATGATTCAGAATCTGCTCGCCTTCAATGCTAACGCAAAGATCTTCGACAAAGAGAACCTCATTTCCAATTTCGCGGTCAGGACGGAAATCAATATAGGGATATTTTCTGCTGGAAGGACGAATCTCATCCAACTCAATTTTTTCCAGAGCACGTTTTCTGGAAGTTGCCTGCTTGGATTTAGAAGCATTGGCAGAGAAACGGGAGATAAATTCCTGTAATTCCTTGATTTTTTCTTCCTTTTTCTTATTGGCTTCCTTCATTTGCTTCATCAGGAGCTGACTTGATTCATACCAGAAATCATAATTACCGGCGTAGAGCTGAATCTTGCCATAATCGATATCTGCAGTGTGGGTACATACTTTATTTAAGAAGTAACGGTCATGAGATACTACGATTACTGTATTGGTGAAATTGATTAAAAATTCTTCCAGCCATGCAATGGCATCAAGATCCAAATGATTGGTAGGCTCATCAAGTAAAAGAATATCCGGATTACCAAACAATGCTTTAGCAAGAAGCACTTTCACTTTTTCGCTACCATTCAAATCTTTCATAACAGAATAGTGGAAATCTGTTCCAACACCAAGTCCATTTAAGAGCATGGCAGCATTGGATTCTGCTTCCCAACCGTCCATCTCTGCAAATTCACCCTCCAATTCACTTGCGCGGATACCATCCTCGTCGGAAAAATCCTCTTTGGCATAAATTGCATCCTTTTCCTTCATTATATCGTAAAGGCGTTTATTGCCCATGATTACAGTATCCATGACGGTAAATTCGTCATATTTAAAATGATCCTGTTCCAAAACAGATAGACGTTGTCCGGGGGTGATGGCAATGTCGCCTTTGGTAGTATCCAGATTGCCGGATAATATTTTTAGAAATGTTGATTTGCCGGCACCATTGGCACCAATCAGACCATAACAGTTGCCTTCTGTAAATTTAATATTTACATCTTCAAATAACGCTTTTTTTCCAATCCGTAATGTAACATTGTTTGCACTTATCATAACTTCGGATAACCTTTCTTTCTAAATTAATTAATTGTTCCATTAAAAAAATAATCACACAATTCTTAATTTTACATAAATATGAAAAGATTGCAATAGAAATCCAAAAGAAAAGCCCCTGTGATTGTAACCGGGGCTTTAAACAACAACCGTATTTTTTCCACTTTTCTTGCCGAGGTAGAGTTTGTCATCGGCTTGCTGAATCAGATTTTCAATCTTATAACCCGGAATGGATTCCGAAATACCCAAGGTCATGGTGATTTTAATTTCCTGATCTTCATAATATGTAACATAATCTTCGATCTTCTTACGAATTCGTTCAGCGGCCATAGATGCGGTCTCAACAGGATCGTTGATCAGAATTAAAATTTCTTCTCCACCCCAGCGACATACCGCATCATCGGAACGTACGCTTTGTGTGATAATATTCGATATGGCAATCAATACAAAATCTCCGGCATCATGTCCATAGGTGTCATTTACTTTTTTGAAGTCATCAATATCACATAGAATCAGACTGAAACGTTTGCCATTGCGCTTAAGAGCATCCATACTTTCCAACATTAAAATATTCATGCTTCGACGATTGAGCAGATGTGTCAGCGGATCTTTATGAGCAAGTTCATCCAACTGTTCATTTTTCTTAGCAAGAATTTGCTGGCTGCATTTATTTTCCCAGACAAAAAGATAGGAGAAAACAATCATCATAATGAAAGAAATCAGGTGATTACTAATATAGAAAGCAAAAACCCAGTTCTTATTAGGAAGTTCAAAGAGCGGTTGAATCTTCTGCATCAAAATATAGGTTATAAGATAAAAGGAAATGAAGGTAATAGAAAGGAAGAAAGGAACAGCATCCTTTTTCTTCAAATCATCAACAACTGAGGAAAAATAGAAAGCGGAGGTAATCATTGCAATCAGGTAAGCCGAAAAACCGGTATCCATGCCAAGACACACTGTAGTAACAAAGGAAGCAAGTGAAATCTCAAGAAAAGACAGCATCAAGGCAACAACATATCGTTCTTTTCGTATCAATCCAAACACAATGGACGTGTAAAAAATAACAGAAAAGATATTCAGAATCATGAGAGAATAAATATGAAGGAGGAAAAACGCTATGGCCATGAGGAGATGAAATACAGTTAGGGCAGACGCAATAAAAGACAACTTTCGTTGAAAGGTGTAATAACTTTCGCCTGCAATGATGCCGTGAAGATAATGTTTTAGATTGCTCATGAACGTAACCTTCTTTCAGTAGTATTCTTTATGTTTATATCGGCTATTTAATAAAGAAAAATAGTAGAACTCTTCAATTAAATGTAATTAGCATAACTATATAAGCATCATAGCATTTTTATACATTAAAATAAAGCAGAAAGTTTGAAACAAAAGGGTTTCCTTTGCAATATAAAAAGTACTTGTATATAATTAGTTAGGAAATATGTAAGGAAGGAAGAGGATAACGTGCAAAAAACGAAATATGCAGTGTTCTTTGATGTTGATGGAACACTTTATGATTGCGGACAACCGGTTGTGGAAAGTACCAGACAGGCAATTGCTTCATTGCGGGCCAACGGACATCTTGCATTTGTCTGTTCCGGACGGGGACGACTGATGGTACCGGATGAGCCAATCTTGGAGCTGGGCTTTGATGGTGTCATGGCAGGGTGCGGAATGTATGCGGAATACAAGGAAAAATGTCTGTTTGAGGAACTGATGAGTGAGGAACTCATCCGGTGGACACTATCTGTAATGGATGAGTATCCTTGTCAGTATATTATGGAAGGAAGCGAATATATCTATTATAATCCGAAACGATTGGCAAAATATGGTCCGGACTGGTATATTCATGAGATTCTTAGACAACATGCCAATCGATTTGTAGAGGTTGGTGAGCTTGATAAAATCAAGGCAAGTAAATGGGGATTGCAGTGCCATGGAAGTGAACAGATCAATGAGGAACTGATAGAACGTCTGAGAGAGCGCTATCAGATGCTGTGCCATCTCTCGGGTGTGGCAGAAGCTGTTCCAACCGGTTATTCCAAAGGAAAGGGGATTGAACGGCTGTGTAAGCAATTAGGTATTTCAATGGAGAATACCATCTCTTTTGGCGACAGCTGCAATGACATTGATATGCTGCGTGCAACAAAGCTGGGTATTGTCATGGGAAATGGTACTGATGTCGCAAAGAAAGAGGCTGATTACATTACGGAACCGATGCGGGAAGACGGTATTTGGAAGGCACTGTGCAAATTTGGTCTGATTGCAGGTTAAATATGTAAAAAACACGATTGTGATATGAAAATGAAAGAAAACGAGAGAAAATAAAAGCAAAAAAGAGAAAATAATTGAAATACAATGCTGTTGGAACTTGCATATCAATGATGTAGAATCTATTATAAGAAATGTAGTTAGCACTCAATTGAAATGAGTGCTAACAGGATAGAAGAGAAAAGAATGTAGAATGATAAAGGAGGCAATTACGTATGAAATTAGTACCATTGGGTGACCGTGTTGTATTACAACAGCTGGTTGCAGAGGAAACGACCAAATCCGGAATTGTATTACCGGGACAGAATAAGGAAAAACCGCAGCAGGCGAAAGTAATCGCTGTTGGACCGGGAACAGAAGAAGTAAAAATGGAAGTAAAGAAAGGTGATGAAGTCATCTACTCTAAGTATTCCGGAACAGAAGTAAAGATTGAGAAAGACGAATACATTATCGTTAAGCAGAGTGATATTCTAGCAGTAATCAAGTAATTGAAGACAGAATAATTTTATCAGGAGGCATGAAAACAATGGCAAAAGAAATCAAATACGGTGCAGAAGCACGAGCAGCTTTAGAAGCTGGTGTAAATCAGCTTGCCGATACAGTAAGAGTCACCTTAGGACCCAAAGGAAGAAATGTCGTACTCGACAAATCATTTGGTACTCCATTAATCACGAACGATGGTGTTACCATTGCTAAGGAAATCGAATTAGAAGATGCATTTGAAAACATGGGTGCACAGCTTGTGAAAGAAGTTGCAACCAAGACCAATGATGTTGCAGGAGATGGTACAACAACAGCTACTGTTCTTGCACAGGCAATGATTAACGAAGGAATGAAGAACCTGGCAGCAGGTGCTAACCCGATTATCTTAAGAAAAGGTATGAAGTTAGCAACTGATTGTGCAGTTGAGTCTATCGCTAAGATGAGTGCTAAGGTCAAAGGAAAAGAGCAGATCGCAAGAGTTGCAGCAATCTCTGCCGGAGATGATGAAGTTGGTAACATGGTAGCAGATGCGATGGAGAAGGTTTCCAACAATGGTGTTATTACCATCGAGGAAAGCAAGACCATGAAGACAGAGTTAGACCTTGTAGAAGGTATGCAGTTCGATCGTGGATATATCTCCGCATACATGGCAACAGATATGGATAAGATGGAAGCTGTTTTAGATGATCCTTATATCTTAATCACAGATAAGAAGATCAGCAATATTCAGGAAATCTTACCAATCCTTGAGCAGATTGTTCAGTCTGGTTCAAGACTTTTAATCATTGCTGAAGATGTAGAGGGTGAAGCTCTTACTACCTTAATCGTGAATAAACTTCGTGGAACATTTAATGTTGTTGCAGTGAAGGCACCTGGTTATGGTGACAGAAGAAAAGCAATGTTGGAAGATATCGCTACCCTTACAGGTGGTCAGGTCATCAGCGAAGAAGTTGGTCTGGAACTTAAGGATACTACAATGGATATGCTTGGACGTGCCAAATCTGTTAAGGTTCAGAAAGAGAACACAGTTATCGTTGATGGTGCAGGCAATGCTAAGAATATCAAGGCAAGAGTTGCACAGATTAAGAATCAGATTGAAGAAACAACATCCGATTTTGACCGTGAAAAATTACAGGAGCGTCTGGCAAAACTTTCCGGAGGAGTTGCAGTTATCCGTGTAGGTGCAGCAACAGAGACTGAGATGAAGGAAGCTAAGCTTCGTATGGAAGATGCTTTGGCAGCAACCAGAGCAGCAGTAGAAGAAGGCATCATCGCAGGTGGTGGATCAGCATATGTTCATGCAAGCAAACAGGTTGAGAAATTACTTGCTACCTTAGAAGGTGATGTAAAAACCGGTGCCAAGATTGTGCTGAAAGCTTTGGAAGCACCTCTGTGCCACATCGCAGCTAATGCAGGACTAGAAGGCAGCGTTATCATCAACAAGGTAAAGGAATCCAAGGTTGGTACCGGATTCGATGCTTTGAAAGAAGAATATGTAGATATGGTGTCTGCAGGAATTCTTGATCCTGCCAAGGTTACAAGAAGTGCACTTCAAAATGCTACCAGCGTAGCAAGCACACTGCTTACCACAGAATCTGTAGTTGCAACCATCAAAGAAGATGTACCACCGATGCCGGCAGGCGGCGGAATGGGCGGAATGATGTAATTGCCACAACCATAAAGAATGAAAGGACCATGGGAAACCATGGTCCTTTTTTGGGTTTATAGTGAAAAAAGCAAAAAATGTGTCAAAAATAGCAATAATTCAATTTACACAATCATGAAAATTCAATTTACTAAATGTGTTGTGTACATATAAGGGGGCAAAAAGGGTTTATTTGGCAGTATGCTACCGTGTGTGCATACTGTTTTTTGTGTAAAAAAGAAATGAAAAGGAGTTACGTATGAGACATCTAAAAAAGAACTTAAAGAAGCATATCATGAGAGGATTAGCCGTTGTGCTTTCGGTGGTTACTTTTTTAACCAGTTGGGATTATTCTATGGCTGCGGAAGCAATTCGACAGGAAATCGCCAGTTACAGGGCAATGTCAATAAGCGAAAATGCATTTGAATATGCACTTTTTCCGGAAGTTCTATTGATGCATTTGATATCAATGCAGGAATTTTAGAAGTGAATGGAAACATTCACACGAATGATAACTTTATCTATCGTGGAAGTGCGATTGAAATTGGTGGACAATTGGAAGCCGTGAAAGATATTACAATTAGTGTATCTGATACCGAGTATCGAGACAAGATTACCAATATGAAATCGGAGTGTTCGCTTGTAGAATTGCCCGATATAACAGATAAAATAAAGGAAAATATCTTGGGAACAGCAGTCAATTATACTGGTTATACGGGATTTAGCGGTGACAGTATAGATATCACAAATGATATTTTGGTAGATGGTACGATTGGTATCTTTGGTCCCAAATTTTGTGGTAAAGGTATTATTTATGCAACGGATGCAATCAATCTGTCCTGTCAGGGAATTATGAATCCGGATATGGGAAAAGTAGTTCTGGTGTCAGAAAACAGTAATATTAATATATTTGCATCAAATACAATCATAAACGGAGTGATCTATGCGCCTAACGGAACGGTAACAATCACGGGGCAGGATGTTGTAATCAACGGGAGAATCATTGCAAAAAACATCAGTTTTTATGGTTCTAATCTTACTGTTAATACAGCAGAAGATGACTTGACCTTAATTGAGAGCTGCTTTGAAAAGGAAGATGTCGCTCTTGTTGCTTCGTTATCTGCAAATGAGATTTATTATCGTGAGAGTGACGGCATTGCGGATATTACGATGCAGGATGATTCATATTCTCCAGATGGTGACGAATATACAGAGAAAATAAGAATATATTATGACTCTGAATTGGATGGAGTGTATGAAACAGAAATTAGTACGATTGAACAACATCAGGATATTATCTCCATTCCGGTATCTGCGGTAGGTTCCTATAAAGCGATTGTTGAAATTGTTGAAAACACGGAAACTATGCTGTCAGCAGAAAAGGCGATTTTCTTTACGGTTGATAATTCTGCCCCTTCACTCGAGGGGACAATTGAGCCAGAGAGAATGCTGAATGTTGTTGTGCTGTCAGATAATCCAGAGGAAAGCTGTGGAGATGAATTAGTTACAAGTCTCAATGATGCCGGATATTGTGTGGAATTGAACCTATCAGCATGGAGTATGACAGTGTTGGAAGACTGTCTGCTACGGTTGATCAGGATCTGCGAAGAACAACTTATACCTATGATGTACAGGGAAGACTGACCACAATTACCTACTGTGATCAGACGCAGGAGACTTTTACCTATGATGCAGAAGGTCGTAACTTAACCGCAACGGATCGACTGGGAAGATGCATTACAATGACCTATGATCACGAGGGACATCTGTTGTCCAAGACTTACCCGAATGGTGCAGTGGTAAGCTATACCTATGACGCTGTTTATAACGTAATATCGGCAACCGCAGCCAATGGAGCCGTTACCACCTACGGCTATGATGCCTGTGGAAGAAATATTTCCATAATTGATGCACTTGGGGCAGAAACCGTATATAATTATGATCATACAACGGGATATCTGAGCAGCGTAACGGATGCGAATGGTAATGCAACAACCTATGGTTATGATAATCTTGGAAGACAGAACAGGATTACCCTTGCTGATGGTAATTCGATCAGTTGTACCTACGATTCCAGAGGAAGAAAATGTTCTGAGACTGATGCAAATGGGAATACAACAACCTATACCTACGATGCAGCAGATCGGTTGATTCAAGTCACGAATGCATTACAGGAAAGCTACAGCTATACGTATGATTCCGTTGGTGAGCTGATTACTGTGACTGATCCGAATGGCGAAACCACCAGTTATACCTATGATGCTTGCGGGCGGGTATGCAGTGTAACCAATGCCCTGGATAATGTTGTCAGCTATACATATGATGCGGCAGGAAAAATCACATCCATGACGGATGCCATGGGAAATGTAACGACCTACGCATACGATACATTTGGCAGAATCACCAGCGAGACCTGTGGCAGTGACACTATTACTTATGGTTATAATAACCTTGACTTTTTAACCAGCGTAACGGATGCGAATGGAACGACAAGTTACACTTATGATTCCATGAATGGGATGACCCAAGTTACACTTTGGAATGGGCAGTCCATTGATTATTCTTATGATTTAAGCGGTAAAGTAACCGGGATTACAACCGCATTTGGCACAACAAGTTATACCTACGACCTGCTTGGCAGAATTAGTTCGGCGACTTCAGAAGATGACATCAGTGTCAGTTATACCTATGATGCTATTGGAAATGTTGCCACAGTCACTTATTCCAATGGACTGGTCA
Source organism: Bacillota bacterium (assembly GCA_029558315.1). Taxonomy (GTDB): domain Bacteria; phylum Bacillota; class Clostridia; order Lachnospirales; family Lachnospiraceae; genus NK4A136. The sequence goes on from JAKQFQ010000360.1 coordinate 15,866, forward strand.
CAACCTATACCTACGATAGCTGTAACCGACTTATCTTGCAGGTAACGAAAACAGCACTTGGAGACGAGACGGCATCCTATGCCTATACCTATGGAAAAGCAGGTGAGGTTCTTAGTGTTACGGAAAGTAATCGAAGTGTCACCTATGCATATGATGCATGTTATCGACTGGTGGAAGAAAATGTTACTAACGCAGACGGAACAGGAAGTCAGACGACCTATACCTATGATGCGAATTCCAACCGTCTGACGAAGAATACCGACGGTGTTGTTACGTCTTATAGCTATAATGATTATAATCAGTTAACCTCTGAGACGACAGAGGGCATCACAAAGAGTTATACTTATGATGCAAACGGTAACCGTATCCGCATTCAGGATGATGTGAATGGTAATACCGAGTATGAGTATGACTGTTGTAACCGCCTGCTGGCAGCAACTGTGTACAGGGCTGGGACGGCTATCCATGAGACTTATACATATGACTACGCGGGCAACCGGATCAGCAAAACCACAGATGGCGTAACCACCAACTATCTGGTAAATCCCAATGGTGCACTTGCCATGGTACTTGCAGAGTATGATGCAAACGGAACCTGTACGGCGGAATACCTGCGAGCCAATGGATTGGTGAGCCGGAAGAGAACGGATGGAATCTCCTTCTATCTGACTGATGGTGGTGGAAGCGTAAGGATGCTTGCAGATGAGCATGAAACTATCACCGACACCTACACTTATGATGCCTTTGGCGTATTGATCAGCAGCACCGGAACGACAGCAAATGAATTCCGTTATAGTGGAGAACAGTGCGATACATCAACCGGTAACTACTATTTACGGGCAAGATATATGGATCCTTCCACAGGAACCTTTATCAGTTCTGATTCGTACAGCGGAAGTACCGGTAATCCGATCTCCTTACACAAATATCTGTATGCGAATGCAAATCCGGTAAGCTACAGTGATCCGAGTGGGTACATTTCCCTGATGGAAGGTATGCTTGCTGTCGGAATGATGTCGGTTATGTACAATTCCATATCCAGCATGCTGAATGTTTATCAGGCAGGAGGAAGTGACGAACAGGCATGGACAGCCTATCTGGATACCCTGATCAATGGAGTTGCAATCCTTGGTGTATATGGATGTCTGGGAACAGTTGCAGTAAGTTATATCTGGGCAAGAGCAATGCTGTCCGTATTGGATTTTGTTTTTGCATCCATCAGTCTATATGAAGCACACCTTGCATTTATCGAAGGTGAGATTGCAGCAGGTGTGGCATTAACAGCACTGGGATTATTGGGGATGTATTCATCATACTCCAATGCGATGTGGGCGATGCAGGGAGTTACTGCGAATGCTGCAAGTGTAGCCGCGACAGCTGAGGGTGGAAGTAGTGGTAATAGGTCAGTGTCAGACCCGTTAGAAAATCATAATACAACAGTAGGAAGAACAGGAAGTTTAAAAGCAGAAGGAACTCCCAATTCTAGTGTGGATTTATATAATAAGAATGGAGAATTATTACAGAGAAGATTCTATGGTGAAGATGGAAGAGCAACTTTGGATGTTGATTTTTTACATGGAGATGGTGATGGGACACACACTTTTCCACATACGCATATTTGGGACTGGACACAAATTAGACCAAGACAATAGGAGATGATAGTACAATGAATTATTATGAAATTGACAAAGATGATGATATCGAAAAATTAATGAGAGAATTTAATTATTTTCATGATAGCTGTATTAAGGAAATAAAATATTGCAGTGGTGGGTATGTTGATGAGAAAGGTGCTATGTACCCGTTTAATTCTGAGAGAAGTGTTAATGTGATTTTTCAAAGTCAAAATGCAAATACTAGGGTTATAGAGATGAAATTTGATAAAGTAAAGAAATTGAATTTAGTGCCAAGAGATGAAGCGTATGATTGTATTATTTATGATGCATCAATAAAAAAAATAAATAATTTGTTTTATTGGAGTGAATGGCGGGATTTTAAATTAGAAGATGTGGAAGGGGAAGATGGAACATGGATTTCAGCTGAAAATATTAGTTGGAGACCTTTAGAAAATGCCTGTGGAAATAAAAAGATATATTAATTAAAGTGCAAGGTAGATATTATACACTGTCAGACGGCGAATTAAAATCGGGTGTAACAGCAAATTAGAATCCCGCCTGGTCCTTATCAGACCGCGCAGCCTTGCCTGTAACCGCACGTTTTTGTCGGCATGATTGCACATTTTTGTAGTCTTGTATGAAGATAAATAACTTTTTTTTGAAACAAGGACATGAGCATAGCTTACAGCATTTGGACATTGAAAATGAAACTTCACTATGCCAGATTTTGGTTATCAACAGTAGGCAGGATGATATCAATATCAATGACCTTTATACCAGACTGCGAGCCAAAGCAGAGAGCATTTGTCATTAGGTTATCAATGAGACAGGGATTTCCCTACCGATACCTACACTTATGATGCCTTTGGCGTATTGATCAGCAGCACCGGAACGACAGCAAATGAATTCCGTTATCGTGGAGAGCAGTGCGATACATCAACCGGTAACTACTATTTACGGGCAAGATATATGGATCCTTCCACAGGAACCTTTATCAGTTCTGATTCGTACAGCGGAAGTACCGGTAATCCGATCTCTTTACATAAATATCTGTATGCGAATGCAAACCCGGTAAGCTACAGTGATCCGAGTGGATACGCAGGAAGTTATATCTGGGCAAGAGCAATGCTGTCCGTATTGGATTTTGTTTTTGCATCCATCAGTCTATATGAAGCACACCTTGCATTTATCGAGGGCGAGATTGCAGAAGGTGTGGCATTAACAGCGCTGGGATTATTGGGGATGTATTCATCATACTCCAATGCGATGTGGGCGATGCAGGGAGTTACTGCGAATGCCACAAATGTAGCCGCGACAGCTGAGGGTGGAAGTAGTGAGACCAGCTATGCGCAGTCAAGTCTTAAATTATTAATAAACACAGATAATTTTACAGATTCTGCAATAGAACATATTTTTGAAGGACAAGTTAATGTAAGAGGGAAAGCAGTTGGTTACCACTATGAAGGAATAGAAAGTACTGCAGGTAATGCAGTACCAGGGACAGAATTACTGGCTAATGAGTTTGGAGTTTATAAAGCACAGGTAGAAGTAAATGGCATTCCAAAAACTGCAAAAGGCGGATTTTCAACCTTTTTCCCAAAAGACATGAGCCCTCAGCAAGTGGTGAGTGCAATTAATGAAGCATATGGAAATAGAGTTTTAGTTGAAGGTTCTCGAAATACTTATCAAGGAGTAAGTAATAGCGGAATAAAGATAAATATGTTTATTGATGAGAGTGGGAACATCATATCGGCTTTTCCGGAAAGGTAAATGTTATGCTAGATAAAGAATATAAAGAATTTAGTTTGAGTAATGGAGAAAAGCAAATATCAATAGTTTTTAAGGACAATAAGTATGAATTATTATCTACTTTTTTATTTATAGAAATGAACGCATTCGAAGAATGGATAAAGAATGACTTTGATAAAGTCCTTTCAGGACAGAGTGAATACGAAGAGATAAATGGAAATGTCTGCTGCGTGGAGATTAGCCCTAATACTACAAAGATTTATGATAACCTTGCAGAAGATGCTATGGGGAACCGATGTGAAGTAGATACGAAGGAGTTGAGACAGTTGATTGAGGAATACTGTGATAAAGTACGAGAGTTTAAAAGTGAACATAAAAACTAAGCCATCCGTAGATGACTAAAAAAGAGACATCATATGAAACAAGCTGGAGGTTTAAGGAATGGAGAATAGTTCAAATGTGCAAGGATTGAAATTGCAGGACAAATATTTACTTACAAGTAAAGAGACTGGCGCTTATTTTAACAATGGAAAGTTATTGTTTTTTCGTTTATGGATGGTTTAGAAAGCAGGTGTATATGATGACAATAGAGGAAGCAAAAGACTTATATATAAAATATGATGGTTCGTTATTTGCATTGGCTAGAGAAGAAAAAAGTAAATATGAAGAATATAAATCATTAGAGATTTCAAATGAAGTAGAAGAAAAATGGAAACAAGAACAGTTTTTGATTTTATACGAGCAGATAAAGATTACAGGAGACGCTACATTATTTAACAGAATGTATGACTATTTGGAAAAAAGCAAGAACAATATCGCTATTATGGAGAATGCTTTAAATTATATCAAATATGATACTTTGGATATCAAGGCTTCTGTTGCTGAGACAATTCTTGGAAGAAAAGACATAGCAGTTAGAAGCGGATTGGTTTTTTGCATATGACTTGAAGGAATACGATTTAGCAAGGAGATTTTTGGTATTTACGAATAAGATTTTAACAGAAGAAGCTGCCGGCAATGATATTATGAGTCGGATTGAAAGAGATATCCGGAAATGCATTTTGCTGGATAAAGAATTGTTTTTATAGGAAAATTAAACAGACAAAAGAAGGAAGACTCCATCTTGTGTTATGATTTTAACAACAAAGGAAAAATCTGATACAAGAGAAGGAACTTTCTATGATTAAGAGTATACACATGATGCTTTTGATACTCTGTTAAACACTGGGAACGCAGATATTTTTGATGACAAATTGCAATATCAAATTGAACTAGTTCTGAATTATAACTTTTAACAAACATATCCTAAGCTGCATATATGATATCCAATTGTAGTTCAAAGAGTTCTTCTGGTGTTTTGTAGTTGTGTATCCTTCTTGGAAGGGT
>JAKQFQ010000388.1 GCA_029558315.1 Bacillota bacterium
GTACTCCTCGAAGTAGAAGGTCAACACAACCCTTTCCACGGGAAGGTCTATGCTGACCGTCCTGCCTAGCAGATCGGTGATGGTTATCGTGCCATTGGACTGATCATCAGCGACTCCATCGGCAGTTGCAAGGAGGGTTCCCATTACCACCAGGGCATAAAATACTAGTTTTGTGCTCAAAGGCCATCGCTCCGATGCATTAGTATCATGTTTTTAAGATGATATCTTAACTTATATAATCTTTGTGCAAGATAGTCTTAAATAGTTATATGGATTCTTAAAAACGCATGCGGGTAGATTTCAATGAATAAAATTCGCCCATAGCTCTTGGTTGATATCTCTCACCGCCCATCAATTCTTGAATAGGCCAGAGAGACTGCAGCAATTATTGACCATGTCGGAGAGGATGGTGATGCTCTCCCAAGAGAAGGCATCAGGAGGAGGAAAAAATGAGGAAAATAGGTTATGTGGTGGCGCTGATGCTATGCATTACGCTGGCCGTCGCGCCTGCTATTGCAAGCAGTTTCACGCTTGGCATCTATGGGAACGCCAACATGGATGAGGATATCGATGAGAAGGATATCGCATATGTTGAGGGAGTAATCAAGGGAACAAATGCTCCAACAAATCTCAGCGATGCCAATTACGATGGCAAGGTCGACGATAAGGATATAGATCAGATAGAGTTGATAATAAGTGGAGATAAAAAGGAGCTTACGATCATTGATGATGCAGGTGATGTGGAAACCATCCACATGCCAGTAAATCGCGTTGTAACGGTTCACTGGAGTGTTGATGATTCAATGCGCATACTTGGTTTAGCAGACAGAATAGTAGCCGTTGAGAAAAACACAAAAGAACAGACATCTTATTTCCCGGAGTTAAGCAAATTGACATGTTTTGGTGATGGCTTTGGAGAAATGGATTACGAGCTGATAATGAAAACGCACCCGGACCTGTTTATAGTGCGTTATACTGAAGATTATAAAAAAGAACCAGAAAAAATGCTTCCGGGCGTTACAGTGATTTCCATGACGTTATCACATCCAGAATATGCAGGTAAGAGCTTCGAAGAACGAATGATTAAGTTTGGTTATATATTTAATAAAATAGAAGAAGCGAAGAAGTTTGTCGCATGGCAAGAGAATTGTCTGAAGGATTTGAGAGAGCCCATAAAGAACATCTCTGAAGACGATAAACCGCGTGTATTCTATGGTTATTATAAAGATGGAATTTTCAAAATCCACATAACAAGCGGTGGAGGGCAGCTACTAGATATAGTCTCTGCACAAAATATTGGGAAAGATCTTCCCAAGGGCGATGGCCATCCCGTAATAGAAACTGAATGGTTGGTCGAGCAGAATCCAGATATAATTATTATCGATGCAGAAGTCCCAGTTAGCGGTTATGAGACAGATGATTTATCTGGATTGGATGCTGTGAGAGAAGCAATCTTAGATCTTCCTGAACTGAAAAACGTTGATGCTGTGAAGAACAATCGCGTTTACGTGCTTCCAAGCAGATGTTTAACTTATAGACCTGGTTACAATGTAGGTGCCGCATATTTGGCAAAATGGATCTACCCAGTTCAATTTAAGGATTTTAATCCACTAGGTGTTCATCAGGAATATCTGGATCTCCTCGGATTGGATTATAATGTTTCTGAACATGGCGTGTTCGTCTATCCGCCATTGAATGAAAGCTAATCGGAACTTTTTCTCCT
>JAKQFQ010000410.1 GCA_029558315.1 Bacillota bacterium
GTACTCATTGATGGCAAGGCGGTAAATTCCTGCCTCGTTTTAGCTGTCGAAATGGATGGCCATGATATCGTCACAGTGGAAGGGCTGGGAGAGCCAGGCAAGCTTTCCACCTTGCAGGAGGCGTTTATAGAAGCAGGAGCAATACAATGTGGCTTTTGCACACCCGGAATGATTATGGCAGCACAATATTTATTAAATAATAATCCTCATCCTACTGAAGAAGATGTACGTACAGCTCTTTCTGGAAATTTATGCCGCTGTACAGGATATTCTCGCATCATCACTGCAGTACTTTCTGTGGCTAACAAGGGGGAGGCTTAACCGAAGTGAACTCGAGATTATCATTTATTGCTTCATTGCGTAATTCTCGTAATGGTAAAGCTGACACTTCAGATTTACTGGCACCAGATTTGATGAAATGGATCAATTCGTTTCAAAGGATGCTGGCGAGAGAATGCCTTGTGAGAAATATACAGGATAACAAATCTGGAGATACTGAACATAACTTTATATCACTGAATCTCTCAAAAGTATTTCAAGCTCTTATCCGCACTATTGTAACGAGAAAGCCATTTTTTACAACAAGGAGGAACGCAGAGGCGTTTCTAACAGGAGGTTTCTATAGCGTAGAACACCAGATAAGTAATGTAATGAAAGAGCGCTACTGTGACCTAAAAATAATTTTTAAATGGATACTTGGTATGGATTTTATTGGGCAGTCGCCAAAAAGAATTTCTAAATATGGAAATCCAGACCTACCAGCTTTGCGTTTCCATGAGTTGTTGCTAAGAGAATGTAGTCCAGAACCAGACATCTTGTTCCTCACAGTTCCGGTTGCAGAATACAAAAATTGAACAGAGAACAAAGGAGATAAATATGACACGAATAATAGATTTAAGCCTTCCCCATCAAAATTTTGCAAGTGAACCATATTCACCGATAATCACCCACACAACGCATGATGAAGGGGCAAGGCGTTTGGCAGCATTAGCAAAAATCGATCCGACTGATTTTGAAGGTGGAATGGCATTAGCATCCGATGAAGTTACTGCCAGTACACATGCGGGTACACATGTTGACGCGCCTTGGCACTACGGAC
>JAKQFQ010000131.1 GCA_029558315.1 Bacillota bacterium
AAAGGATCAAGGGACTGGTCCCTTGCAGGTACATAGGGCAGAGCCCTAGGCCCCCGGAGGGGTTACTTGTGATACCAAAAAAGAGAAACAAAAGACATGTGCCGTAAAAAATGTGCTGAAAAACTTCAAAAGCCCCAGCAATTTGTCGGGGCTAATGTTTCATTTATTTTGGGACATTTTCAAAAATGCTTGACAGTAAAAATTCTTTACCCTCACAAACAAAAATTCTTTACCGTCACAAGCATTAGTTCATTACTATACAAGCAATAATTCAGTTGTGTTTTTGGGAAAATAAATAGGAAACAGCTGTAATCAACTGTTTCCTATTGAAGTCTTCCATATAAATCTTATAAATTTTATAAATCTTACAAATCGTTCATCAGTTTATTCTTATACGCATTATACTCATCTTCGTTAATAATATCAGCCTGATTAAGCTTCATCAGCATATTAACTTTATCCTGGAACTCTTCCATGCTGCTATAAGGTGAGAAAACTTCCTTGATCAATTCAGACTTCTTAGCCTCATAATCATCAATCGTAATCAATCCGCAGCTCTTAGCAACAATATAAAGTTTTGTTCTTAAGATATAGTCTTCAATTCCATTGACTTCTTTAAGAATTTCAACCTTCTTGCCATGGAAATCAAGTTCAGATAACCAGGATTTTTCTTTTAATTTAATGACTCTCTCTGCTTTCTTTCTGAAGGAAGCTTCATCAGAACCAGACATTGTCATAACTTCTGCTATCATCTTCTGCTGCTTTTCTTTGTATTCGCTTTCAGTAATTGTTCCGGCTTTAACCATTGCAGGCCATTTGGAAAGTTTCATATCCAATGCATCTAAAGAATCAATTGCCTTCGGCTCAAGAAGAAGTTTCAATTCTTTAATATCCTTTTCGTATTCAGCTGCTGGTACCAAATCGCAATCTCTTAAGATTGGCAATTTCTGTAATTTCAGACAAAATACATCATTGGAATCCATCGGATTATAAGCAACCGAGTTAAGGATACGCTCTTTTCTCATATCATATTCGCTGTCTGTGATCAATTCACTCATCAATACCACAGGAAGCTTTGTCATATTCTCTTTGAATAATTTAAGATCTTTCTCATCTGTTGCAAAGCATTCATCAACAATCTGATCTTTATTTGCTTCATACTCACTATCAGATAACATTCCTGATTTCTTAAGTACAAAAATCTTCTGAATCTTCTCACAGAAAGAACCAAGTCCCTTCTCATCACAGATTAACTTAAGTTTTTTCTCTTTGTATTCGTCATCTCCACACATTCCGGATTCATGCATAATATCCAGTTTTTTCAATTTCTGTGCATAAGACTCATCGTTATTTTTCTTAGTTGACTTCGACTCGCTTCTAGTCGGAGCAGGTGCTGGTGCTGGTGTCGGAGCAGGTGCCGGTGCACTGTGCTGTGGCATTGTTCCGCCAAGCATCGGATTCACAGTTGAAAAAGTCGGAGCAGGTGCCGGTGTTGGTACAGGAGCAGGTGCTGGAATCGGAGCTGGAGCAGGTGCCGGTGTTGGAGCCGGTGTTGGAGCAGGTGTTGGAGCAGGTGTTGGAGCAGGAGCAGGTTTCACAGGTGCTGCAGCAGCTGCTGCTGGTGTCGGAGCAGGCGAAGGCTTAGCTGCAGATTTAGATGTTGACTTTGTATCTGCTGTAAGTCCGCCGGATGCTTTTGCAACTCTGTTTAATGTATCGATTGCTCTATCTATATCTTTGATACCAGGAAGAATGGTCTGTGTTTTCTTGGCACCATATAAAGTCTGAAGCTTCGTAACAATAATCAAAGCATCAGAGCCCTGAAATTCACCTTTTTTAATATCTCTGATATCTTTGGCAGGATAATCATACTGTGATATGTACTCATTTTTGCCTTCTTCATTACAAATATAACCCTTTCCGGTTACTTTTACTCCGTCAGGTTTTGTATCATCAATCTGTAAAAATAATTTTTCCTGATTCTTTGCTGAAAGGAAGCTCTTTAAACTGCTACCCCAATTGCATTGAAATACTTCTACGCCCATTTTTGTTTTCCTCCATATTTACATAATAATGCCTCGCCATCGGCATATAATCATAATACCAATAAAACAGGATGTTTTCAAATCTTTTTTTAGTAAAAATGCACATTTTAACAAATCATCTCATATAATTAAAAAAAGTTGGAAGATAAGCCCCTCTTTTTTCACGTTTAGAGCAATATCGTTTTATCGATACTTGTCATTTTTTGATAAATATCTGCCGTTTCTTTCTTCCTTGTAATCTCAATAAGCCCCAATTTAGTAACATCTACAAGGATTCCGGGCGGATTTATACAAGAAAGTGCCTTTTTGAAAGCCTCAAGCAATATTGTTATACTTTTTTCATCATTCATATTGATAAAATCAACAATAATCATGCCACTTAGGTTACGCGCACGTATTTGATAAGCTATTTGTGTAGCAGCTTCAAGATTGATTGCCAAAAAAGTCTCTTCACGCTTTTCTTTTCCTTGAGACTTTGCTGTATTAACATCAATAACGGTTAGCGCTTCTGTTGGTGTAATATAAAGATTACCTCCTGATTTCATCCATACTTTCTCGGAGGTGATATCCTTTATCATATTGCCTACGCCAAATAAAGCATTCATAGAGATACTCTCATCGTTATATAGCCGAATCATTCCATCACAATCAAGTTGTAATTCATTTGCAACTTTTTTAAGCTGTTCATACTGGCTTTGCGCCTGCGTATAGATTATGCCGCCATCGTTATTGCAGCGTCTGATTAAGTCGTGATATAGCCCTTCCGCTTCATAAATTAAGCCAATCTTAGGTCTATGAATTACATTTTCTGTCATTTCCAGCATTTGTGCGGTAAGATTCAGGGCTTCCTGAATCGCATTCTTGTGGTGTTTTGCATCGCATGCTTTGGTTCTTAGCAAAATACTTCCGTTATAATGTAACAATTCCGGATACTTCTCAATTTCCAGCCGCATTGATTCTCGTTTTTCGGGTGTTGTTTTCTTGGAAAATGACATTGAATTGTTTTGATTGCTCACAACACAATAATCGCCGACAATTTCTAACTTAGTAGATGCCACAGCCATTTTACTTTTGTATGCTTCCTTCTTAATCTGAATTACCAGCTGATCTGATTCCTTAATCTGACCATCATATTTACGATTGGTAAGTAATGGTTCTTTGACGTCTGCGAGTGGCAAAAAACAGCTTTGATCATTACCCAGTTCTAAAAATGCAGCATCGATATTTTTAACGATTCTGGTAACTCTTCCAAGATAGATGTCTCCTACTTTGATTTTACAGCGTTCTTCTAGAAAGACATCCATTATTCGATGCTGTTTCACGCAAAGAGACAGGGTTTTTTGCCCTGTCTCATAGACCAGATAACGCCAGTCATTTGATTTCATTTCTTCTTTGATATCAAGATTCTTTCTTGGTTTGATCATCAAATTCTCCTAACGGTACAATTGTATCATCATCCAGTTTACGATATATTTCTGTCCTGATTATTTTCTCAATAACTAAGGACAGATTCAAATATCTGTTCATTACCTCTACTAATGTGGCTGGTTTCAGATTCATTTTACTTCCACTCGAAAGCGTTGTTACCAGTTCCCCGTTCTCATTAATGGAGAGTGCCATAATACCGATTTTGATATCCAGCTCTTCCACAGGCTTTTCCTCTTGTTTATCCTTATGTTTTCCTTTTTTGCCACAGGCCTTAGCTGCCTTTTCTATCACAATGTGTTCCTGTTGCATAAAATGATCCAATTCCACACTGCTAGGCATATTACCGCGAAGCTTTATTCGATAAGACGCTGCGGCAACCGATGCCATTGCATTAATTGCTGTGCCAGGCAAAACACTAACACCTACAACGCATATTCCTTCCTTCATCACGTCATTCATCCGGTTCATTATCATCCTGGCATCCGGTTCGCTGTTCAATTCAAGGTCCATGTAATCACCAATTGTTTCCATGGAAACACCTAGGGGATACGCAAATGACATAATCTGATGCGGATTAAACCCTTCGCTGTATTTCACATCAATTCCTGAACGCATTACAGCCTTCTGAAAGTAACGTAGCATATCAAGATGTCCTAAATATCGAACCGGACCGGTACGCTTAAATTTGATTCTAACTGCGTAACTCATAAATTCAACCTTTTCTTTCTTATTTCTTCTGAATGCAGATACCGCATTGATAAGTACCGGCTCCACAGCCACTGCATTGTTCGCGGCAGTTTTGTGTTACGATTCCGGCTTGGGCCTGCTTCCATTCCTTTAGTAAATATTTCTTGGTTACACCAGCATCAATAAAGTCCCATGGGAAAATTTCTTCCTCATTTCGATCACGGAAAATATAGAATGAATAGTCAACCCCTGTTTTGTCAAATGCTTCCAACCAGGTCTCATGACGATATTCTTCTGTCCATGCATCAAAGAGACAGCCATGTTCATAGGCATATTGGATTGCTTTTGAAACCTTACGGTCTCCTCTTGCAAAAATTCCTTCCATAATGGTTGTTCCTGCTTCATGCCAATGATAGGAAATACTTTTTTTGTTCAACTGATTCAGGACTGTTTTTTTGGTTAAAGTTGCTTTTTCAATGAATTCGTCCATCGTATTCATCTTGGCCCATTGAAATGCAGTAAATGGTTTGGGTACGAAGAAAGAGGTACTGGCTGTAATTTCAGCTTTGCCCTGACGCTGTTCCTTTGGAATTGTTTCATAGTAAAGTGCCGCAATCTCATTACACAGTTCTGCAATTGCTTCAATATCTTCATTTTCCTCGAATGGCAGTCCTAACATGAAGTAAAGCTTAACCTTATGCCATCCCCCAAGGAATGCCATTTGCGCACCATTTAGAATGTCCTCTTTGGTAAGTCCCTTGTTAATTACATTTCTCATTCTCTGGCTTCCCGCTTCGGGCGCAAATGTAAGGCTGTTCTTTCTCACATCCTGTATTTTATTCATTACATCCAGGGAAAATGCATCAATCCTTAAGGATGGTAAGGAAATATTGATTCTCTTTTGATTACATTCTTCAATCAGATATTCCAGCAATTCCTGCAATCCGGTATAATCACTGGTACTTAAGGAACTTAAGGATATTTCCTCATAGCCTGTATTTTTCATTAACTCCCTGGCATATTTCTTGAGTGTACTAACACTGCGTTCTCTGATTGGTTTATAGATCTGACCTGCCTGGCAGAATCTGCAGCCTCTGATACATCCCCTTTGTACCTCCAGTACAATACGATCCTGTGTTGCTCTGATAAATGGTACAACTGGTTTTAACGGATAATACACATCATTTAGATCACGAACAACTTCCTTTTTCACGGTTTTAGGGATAGTATCATATCGGGGAATCATTTTATCAATTGTTCCATCCGTACGATAAGTAATCTCATACATCGAAGGTACATATATTCCATCAATTAAAGCCGCTCTTTTTAAGAATTCTTCCCGACTAACCTTTTCGTCACGACAGGTTAAATAAAGGTCAAATAATTGTGGGTATTTTGTTTCTCCCTCCCCGATATAGAACATATCAAAGAAATCTGCGATAGGCTCTGGATTATAGACACACGGACCTCCGCCAATCAGAATAGGATCTTCCCAGGTTCTGTCCTTTTGCAGCATTGGAATGCCGGAAAGATCCAGAATCTGCAACACGTTACTGTAACACATCTCATATTGCAGAGTCATGCCCAGAAAATCAAATCCTTTCACAGGCTCCTGACTTTCTAATGCAAATAAAGGAATGTGCTCTTCCCTCAACACATGATCTAAATCTGTCCATGGGGAAAAGACTCTTTCGCACCACACATCAGGCATCTCATTAAACATACCATATAAGATCTGCATTCCAAGATGAGACATTCCAATCTCATATACATCAGGAAAACACATGGCAAATCGAAGCTTCACCTGTGTTTTCTCCTTCATTACACTATTGAGTTCACCACCAATATATCTTGCCGGCTTTTCAATACTCATTAAAATATCATTGTTTAACGCAAGTTTACGTTCTGTCATCACATCGATTTCCTTTATTTTATCGTCTGGCAAGTTCTCTGGTGATTTCCGACCAGCTGACATCTTTTTCTGCCATCAGTACCATCATATGATAAAGATAATCGGCGATTTCATACTTGATTTCTTCCTTATCAGGGTTCTTGGCAGCGATGACGATTTCTGTTGATTCTTCCCCAAGCTTCTTTAATATCTTGTCAATTCCTTTATCAAATAAATAATTCGTGTAAGAGCCTTCCTTAGGATGAATCTTGCGATCCATTATTACTGCAAATACGTCATCAAATACTTTTAATGGATCTGTTTCCATACAGTCTCTCTTGACAATTTCCTTAAAGAAACAGGAACGGCTGCCGGTATGACACGCAGGACCCACCTGTGAGACTTTGGCAAGCAGTGTATCTGAGTCACAGTCAGCAGTAAGGGATTTGACATACTGAAAATGTCCACTTGTCTCACCCTTTAACCACTGAGTTTTACGGCTGCGGCTATAATAATTCATTCTTCCGGTCTTAATCGTTGCGTCAAATGCAAGCTCATTCATATAGGCAACCATAAGCACTTCCTTGGTTTTATAGTCCTGAACAACAACAGGAACCAATCCGTCGGAATTCTTGGTAAGTTCTGCAAAATTCATTTTGGCGTCAAACCCATTGGTTGCGACACCATTTTCAGAAAGCAATGCTTTCATGGAATTCAGTTCCACAATATTAGCATTAACCTGATCCCCATAGACTCCGCTGACTTCCTGATTTAACAGCAATTCTGTAATCCGATCAAGTGTGCCATCCTGCATTAAGACCTGAAGCTTTACTTCGCTTTGTGCGATACAATTCCTGCTTTCGGCTGCGTTTATGACAAACAGTTCCGAAACATATTCATTGATCAAATCTCTGTGATTTATGATCTGATCTGCACAATCAATGAAAGCCGCAATCTTATCCTTTCCAAATCGTTTGGAAACTTCCTCTGTAATATCAATATTGCTCACTTTGGAATAGTTCAGTGCAACCTTCTGACAGCCTGCATAAAGAAGCTTCTTCACATCTTCAAATCTTTTAATATTACCACAGCCAATAACCGGAACTTCAACAGCTTCGATTATCTGTTTTAGCATACCAATAGCTTTATCATGTTCCTCGTCTGACTTAGACTGATCGAATACAATGATTTCATCTGCATTATTATCAGAATACATTTTGGCAAGTTCATCGGGTTGTGCCGAGATCACACTATGATCACTTAAGCTCTTCACAGCCTTTTCCTCAAACAAATAGATAACCGCAGTAAATTTTTTATTTTCGCTTTGCATAAATCTTCCTCTTTCTATTTTAGTTTTCCCTTTGTACTGAGTACATCTTTAATTCGTGGATCCTTCGATGTCGCCAGGTCAAGCGCTTTGGCAAATGCCTTAAACGTCGCTTCAATGATATGGTGTGAATTTTCACCTGAGATTTTCTTAATATGCAGATTCATTCCTGCGGCGTAAGAGATCGCATAGAAAAATTCACGTACCAGTTCTGTTTCAAAATATCCGCATTTCTCAGCCGGTATGTCACAATCAAAGGAAAGGTAGGGTCTAGAGCAAAAATCGATGGAGCATAATACAAGCGCATCATCCATTGGCAGGATAAATGTACCATATCGTGTCATTCCAACCTTATCACCAACAGCCTCTTTGAGTGCTGTTCCAAGAACAATTCCTGTATCCTCTACAGTATGATGTCCATCTACCATAAGATCACCTTTTACAGTTACATCCAGGTCAAAGAAGCCATGCTTGGCAAATCCCTCCAGCATGTGATCAAAGAAACCAATCCCGGTCTTTATGGAAGATTTACCTGTACCATCCAGATTGATTGCTAATTTAATCTCTGTTTCTTTGGTGTTGCGTTCCACTTTTCCTTCTCGCATAATGATTCCTCTTTCTTTCGCTATTTGTCAGTTGTTTTCAAATCTTACAGCTATCGAATTAGCATGCGCGCTAAGTCCTTCCTTTTGAGCAAAATATACTATATCTTTATATGATTTTTCAAGAGCAGTTTTGGAATAAGAAATAATACTGCTCTTCTTCATAAAGTCATCCACATTTAATGGAGAAAAGAACTTTGCTGTTCCATTGGTCGGCAGAATATGATTAGGACCTGCATAGTAATCGCCAAGTGGTTCTGAGGAATAATCTCCTAAGAAAATTGCACCCGCATTTTTTATCTTGGTCATAACCTCATAAGGATTTTGTGTTAAAATCTCCAAATGTTCTGATGCAATATCATTGGCGGCAGCGATTGCCTGTTCCATGTCCTTTGCCACAAAAATATATCCAAAATTATCCAGGGATTTCTGTATGATTTCTTTACGCTCTAACTGATTGGTAAATGTCACTACCCAGTCTGATACTTCTTTTGCAAGCGTTTCACTTGTGGTAATCAGGATTGCAGAAGCCATTTCATCATGTTCTGCCTGGCTCAAAAGATCCGCTGCCACAAATCTTGGATTGGCAGTCTCATCTGCAAGAACCAGAATCTCGGAAGGTCCTGCAATAGAGTCAATACTTACCTGACCATAAACGGCTTTCTTGGCAAGTGCTACAAAGATATTGCCTGGACCACAAATCTTATATGCCTTTGGGATTGTCTTTGTTCCATAAGCAAGTGCTGCAATTGCCTGTGCTCCACCAACACGATAGATTTCGTCAACGCCTGCAATTTTGGCAGCAACCAAAGTTCCTGTATTGACCTTTCCGTCCTTACCAGGCGGTGTCATCATTACAATACGTTCTACTCCGGCAACCTTAGCCGGTAAGATATTCATCAATACAGAGGATGGGTAAGCGGCTTTACCTCCGGGAACATACGCTCCAACAATCTCAATCGGGGTAAATTTCTGTCCAAGAATACTGCCGTCTTCTTTTGTTTCCATCCAGCTGATTCTCTTCTGTTTCTCGTGAAAATCAATAATATTCTTTGCTGCATCCTTTAATATACGGATAAAATTCGGATCCATTTCCTTCATGGCTGCATCAATTTCTTCCTCAGTAACACGAATATTACTCTCGTTCAATTCAAAATGATCAAATTGTTTAGAATATTCAAACAATGCCTGATCGCCGTTCTCTCTAACATTGTTAATAATATCAGCAACTTTCTTCTCAATATCGCCAAAGCTGTTTGTGCTTCTTTTTGCAAGTGTTTCTTTTAGTGCATTCTGATTTTCTTCATTTAATATTGTTATTTTCATATAGTACCTCCCGTTGATACGCTCTGAATTAATTAACATTTTTCAAATCATTAATTAATTTACGTATTCTTTCATTTTCCATCTTCATACTAACCTGATTGACAATCATTCTTGCTGATAATGGACAGATTTCCTCCAAAACTTCCAGTCCATTCTCTTTTAAGGTTGATCCGGTCTCCACAATATCCACGATAACATCAGAAAGTCCAACAATAGGTCCTAATTCAACAGAACCATTTAACTTAATTATATCAACTGTCTGAAATTTTCTGTTGTAAAAATAATCCTTTGCAATCTTAGGGTATTTGCTGGCAACACGAATCATCTCATGATGTTCAAGCAGTTCCTTAGCACTTGCTGGTCCACAGACACACATTCTGCATTTTCCAAAGCCCAGATCGAGTACTTCATATATTCTTCGGCCTTCCTCCATAATGGTGTCTTTACCGACAACTCCAATATCAGCAACGCCATACTCCACATAGGTTGGTACGTCCGGTCCTTTGGATAAGAAGAATTTAAGTTTTAATTCTTCATTAACAAAAACCAGTTTTCTGGATTCCTTATCAAGCATTTCTTCGCAGGTGATTCCTACTTCATTTAACAATTTCAGTGTTTTATCAGCAAGTCTTCCTTTGGTCAGTGCAAAGGTTAGATATCGGTTATTTTCCATAGTTTTATCTCCATTAATCCATAGATTCATTTTCGTTGATACTATTTATCCAAGCAGAAAAGTGACCTTCGCAATACGATTTTTCTTAGCATAGTTTATGTATTCTTCTTCACTCTTTTGATGGTCATAAAGCACACCAACTGCAGACGCTCCATTCTCACGACACTGTTTTAAGGTCTGAATCGCTTCTTTACGGTGGGCATCATCATAAACAATCCACATTTCCTCTGATTCCATATGTTGTGTTAACTTCTGTGCCTGTAAAGCACTCATCATATCATCCAGCAAGAA
>JAKQFQ010000465.1 GCA_029558315.1 Bacillota bacterium
GAAGATGCGTGACTTTACCATACAGAATCAAGTACGACAGGCTATTTATCTTTTTACTTCTCAAAAATGTCAAGGACAAGTACCTCCTGTTCCAATTCCGACAGAGAAAATATCTATATTGCAGCTGTGACATAACAGACAGTATCCGGTACTTGGCCAAACACTTTGACATCCTTCCGTACAAGCCCCGGGATACTTGGTACACCCGGCCAGGATAGCATCCACATTCTCTGCCAATAGTGACTTTGCTTTTGCATCGCTTACAAAGCAGAATGACAGAATAAAAGTTACCAGAAAAAGTGCCAAAACATAAATTACTGATTTCATTTTTTTTCTTATTTTGGTCATTACTCAAACAGTATCTGATCAAATATAGTTACAAATACAAGGAGCATCAAGACCCCAGGGAACAAACGACATGTTTTTGGCACGAACGACATAAAAACGGCACGAACAACCAACTTCAAGTCAGGCGAAATAATCAGAAATCTGATAGCTAAGACTTTTTTCATAATGTTAAATACCATACTGTCATTTTACCTTTTTCATAATTCTTTCCCAGCGTATCCTGCTCTTCTGTAAAGAAGACTGATCTCTTGAAAAGAGAACTCTTGTTACCTTCCCGATTATGTGCGTTTCAGGAACAAATCCCCAATGCCTTGAATCAGAGCTTGAGTAGAAGTTGTCACCTGTTACGAAATAATAGTCAAATGTGAAAACATAACGTACCTGCTGATCAATCGATAACGAATAACCTCCTGGCCTGACAGAGTTCTCCAGGCGAATTACCGACCCATAGTGTCTGAGGTTCTGCGCAGTCAGATCAAGTGTGTCATCCTTTTGAGGAACATACAAGGGTCCATAGTTGTCAACCCTCCAATGAAGGGCAGTATCAAACGGAAATACATCAGAGTAGGCTCGATCCATGCCGGATCGGTTTATTCTGACACTGTCCCCTGGCAAACATGCCACACGTTTCACCATTACATGTCCGAAGGTTGAACTGACATCACCCTGTTCAGAACCATATAATGGATGGTTAAATACAATCAGATCATTGATATGAGGTTGTCCTGATCCTCTGTGCCATTTGTAAGCCAGTTCCCTTTTGAACAACAGCTTGCTGAGACTTATTACCCTGGGACCATATTCAGATTTGGTAACCAGAATATAATCACCTGCCATCAGGGTCGGTTCCATTGAATAAGAGGGAACTTTATAAATGTCAAACAGGTATAATCTTGATAGTATAATCCCTGCAAATAACAGCAATACGGACAGTGCTTCTGCAAATCGCTTTATGCAGACCATCTTTCTCCCCGCATTCATTCTCCGGCACTTTTCCCCAGGAATCTGCTCACTTCTGACAATATCCCTGTTTTGTCATAAGTCTTTGACAGATCAGCTCTCTTTTGAACAATACCATCTTCAATAAAGTAAAAGCAAGGTGCAGTGGGAAGCAAAAGCTGCAGGCTGACTGCCTTATTCTTTTCGTCAACCAGCATTCTGCCTGTGTCAAGGTGATAGGTCTCAACCGTGTTATGAATTGATTTGCTGTAGAGAGATGTCAGCACCAGCAAATAATCTTCTCCGGCGGTCAGAGAGTAATTAAGCGATGGCTCTATGCAGGAGCTGCATCCGTCAGCAGGGATGAAGCAGATTATCCTGTAATCACCAATATCTTTCCCATAATCTTCAAGATAATCTGTTATTCTTTTGGTCTCTTCATTGACCGTGCATCCCGAAATCCAGAAAAGAGTGATGATTAGAAAGATACAACGCCTCTTCTGATCAAAGCTTTTCCAGTTTAAACAACCTGAATCTCATGAAATCCTCATCGAAATCCGGATTATTGGGATGATCTTCTGAGATGTAAAGACCATCAGGGGTGATAAAAGAAAACTGGAATGAATATGTATTGTCAGGCAGAAACACTTCTCCCATATGTTTAAAATCTTTGTTTAAAATCAGGATAAAACAATCAGGATATTGTAATTTCAGAAAGAGATTTCTCCCCGCATCCGGGTTTTCATTCCGTTTCATGTAAAAAATATAGTAGCAATTACGGTATTTGTCATAGAAAATATCCCTTAGCATGTCATGTGTAAGTGTATTCATTAAAGCACCTGTCATATCGTATCTGTATTTAAATGCATCCCCGTTCAGTTTGAGTTTGTAATTACTTTCTATTCTCACTTTTCCAAAAGTCTGATTGTCAACCGACACAAATAGATCAGTCAGATTTGAGAAATGATAGACAAAAAGCCCATCTTCATTAATCGTTCTCATTACGTTTGGTGATTCCCAAACTTCTTGTCCGACCATCTCTGCAGGATAAACCAGTGGCAGAGTATAGCTTATCCCCGCCTCTGTGTTCAACGCCACATTAAGAAATGTTTCTTTGCGCTTCTCTTCTGCGAGTACTCCATTGGCCTCCTCGGACATGTGGGATTGCAAATAATAAATTGTATTGCCTACTTTATAGGGGCGCGAACCAATCCATGGAGGAGTGGGAACGAAACTTCGACCATTAATGTCCTCACGATATGACATCTCCTTTAATATTTTCCCCTTGCCGTCTGATATACCAACAGACATTTCACTATCGCAATCCACAATTAATGAATCAAGAGTTTCTATAAAGAAATTTGAGACCCTTCCAAAAGCTTCAGGGCCATCGTGAAAGAACTGAAGTTTCCTGGCTACTGTACCTGAATCAAGATTGTAAATCTCAATTCTGTTTCTTTCGAAATTCAGTATTCCAAGGTAGTTAATCCCTTCCAGGAGGACATACTGAGAATAAAAAACAAAATTTTCAGTTTGGCTGCCTATTGGAATTTCCAACGGCTTATCTACCGGTGTGAGTGTGTAGCGTTCGTTGTAGATATCTGGGCTTTTGCAACCCAAAGGAATCAGCATCAGGAGCATTAATAACTGAGTATGTCTATCCACTGAAACAGGTTCTGATGAATTATTGGGATAATTGCATTCGTTGGGGCTGATATCTTACATATTATTCCTCAACAACAATTAACGCATCACAATAATATCCTGCAGGACAATTGGCAAGAAGACAATAGATTTCTCCATACCGGCAATGGCACACACTAAAATACACAAACAATTTACACTGTTCATCCGCAGATGCTAATTCAGGAGTTACAGAAACATACATCTCTTCTACTTTACCATTGCTGCTTATAATGCTAAAATTCAACAAGAGAAGAAGAGCTACAGCACCAATCACTGAGATAATCTCAATC
>JAKQFQ010000473.1 GCA_029558315.1 Bacillota bacterium
GAGGTGGTTGTGAAGTGTGAAAACTGCGGAAAGGAAATAGACCCTAAGCTGATTATCAAAGAGTCAGCAAGGATAAGAGGCAAGGTGAAGAGCGAAAAGAAAAAAAAGTCAAGCATAAACAACGGTAAGAAAGGTGGCAGAAAGAAAGGAGCAAGAAATGAGCAACCCAATCTGCATAAAACTTAACCTGCCGAAAGGAACATTTGACATTCTGATAGGCGACCCCGATCCCGATATGATAGTGTGCAAGGACAAAGAAGAAGCCGAAAGAACCCTATATCAGGAATATGTCAGGGCTGTATGCTTTATCAGGGATGAATATAATAACGCTGTGGAAAAAATAAGGAGGGCGGAATGAACGGATTCAGGGTTTATAGCATACAGCAAAAAAGATATTTAAAAGGTGACTTTTATCTGAATCAGATGCTGGAACTGTTTATAATAACAGGCAAAAGAGCAGTCAAACTTGATTCAAAATTATTTGTGGTAGAGTTCTCAACAGGACTCAAGGATAAGAACGGGGTGGAGATATTTGAAAATGATGTGGTTGTTAATAGAGAATTAGAGGTCGCTTCGATACAGTGGGCAAGCAAGGATTTAGCTTTTTACTTTTGCAGCATAACAAGCGATGAGTTTATTGGTTTCGACGAAATAAATGTAGAAGATATTGAAATCATTGGAAACATACACGGAGATGAAAATGGAAAAGACTAACAAATGTGGTGTATCGTATCCCTGTTGGGGTAGTCAGGCAACCTGCTCATTCTGGCAGGAAAAACTTGTGCCGTCTGGTAATGTATATATCCAAGTGTGTAAATGGTATCAGGAAGGTCAATGCACCTGCAAAGAAGCACAAAAGGAGGCGGTGAGTGAGAATTAAACAAGACTGGATGGAACTTACGCAAGAAGAGATAGACAATCTTCCGGAAGATGACTGGTTGCACTATCAGAACGGTGGATGTGTATGCTTTGCACACGATAAGAGTGAGTGTGTGTGCGGTGCTTGGTGGAGGGAATGATGTGTAATAATTGTATGAGAAAATTTAATTGTAGGATAATTCTTATGGCTAATATTCTTCCTCTCTCTGTCATATTGTCTGGTTTCTGGACTGTAAAGAAAACCGAAAAGGAGGAATGTGAATTTAGCTGCAAGAATTATTTGCCTGATGGGGTGGACAAATGATACGCAACAGGAGAGCGAGGACAAGGCATAGAAATATTAAAAGACCTTGCTTTATTCCTATGTGCTTTGAGTTTATGTTTCCTGCACATATGCTTTCAGAATTTACGAGCG
>JAKQFQ010000479.1 GCA_029558315.1 Bacillota bacterium
GCTGAATTTGGTAGTATGATAGTAAGCGTAAATAGTGTGAGTAAGCAAACTTTTTAAATTAGACAAAGGAGTGTAACAAATATGGAAAAAATAAGAATAGGAATTATCGGATATGGCAATATCGGACGTGGTGTTGAGGCCGCAATCAAGCAAAATCCCGATTGCGAGATGGCTGGTGTCTTTACCAGAAGAGATCCAAAGAGTGTGAAGATAGCAACAGAGAATGGATGCGTTTATTCTGTTGAAGACCTGCCGGCACACAAAGATGATATTGATGTATGTATAATCTGTGGTGGAAGTGCTACAGACATTCCGAAGCAGACACCTGAATACGTGAAAATGTTTAATGTAATTGACAGTTTTGATACGCATGCCAAAGTCCCTGAGCATTTTGCAAATGTTGATGCAGCAGCAAAAGAGAGTGGACATATCGGAATCATCTCCGTTGGCTGGGACCCGGGAATGTTCTCCTTGAATCGTCTCTATGGCAATGTCATTCTTCCGGAAGGAAAGGATTATACTTTCTGGGGACGCGGAGTTAGCCAGGGACATTCTGATGCGATTCGTCGTGTGAATGGTGTTGCAGATGCAAGACAGTACACCGTTCCAATCCAGTCAGCAGTAGATGCTGTTCGAAATGGTGAGAATCCGGAATTGACTACCAGAGAGAAGCATTTACGTGAATGCTATGTCGTAGCCAAAGAAGGTGCTGATCTAAAGCAGATTGAGTCAGACATTGTCAATATGCCGAGTTATTTTGCCGATTATGATACGACAGTTACATTTATCTCACAGGAAAAGATGGATGCCTTGCACAAAGGAATTCCACATGGCGGTTTTGTTATCCGCAGTGGTGCAACCGGTGAGGGAACCAACAAGCATATCATTGAGTATCGCCTGCAGTTAGATTCCAATCCGGAATTTACATCCTGTGTATTAGTTGCTTATGCGCGTGCTGCGAAGAGACTTGCAGCAGAGGGTATTAGCGGATGTAAGACTGTATTCGACATTGCACCGGCATATCTTTCCATGCAGAGTGGAGAGGAATTAAGGGCACATTTGTTGTAAAATCGAGAAGAGATTTTTGACGACATTTGGAGGTGCCCATGATTAGAGAGATTACAAAACTGGATTGCCAGTACCATAGAGAATCAGGATAGAGCTGATTATCGATTGTCCATTTTTAAGGATCTGCCAATTAAGCATAAGAACATTATTGTGCAACCTATGTTAGAGCAGATAGATCTGAGTACTTACCTGGATACAATAGAACTGGTTGTAGTTGGCGGGGAATCAGATTACAAAGCAAGACCACTGGATTATGACTGGGTACTTGATATTCGAAGACAATGCATGGAGTATAAGGTTGATTTTGAGTTTCGACAGTGTGGGACACATTTCATCAAAGACGGCAAGACTTACAATCTCAATGTGCGCATGCTGTGCAGTCAGGCAAGAAAGGCGGGAATTGATTACCATTATAGAGGCTGATGTCAGAGGATGTAAGTTGGTTGATAAGCAGTTTCTTTTGCACTGCAATTGTAAGATGGAACGAGAACCGAAATAATATTTGACAAAATAAGAAAACCATTTTACTATAAAAATGGAATGAGACATTCCAAATATTTGTGAGAGGTGAGCCAATGAGAAGATAATAAACTTTTGATTACATGATGATTTAGCAGCAATCTATTGCTGTTTTCGTGTTGCCAAAAGTGGATTATGTTCTCATAACCTCTCTTTTATTTTGCAATAAAATAAGATTATAGTGGGATTGTATTGATCGGATTTTCCCACGAGGTATGAGCATGTAATGAAACTATTTGGCGACAAATAGTTTTTTTGTTAGGAGGAATGTGTATGGCACAAATAGCTGTAAATCAGCTGACGTTTTGTTATGACAAAAGCAATGATAACATATTTGAAAATGTTTCATTTTCGATAGACACACAGTGGAAACTGGGGTTGATTGGAAGAAACGGAAAAGGGAAGACGACTTTTTTACAGTTGCTGATGGGGAGTTACCAGTATCAGGGCAGTATCACGAAGACGACTGTGTATGACTATTTTCCTTATGAAGTGAATCAGGAACAGAAGAAACACACGGCATCAGAATTCATGATGGAGCTAAAACATGACTGCAAACTCTGGCGTGTAACCTGCGAACTGGAATTACTGTCAATGGATGCAGAGGTATTGTTTCGTCCATTTTCGACACTGAGTCCGGGAGAGCAGACCAAGGTATTACTGGCAATTCTGTTTAGCAGTGACAACGAATTTCTCTTAATTGATGAACCGACCAATCATTTGGACCAGAATTCCAGAGAACAGGTGAAGAAATATCTGGCGGGTAAGAACGGATATATATTGGTATCCCATGACAGGGACCTTTTGGATGCCTGCATTGATCACGTGCTGGTGCTCAATCGTTGTACGATTGAAGTGCAGGCTGGCAATTTTACAAGCTGGTGGAAAAATAAGGAGAAAAAAGATCAGTTTGCCAGAGCAGAGAATGAGAAACATAAGAAGGAGATTACAAAGCTGAACCAGGCAGCGGCGCAGACTGCGGACTGGGCGAATCAGAATGAAAGGACCAAGATTGGATTTGATCCTGTGAAGGAGCATGATCGCTTTCTGGATACACGATGCTATATTGGTGCTAAGACCAAGAAGCTGCAGGGGCGTGTAAAACAGCTGGAGAAGCGAATTGACCGGGAAATAAAAGCCAAAGCAGATCTCCTGGTTGATCTGGAACAACCGGTGGATTTAAAGCTTGTGACATTAACACATCACAAGAAGCTGCTCGTTTGCACCAAGGATTATACGCTTCGATACGTTGACGCGAAAGAACCGCTATTTCAGAACCTGCAGTTTCAGGTAGAAGCCGGTGAACGTGTGGCAATTCATGGACCTAACGGCTGTGGAAAGTCTACTCTGCTAAAAATGATTTTGCAGCAGACGGATGTGCCAATACAGCCGCTTCCTATTCTGGCACAGGGAACACTTATGACTGCGGCAGGAATCAAGGTATCCTATGTTAATCAGGATTCGTCCATGTTAGGTGGCAGTATTAGGGCATATTGCAGGCAACATAATCTGGAGGAGAGTCTGTTTTGCGCGATTCTTAGACAACTTGATATGGACCGTGTACAATTTCAGAAGAACCTGGAAGAATATTCGGAAGGACAGAAGAAGAAGGTTCTTCTGACGACCAGCCTGCTGACCCCTGCACATTTGTATCTATGGGATGAACCGCTCAATTACATTGATGTGTTCTCAAGGATGCAGATTGAGAGGCTTCTTCTGGAATACCAGCCGACGATGCTGTTTGTGGAACATGATGTAAGATTTCGTGAGAATATTGCAACCAAAACAATTTTGTTGTAGGAAAGAGGGTCAAAGATGAATAATATTTACATTGAAGGTATTCAGGGGGCAGGAAAATCTACTCTGCTGCAGGCAGTGGCAGAGCTTGGACCGCAGTATCATTTGTGCAGAGAAGGTGAGTATTCACCGGTAGAACTGGCGTGGTGCACCTATATGGATAAAGAACACTACGAGGGTGTATTGGAACGATATGCCACAATTCGAAATGAAATCATTCAAAATACAATAGTAGAGGAGGACCACTATATTGTAACTTATACGAAAATACTGACAGACCTTCCGGGTTTTCACAAGGATCTGGAGCAGTTCGAAATCTATAATGGACGGCGTACACTGGAGGAATTAAAAGAGATTGTTCTGACAAGATACCGAAGATTTCATGAGACCGGTTATGTGTTTGAGTGTGCCTTCTTTCAAAATCTGGTTGAGGATTTAATTCTGTTTCATCTGGCAAGTGATGATGAAATCATGGAATTTTACAAAGAATTATGGTCTGAGATTGATAAGAAGAATTATAAGATGCTCTACCTGTACAGCAATCAGATTGCTGATAATATCAGAAGCATCCGTAAGGAACGTTCCGATGAGCAGGGACATGAAATGTGGTATCCGCTCATGATTTCCTATTTTGAGGACTCTCCCTATGCAAAGCAACATCACTGTAAAGGATTAGAGGATCTGATAAAGCATTTTATTCATCGACAACAGTTAGAACTGCGGATAATCCATGAGGTGATAAAGGATGCAGCAATTTTGATTCCGTCAAAGGAATGGAAGAAAGACGAACTAAGAAAACTGGATTGCCTGTAAAATAATTAATAGTATAATGAAAAATAAAAAACGAGTGGGAGTGAGCAGATGAAAAAGAGCGGTGTAACAATTTTATGGATCTGGTTTGTGATATTTGGCATAATCATTGCTTTTGTTACGATGATATCAAAGGATGGGGATGAAGCGAATTCAATTGCCTGGCTTGTTCTGGAAGGTTTTGTGCTTGTTCTTGATATCATCCTTTTGGTGAAGAATAAATTACCCAAAAGGGAGAGCATACTGGCAGCTGTTATTCTGGCACTGCTGGTACTGGCATCCTATGTGGATGTCTCTGTACTTGGCAATCATCCGGTTTGGTTTAATCTGATTGTAGATCCATTACTGACATTGATGTCATCACTGGTTTGCTTTCGCGTGTTTGAAAAATACCCGCAAAAGACGGGAAGGATATTTAGAAAACATGAGGCGGAATCCATTCTGATCAGTATTCTGATTGGCTGCGTTGCAGGTCTAATCTGGGGAATCATTAATATCATGCTGATGATGGGAAGCAATCAGAGTCAGCTTAATTTTTCGATTCACAGTATTCTGGTTGCATTGAGTCCGGCAATCTTTGAAGAAATTGCATTACGTACTGTCTTTTGGGCATTTTACCTAGAGGCAGTCAAAGGAGCGGAAACAACACGGCTACAGAAGTTTACCTGTATGTTTATGATGATTTTGCCGCATGTTTTGATTCATACACCCAATGTATTTGTCAACCAGGGAATCGTAAATGGTCTGATTAGCATTGGGTTATATGTAGTACTGTTTGGAATTGTCTTTGCATTCCTGCAGAAGAAGAGAGATCTGGCATCAGCAATGATTGCACATGGAGCTGTTGATCTAATGAGATTTTGTTTTTTTGGTCTGCCGCTTTAATTACAGAGCAGGAAGAAGACTTCCTGTTGAAAGAGTAGTGTATGCCAAGGAAAAAGAAAAAAATATTGACAAAGCATATAGATACATAATATGATAATAACAACAAGATATTAACAAAGCGGACACATAACAAATCCAGAATAGAGGTGAAAGGATGAAAAAAGTCTATAAAGCATCATGCAAAGAGGAAGAAAAATTTTTGGAGCAATATGATCCGAAGGCATTTGATCCGATTGCATTATCAGTTGATGCAGTTGTTCTGGGAGTCATGAAGTCAGAAACAGACAATTACCGTAAGCTTGATAAACAGATATTAAGAGTGTTGCTGGTGAAAAGAGAAGAGTATCCATACAAGGGGTTCTACAGTCTTCCGGGAGGATTCGTTGGAAAGTGTGAGACGATGGAGGATACCCTAAGCAGAACTTTGGAAGCAAAGACGGGACTGAAGAAAATCTACAGTGAGCAGCTTTATACATTCGGCGAAGTGAATCGTGATCCAAGAATGCGAATAGTCAGCTGTGCTTATATTTCCCTGTTGGATGAAGGGAAAACACAGGTGTCCGGAGCAAAATGGTTTGATCTTAATGAGATTGAACAGATGAGACTTGCTTTTGACCATAAAGAAATTATTAATGAGGCACTCAAAAGACTTAGAGGAAAGATTAATTATACGAATATTGTATTCCATATGATGCCGCAACAATTTACGATTAGTGAATTGCAGGAAGTATATGAGATTATCCTTGGAGAAAAATTACTGGCACCGGCATTTAGAAGAACAATAGCCGGAAAGATTGTTGATACCGGCAAGATGACAGGAAATGCCGGACACAGACCGTCTAGACTT
>JAKQFQ010000483.1 GCA_029558315.1 Bacillota bacterium
AGTATGAA
Organism: Bacillota bacterium; assembly: GCA_029558315.1. Classification (GTDB taxonomy): domain Bacteria; phylum Bacillota; class Clostridia; order Lachnospirales; family Lachnospiraceae; genus NK4A136. The sequence goes on from JAKQFQ010000483.1 coordinate 9, forward strand.
AATTGAAGATGCTCTTGCTATGATTGCAAACAAGCATCCCGATGAGATTATTGAATATTCAGAGCGTGAGGAAGATTTTATCGTGATTACTACGATCTCTCTCGCTACAAATAAGATGTGGAATATAGAGGACTTTGACACTGTTCCTATTGGGGAAATGGATAAGATTTTCCAACAGTGTAAGGATGTTCTTGGTGGCGATGTGAACCGTTTTTTCAGAGGTTACGCGACGAATATACAGGAAGCGCCGAAGGAACTCAAGTTGAAGAAGAAGTAGGACAACTTTCTTTTTCAAACAATAAAGTAGCAGAAGTGCGTAATAAACTCAAGGGACGTAAATACTTACGCAATCTTCTGGAAGAGGATACTTATTACAAGAAAATAGCACGATGGAAACATGCATTGCGTAATGGTTCTGACGATGAAGATTTTGCAGACTTTGTATTAATTGATGCTTTTGGTTGGTCATGGGATGAAATAAACAATATTCCAGAACAGAAGTATCTTGCTATTTCTAAAATATTGTCATTGAAGAATGCTGAAGAAGCAAAGCAGGCCAAGCGCCAAAAGAATAAGAAAAGGTGATATTGATGCAACTTGGAGATAATGACATTGTAATTTATGTCGGCGGTAATATTACTGACTTCCAGCAGAAGATGACACAGGTAAAGGGTATTACCGCTACCACAAGTGCATCAATGGCTGCTACATTCAATCGTGCAATGAATGGTGTAAGCGATGCAATGCGAAGAACGGGTAACACCCTGGTTGGTGCTGCCGGTGCTGCTTCGATTGGTGTTATTTATCCCATTACACGCATTACATCTACTATTTTTGATACAGGTAAGGAGTTTGATTTACTCTCACAGAAAACTGTATCAGTCTTTGACTTAATGGGTAGAAGTGTAAACGATGTAAGGGAAGATTTACAGCAGTTTGCGTATGATCTCGCCGGTTCAACAATGTTTACTGCCAATGAGATTATGGAGTCCATGTATGGCATGGCACAGGCAGGTATGCAAGTTGAAGATGTTTACGCTATAATGCCCGAAGTAATCAACCTTGCAACGGCACAGTCCACTGATCTTGATACTGCCTTCAAGATGCTGTTTGCTACTCTTTCTGCCTACAAAATGGAAGCAACAGAAGCAACGCGCGTTACACATGCTATTGCTGCTGCTGCTAGTGCATCAGTCCTTAATATTGAAGATTTAACCTTTGCACTCAAATACATTAATCCTACTTTTGCCTCTTTAGGATATAGCCTGGAAGAAGGACTTGCAATGGCATCAATGCTCCGTAACTTATCGTTTACGGGTCAGAATGCAGGTAGGATTCTTCGAGACTCTTTTACTGATTTAATTGCACCTACAGCAGAAGCAGCAAGTATTATTCGTAAATATAATCTTTCTATTTATCAAAATGGTGATGAGTTAAACGGACTTGTCGCTGAATATCATAGTGCTGCTGAAGCATTGGAAATTTTAAAAGATGAAACATCTGCATCAAATGAAG
>JAKQFQ010000486.1 GCA_029558315.1 Bacillota bacterium
TCTCTGTATTCTGGGATTCTTCTACCAGAATAATATCTTTCATTGGGAATTGTGCTATCTTTGCCGTATGATTCATCATTCCGTAAATTCGATAAGAACAGTTTCCCTGCCAGCTGTTATCTACATTTTTCAGAGTTTTGATTAAATCCGTACTGTAAAGTTCATAGCAATTACCGTCTGTAAGCTGATAGCTTCTGATATGGTGGGCAAGATTATCTTCCCTGCTGCTACAACGTATTGCTATCATTCTTGCAGTGGGATTCACAAGCAGCTGTATATATTCAGGGTCTCCAAGCATGTGGAGTGTTAACTTGTGGATGCGTATCCGGTTTTTCTTCAAATCAATACAAAGGATTGGCTGAGAAACTGTCTGTTTGTTCATGACTTTCTTTTTCCTCCTGATTCTCCATAACTGGTTTGTTTTGTGCTTTTGTTTCCTGAATACCAAAAACGGTATAGCCGTCAAACGTGTTTATCTGCAGATTGCTTTGATGTTCGTCCACAGGAACTCCGAATTGATTCTGCCATTCAGCCGGATAAGTAGGAGTACGTGATGTTTTAGGCAGCTCGCCTTCCTTTTCTGTTTTCATGTATATTTCAGGTGTTGTAAGGTCAAATACGAAAAGCAGCTCATCTCCGGATTGAATCAGTTTTCCAAGTAACTTGTATCTGTATGAGGGATTCCAATTCATAAGATCAATTATCTTGGAGAAGAAGATACGGCAGGTTATCTGTTTGGGACCGCGCTTTTTCCCGTTAGTACTCCAACGACAAGAGTCCTTTTCCTCTTCGGCACACGGTCTGACAGCCAGTTTCCTGTCTTTTGAATTAACAAGAATCTGGACAAAGTCGACATCAGGCAATTTTCGGATACAGGCTGTATTGACTGATACCTTATAGTTGCTAAATGCAAAAGAGGGTTCATACATATGTGCAAAAAATTCACCCCGGACAACCTGATAACCGTCATAGTTAAAGTCTGCATCCTGCACAATTTCTATATCTCTTGCATGGCTGGGAGATATGTTTGCAGTTGAGTTGTTTTCTGTTTCATTCATTGATGGTCTCCTTTATGTCATTTATGATTTGGTGTATTTCCTGTCCAACTATACTTAAGTCTGTGACATTAATATCAGGACTTTTATATGGTTTGCTTTCAGATGAGGCAGACCATGCAGAATTACCGAAAAACTCTGCCAACTCAATGGCCTGTGCATGTGTATAGAAATCCTTTCCGAATCCGTCACTCCAATCAGGCGGATAGGCAAGGATATTCTTCTTTATACCCCTTGTAAAAGGAGTCATATTACCAGACGCAGAATCACTTGATTCGGAAGCAGGAGTTTGGACAGTAAGCATATCGTTTGGAATAAGAACCTCTGTTTCCAGCAGGTTAAAGATGACGATACTTTCCGCATCATTTCTGTGATGAACTCCGATGATACGATATTTACATTCCTCTTTCCAATTTAAAAGTTCAAAGACAGCCGGAAGACAGGCAGCACCACGAATCGGCACCGGAATTGTTTTTTCATCATGTATTCTGCCTGAAATAACGCCGTTGCGATTTTCCTTACTGCAGGAACGTACAGCAAACAGTAACTTGTTTGGGTGAATCAGTAATTCCACACGCATTTCATTACCGAATTTACGCACGGCTTCTGTACTGAGAATAAGGAAATCTTTGGAGAACGTGACGGTTATTCTGTTGGATGTGTCAAAAAACTGAGCACGGGCAATTTCGTAACCGCGAAGGTCGAAATCTCCGGTACGAGCCTTGACTTCGATGGGAGCAGACGGAAATTTGACGACTT
>JAKQFQ010000488.1 GCA_029558315.1 Bacillota bacterium
AGCAGATGGAATGGTGGAAATATTACCGGCAGCTAATGAATATCTCTTAATTCAGCTGATTTTGAACTATGGAATTGTTTTTGGAGTACTGATTGTTATCCTGCTTGTCCTCTTTTTAATCCGTGCATTTAATGTTACCTGCCGTCAGAAGAATCAGCTGGGGATGATGGTCGGAATGGGCTGCTTTCTTACATTTCTGCTACAGCTTCTGGAAGGAATTGCAATGAATTTTGGTTTCTTCCCGGCAACTGCACTTAATGTTCCATTTCTGTCTATGGGCGCAGGTGCTACATTTACCAACTTTATTCTGGTTGGAATTTTACTTAGTATCTATCGTTACCAGAATCTGATTTTTGATAGAAAGAAAAAGTCATAATAAAGTTAGGGACATAAAAGGATTGTCTTTTAAGAAGGAAGTCTGCGTGTTATACTATAGAAAAGTATAATGAGGAGACTTCCTTTTATGTATTCGTTTCTGATTGTAATAATCTATCTGGCATTTATCGGTCTTGGATTACCGGATTCCATGATTGGTTCCGCATGGCCTGTAATGCATGTTGAACTTAGTGTTCCGGTATCTTATGCCGGAATTATTACGATGATTATTTCGGGTGGAACAATTGTTTCCAGCCTGTTATCTGATCGTCTGACAAAGAAGCTGGGAACCGGGTTGGTTACAGCAATCAGTGTTCTAATGACTGCGGTTGCTCTTCTTGGTTTTTCTTTTTCTGATTCATTTATCCTATTATGCCTGTGGGCAATTCCATTTGGTCTTGGAGCCGGCGCAGTTGATGCAGCACTGAATAACTATGTTGCGCTGCATTACTCATCAAGATTTATGAGCTGGTTACATTGCTTTTGGGGAGTGGGGGCGGCTGTCAGTCCGTATATTATGGGGTATTGTCTCCTTAGTAATGCCGGATGGCAAGGTGGTTACCGTAGCGTTGGTACGATTCAGGTTGTGCTCACAGCGATACTGTTTCTCTCTCTTCCAATGTGGAAGAAGCGTGTAGGAACGCAGGAGATTAAAAAGAATGCAGAGCGGCCCAAAAGGCTAACGGAAGTGTTTCGAATTAAGGGTGTTCCATATGTGCTTGGAGCTTTTTTTGCATACAGTACCGTAGAGAGTACAGCAGGACTATGGGCAAGCAGTTATCTGGTGCAATATCGTGGGATTGATGTAGAGACTGCTGCAAGATTTGCCTCGTTATTCTATCTGGGAATTACATTTGGAAGATTCCTGAGCGGATTTGTTGCAGATCGGTTGGGCGATAAGAGGCTGATAAGAATTGGGATTATAACTGCGCTGATTGGAGTTTTGTGTATTGCAATCCCTGTCCAGGTTCAGGCACCGGCACTGATTGGCTTGATGATCGTTGGTTTGGGATGTGCACCGGTCTATCCATCCATCATTCATTCCACACCGTCTCATTTTGGTAAAGAGAATTCACAGGCAGTAATCGGGGTTCAGATGGCAAGTGCTTATGTTGGAACTACATTTATGCCACCATTATTCGGACTATTGGCATCGCATATTGGGATTGGGTGGTATCCGTGGTATATGTTCCTATTTGGTATTTTAATGTTAGTTTTGTTGGAAGTATTAAACAAAATGGTTGCGAAAATGCTTCCGGTGAAAGAGTAAGATAGTGTCAAATAAGTTATGAAAAAAATGAGCAAAGAAAAAAGGCTCAGATGAACCTTGAAAACGGTAGATGTTTTAGGTTGTGGTAGCTGATCGCCACCCTTGATTGCACGAAAA
>JAKQFQ010000494.1 GCA_029558315.1 Bacillota bacterium
CATCTTTAAGCGGATTAATCTCAGGATCAGGATCAGAAGGTCAGATAGCATTTTTCACTAGTGCAAATACACAGTCGGGTTCAAACAATCTATTTTTTGATATTTCAAATTCAAGACTTGGTATTGGAACAACATCTCCAAGTCATAAACTTGAGGTAGCAGGAGAAGGACTTATAGGGGGAGTTATCCTAGGATCGGAAGATATAGGGATTGCCTCAAAGACAGATTTAATAAATCTACTATCAAGCGGAGTAACAATAAACGGATCCCTGACATCAACAGGTCCAATCAATGCTCCATCATCCATAAATACAATAAATGGAATAGTCATATCAAATGGCAGCATAACATCAGGATCATGGCTTGGGTCTGTAGTTGACGTGACACACGGAGGAACAGGAACATCAAATCTTTCTCAATATGGAGTTTTGGTGGGAGAAGGATCAGGTGCTATTCAATCAATAGTATCTGGAAGTCAAGGACAGATACTTGTAGGGATGCAAAATGCAAATCCGATATTTGCAGCCCTTACAGGTGATATATCAAGTGTATCGGTATCCGGAACATCAGCCTCAGTTAGTCTTTCCAACACCGGGGTTACTCCTTCAACATATGGATCATCAACATCTATTCCTCAATTTACGGTAGATGCCAAAGGAAGAATAACAAGCGCAACAGGTATAAACATATCATCATCTCTTCTTCCCACAGGAACAGAAGGACAAATGCTATACAACAATGCAGGTACTTGGACATCATTTTCAGGTATGTATTGGAATGATGTCTCATCAAGACTGGGTATTGGAAATACAAATCCTCAATATACACTTGATATAAGCGGATCTTTAGGATCACAAAGTCTTTATACACAGGATATATACCTTTCAGGTACACATATAAATGCAAGTGCTAGTGAAATTAATATCTTAGATGGAGCATTAATATCAACAGGTGAGCTTAATCTTCTTCATGAAAGAAGCGGAACACTGCTTGATTCAAATAACATATCTTC
>JAKQFQ010000495.1 GCA_029558315.1 Bacillota bacterium
ATCCCAAAGAAAATAGGAAACTCCTCCTTTTATCTCTACTCCCGAAAAGCAGTCAGATGAATTCTGGTAATCATGTATAATTTTAATATGATTCTCCGACATCATTCTATTTCTGTAAGCATCTAATCCCCACCCTCCTGAAAACCAGCGAGAAGGGGTGATCATTACCACAAATCGTGGACATAACTTCATTGCTTGTTGAACAAATAAATGATAGATAGGTTTTGCTTGGGGCCCATTATCGTCCCCAGATGTATTAAGCTGATAAGGGGGATTACTAATAATTAAATCAAATTTCACTTTTTCTAGTTCCTTAGTATTATTGATATGGATAAATTCATAAGCATGTGTCTCAAGCTCATCACCTCTGTCAAATTGTTCTCTTGAAGCACCACAGAATTGACATTTCCCATTACCATCCCAAGTGTGTTCAATCCGCTTAAATCGAATTTTACCTGTTGTTTCTTCAAAAGAAGTAACTGAGTAAATGCTGTTAGCATGTTTGCTGCAATAAAGGCTCCGTCTAGTTAATAGACTTGTCAATTCTGTGATAGCAAATCCATACAACTGCTTATGAAAAATATGATCTATCCGCTTCTGACGGTCAGGAATGCTATCCTCCAATCCACTCAGCAAGCGCTTTGCAATTTCTCTCAGGAAAATACCAGACTTACAAGCAGGATCCAGGAATCTGGCATTGGGATCTCTAAACAATTCCTGTGGTAGCATATCCAGCATCGCGTTTGCTACTTCAGGAGGAGTCAAGACCTCATCGTTGGACAAGTTTGCGAGACATGACAGAACATCGGGGTTATGGTTTAATCGCTCTGACACTGAACCCTCCAGTATTCTATGGGTTTATACTCAGCAATAGGTTGCGGGATATAAGCTCCAACCTCTTCATCAAAAGATCCGGAGGAAAGAAACAGGTCTCCCTGCCTACCGAGGTCTTGCACCTCAAGCATGGTTGCCAGCTCAAAATCCCTTCGTTTGAGCATCACACCAGCTACCAACGACCACTCTGAAAAGATTATCGGCTTGCCGTTTTTCTGAAGAAGGGAGAGGGCATCACCGCATAAAATATTCCTGTGAAATATAAATCTTGCAGCTTCGCGACACGCATCCGTGGCATCTTTGCCCATAATGCTTGTATAGGCTTCATTCCAGATACCGAACAACCGCTCCCTGCAATGCTGAGCATTATCCTCAAGCAACTCAACGCCATACATGCTGGAGACAGCAACGATGGAGTATTTTTCATAATCACTGTGATTCTTGCTATATCGGCTTTTTACGGTACCCAGCTTTCGATTCAGTATCTCTGCA
>JAKQFQ010000496.1 GCA_029558315.1 Bacillota bacterium
GGCACGAGCATAATAATCTTGTTCCTGACTATTCGGATTTGGTTGAATCCAGACCGTCAGCGTAGAGATGTCAATGTCCGAGAACGGGATTTCATATTTCTCCTCGGTTCCAGGATTAACAACCACGAACTGATGATTTCTTATGGTCCCTTCTTTAATCAGAACATCCTCAAAGATATACCGACCATTCTTTGGTTCAATAGTTATTGGTTCAGGATTAAAGAACGAATACTGATTGCCGGATATTGTTGTCGTGAAAGGAGTATTCTTGGGAAGAGTGAGGAATAGAGGATTACCTTCTGGATTGATTACTTCCAGTTTGACGTGTGCTACAGCTCCCATAGACGAACGAGGAGTATATCCAAGATGTTTTGCTATAGAAGTAATGGATGAACGCTTTACCGCCGAATCGAGGAATTTCTCATTCAGGAGCATATTGGCTATATAGGCATTCTGATTAGTGTTGTATGCAAGGATATCAATCAGATTGGATAGCGCAGAACCTTCGAACTCATAATCAGAGAACTCCTGTTGAGATTTCAGATACTCAATAAGAGAATTCTTGATATCGTCGAAATCGAGGGAGGTGATATTAATCTGGTTCAGAGCCATGGGAATGTGGATGATGTATGAGTGAATATATATATGTCTATTTAGGGGGAATATTCTATTGGGGTAATTTTGGGTAATAGTTCTCCTAATACCCAATTAAAGCTATTAGTATAATAATATTAGACTGGTTGTTAGCCCGAAGGCCAAAACCCGAACTGTACCTAGTGAACTATAGAGGTTTCTTCCAATATTTACTGCGGAAGAAGGGGGTTTGGACTTCTAACTACCATTTGAGTAACTCTTAAACTCGTTTACTAGATGCATTTGGGAATGAATATCTCACGAATTGATATTCGCTTGCTCTATAACGCAACAACCGCAACATCACGATTGTCTTCTGTTAAACGTGCAAGTCCGTAGAGTGCCCGAAGCATAATGCCGCGAGCACCATTGATGTCCCTATCTACCGATAAAGACTCTTCTTTAATTACTTTCTTACTATTGTTGGGATTTCAGATACTCAATAAGAGAATTCTTGATATCGTCGAAATCGAGGGAGGTGATATTAATCTGGTTCAGAGCCATATGGAATGAGGAGGGGATGATTGTATATATGTTCTATTTATTGAATAGGGATTCCTAGTTCTTCGGCATATTTCTTGGCGACGGGGGAGGTAGGATGATATTTAATCTTTGCCATTTTGGCTGCATGAATTGCTTCTTCCATAGTACGATAGTATCCTACAAATATTCTTTTGTAATATACACACATCTGCACAATCCACATTTCTTTCTCTTTATCCCACGATACATTCGGGAATCCAGACTTATTGTTCTTATGAAATTTGTGATTATGCCCATTAACTACCTGGTCAACTTCCCTCAGATTTTCTATCCGGTTATTCATCTTATCTCCGTCTATGTGATCAATGAATTCAGAAGGAAATTCTCCGTAATGCCATAACCAAATAAGCCGGTGGGTGGAGTATTTCTTTCTGTTTATTCTAATCTGCCCATATCCACGACAATCGGGCTTATTTCCACAAACACTATTATATGGTTTCCCGTTCCGAAATTTTTTTATGAGAACACCATCCTCTGCGTCATAATCAAATTGAGATTTTAATTCAGATTGAGTAATATCATTTTTCAACGATTCGTAATTTTTATTCTTAGCCATATCCTATTCATAAATAGATTTATATACTTAATCCATTCTTATAACATATCCACCAAATGGCGTCAACTATTCTTTCTAAACTTGCTAAAGGAATGCAGCCAACGCGCCAGATGTTCGATGACGCCATTGACTGGTTTGGAAATAAATTAGAAAAGCTTTCTCTGATGAAGCTTAATTATGATGTTGGGCATAGTTCTCATGCTGCTCCGATTCCAGGAAGTATGTTATTTTTTAGTTATCCGAATGCCAAGTTTAAAAAGACTCTTGAGTTCTGGGATACG
>JAKQFQ010000498.1 GCA_029558315.1 Bacillota bacterium
TTCCTTACCAAATTGATGAAGCAGGGCATCATAACGTCCACCTTTGACAATTGCATCACCTACTCCATATGTATATGCCTTAAAAATAACACCGGTATAATAATGGAATTTGCTTAACATACCAAGATCAAAAGAAATATATTTCTCAAGTCCATACTGCTCAACTAATTCATAGATCTTGGATAAACGCTCAATTGCATCAATGGAACGCTTATTGCCGACTAATTCTTTAATCTTCATGAGCTCTGTAAGCGAACAAATATCATTTACATTCAAAAGAACCTCCTGGAATTTCTTAGGAACCAATTTATTGGCTAATAATTCCTCTGCTCCAAAGAAATTCTTAACAGAAATATATTCTCTTAGCTCATCAATTGTTTCATCATCAAGGCAGGCCTCCTCGCAGATTCCTTTGAAATATTCCATTTCTCCAATGCTGATTTGAAACTGTTCAAATCCACAATTTTTCAGTGAATTGATGACCATACAAAGCAGCTCAGCGTCTGCATCAATGGAAGCATCTCCGATCAGTTCTACCCCCATCTGCGTTGTTTCCTTTAATTTACCCTGTAATTCCGATGCATTGGTAAATGCATTCCCTTCGTAACATAGACGAATCGGCATGGAATCATCAATAAAATATTTGGCAGCACATCTAGCAATTGAAGGTGTAAAATCCGGTCGTAACACCAGTGTATTGCCTTCTTTATCAAAGAATTTGTAAAGCTCCTTTGAAGGTGTTGTACCAACCTCTTTTGAAAATATATCAAAAAACTCAAAGGAAGGGGTCTGGATCTCTCTGTATCCGTATGTCAGAATTGTCTTATGAAGTTTATCCTTTGTATGGTTCTTCTTCAAAAGCTCTTCTCCATAGATATCTCTGACGCCTTCCGGTGTGTGAATCATTTTCTTTTCCATAAACAATCTCCAAATTCTGTAATTTAATAGGTGTTGCTAATTTATATGCCGCTGCACTTTACTGCGCTAAAGTGGTAACGTGTTACCATATTAGCATGGTGACTTTTGCAAGTATATCGTATTTTTATAGTTCTGTCAACCAAAAGTCTTGTGGGATTGGACATTCTATCGTACGCTCTGACATACCAAATTCATCCGGCTCCAATGCAGGGAATATGATTTTCCACGCATGTAATTGCTGCACTCGTTTATGACGATAAGCCTTTCCGCCATATTTCGAATCACCTGCCAGCGGATGACCAATGGAGGCCAAATGCGCTCTTATCTGATGGGTCTTCCCCGTAATTAGCTCTACTTCGAGTAATGAATAATTATCCTGATACAAAAGGCAGCGATATTTGGTGACGATTTCATCTGCCTCCTCACGCTTATAGGAGGGAATATCATCAAATGATGGATAAATCCTTACTTTATTGGTCCGCTCATCCTTTACAAGATAGCCGCAAAGTTCACCTGGTTGTTCCAGTTGTCCTTCTACCACAGCCAGATAAAGCTTTTTCAGACGATGCTCTTTAATTGCTTCTGTTAAGAAACGACTTCCCGCGTAGGTTTTTGCCGCCATTATAATACCGCTGGTATTGCGGTCTAACCGATTACAGATGGATGGTCTGTAAGATTGAAAATCAACATTTCTCTTCATTGCCATGCAATAACCACTCAGCCATTCGTTGACTGAAAAGGAACCGGGTTGATCCATCTGGCTTAACACCCCGGCAGGTTTTGCTACAAATAACAGATCATCCGTCTCCAAAAGAACATCCATATGCTCTAAATTCTGAAATGCCTGCTGATAACAATCCATATCCCGATTCATCATCTTTAGCATGGTCTCATCCGAAAAATAGATACAGATTGTATCCTTTTCCTGAAGCAGTTCGTTTCCCTCTGCCTTTTTGGAGTTTAAAACAATATTCTTTTTCCTTAGCATTTTATACAAAAAACCGCTGCTGGCACCGGGAAGATACTTTCGAAGGTATTTATCCATTCGTTGTCCTGCATCTGCTTTTGTTATCACAATTTCTTTCATCTACATATCCGCCTTACAGGGAAAGATTTAACATCAAATGAAGCGCTTCTAGGTCTCTCTCGTCCACAGCTCCATGATCTCTCATACTCTTGATTCTCTCCATAAATTTATCTTTGCCGGTAAATATTTTAACAGTGCAGTTCTTGAAGCCATTCTGCTTCAACATGGTGGTAATATGTTCATTGCACTTCTCTTCGTCAAATTTATTATAAACGGTATATCCCACTAAAGTATTGTTAATCGAAGCCATACAATAAATGGGAAATAATGCCTTTTCCGAGGTCATATAAAGATCATAAGCAATGGCCGGGCAATCCTTGCCATCTATAATTTGCGTAATCTCCTGATAGACCTCTTTTGGACAGGCATGTCGTTTGGCACGAAAGAACATAATGACATTAATTAAATATCTGCAGGCCGGCAGCATTCCAAGAACAGCTGCGATGGTAAACAGATTATTTTTTGTTTTGGTCATAATAATTCCAAAAATCAAACATCCAAAAGCCAGCGCAAATAGAATTACCGTAAATACTATTTCTCTTTTCGTTTGATTCTCAAGATAGCCATATTGGCCTTTTTCAATTTTTTTCATTTCATCAGCCTTTCTATTTACATGAACCACAAAAGGATTTCATTTGGTATCAGTCTTGTAATTGCATACAGTAGTTTCATTGGGAGTCCATAGATAGAGACCTTTTTTCCTTTTCTGACATCAAGCAATGCCTGTCGTACAACATCGCGTTCTTTTGACATAAAGAACTTTTTATATGTTTTTACCCCATGATATTTCTGGGCAACATCAAAAAATGGAGTATCAACGCATCCCGGGCATACTGCAATAACACGAATTTTCTTTGCTTTCAATTCATGATACAGTGCTTCCGAAAAGCTAAGCACATAGCTCTTGGTCGCAGCATAAACAGCAAAATCAGGCTGCGGCATAAAAGCTGCCGCTGAAGACATATTAATAATACAGGAGTCTTTTGACATAAACGGAATACAGTCTCTGGTGATTCTTGTTAGTGCTTCACAGTTGATATCCACCATACCTCCTGCATCCTTGGCAGTCATATCAACAAATGGACCGATGATTCCATATCCGGCACTGTTGACAAGCATTCGTATTACAGGTCTGAATTTGCTAAGAGCAATCTGAAACTTCTTATATTCCTCTGCTTTGGTCAAGTCCATCGGAATGATTCTGGATTTGATTTTCATATGCTGGTAGGTCGCATTCAGTCGTTCTTCATTACGACCAATCAACCATATTTCATCAATCGTTTTGTCAAATGCCGGTGCATATGCTGCAAACCATTTGCCCATTCCTGACGAAGCTCCGGTTATTATAGCAATTTTCATAAGACAACCATCCTTTCCAGAAATATAACTTTTTTATCTTCGTCTGCTTTCCTTTGTGCTTTTTCTTGTCGACGTCTTTTGCTCTTTGCCTTTATGCTTAAAGCTTCTATTCGTCGTCTCTTTCTTCGTCTCTTTCTTCGTCTCTCTCTCCGTCTCTTTCTTCGTTCCTTTTCGTTTAGACGTTCCCTGTTTTTTGGTGTTCTTTCGATAAAATGTTTCATCCTTTTGATGAAGCGGACGAATCAGACACTCTTTTCCATAACCTATCAGATCTCTTCGTCCGGCCTTAATCAATGCTTCCTCAACCAGTTCAAAGTTCGCCGGATTCTTATATTGTATGAGTGCTCTCTGCATCGCTTTCTCGTGCGGATTCTTTGCAACATAGATCTTTTTCATGGTATATGGATCAATCTCAGTATAATACATCACCGTGGAAATAGTAGAGGGTGTTGGATAAAAATCCTGTACCTGTTTGGGCATTACACCGGTCTCCTTAATATAAAGTGCCAGTGTAACAGCGTCCTTTAAGGTTGCCCCGGGATGTGAACTCATATAATATGGCACAAGGAACTGATTCATGTCCTGTTTCTTATTGATTCTTTCATATTTCTCTTTAAATCTGACATAAACGGAGTGCTCCGGTTTACCCATTTTTTCAAGAACAGCATCACTGGCATGTTCCGGTGCAACCTTAAGTTGCCCGCTGATATGATATTTCACCAGTTCATTGAAGAATTCACTGTTCTTATCTTCCAGCAGATAATCAAATCGGATTCCGGAACGGATAAAGATTTTCTTTATTCCAGGTATTTCTCGCATCTTACGAAGCAGCTTCATATAATCCACATGACTGAAATCCATGTTCGGACATGGTTTTGGCACCAGGCACTCTCGATTGGCACAGGTACCGCATTTTAACTGTTTCTGGCAGGAAGGATGCCTGAAATTCGCAGTCGGCCCACCAACATCATGAATATAGCCTTTAAAATCATTCTCCTCAGTCATGTTTTTTGCTTCCTTTAGGATAGAATCATGACTTCGTACCTGAATAATTCTTCCTTGATGAAATGCAAGTGCACAGAAATTACAACTGCCAAAGCATCCACGATTACTTGTAATCGAGAATTTAACTTCTTCAATTGCAGGAATTCCTCCGGCTGCATCATACATTGGATGCCATCGATTCATGAATGGCAATGCATATACATCGTCCATTTCCTGTGTGGTAAGCGGCATTTGCGGTGGATTTTGTACCACATAAACACCTTTTTCATAGGGTTCAACCATCATTTTACCACGGTATGGATCATGATTTTCTTTCTGAATCAGAAAGCTTCTCGCATACTCCTTTTTATTCTCCTTCACCACAGAATATCCTGGCAAATGTATTGCATCCTCAATCAGTATGCTGTCTTTCGTTTTATAAACAGTTCCTCTAATAAATGTAATATCTTTGACATCAATACCGCTTTTTAAAGCATCTGCTATTTCTACAAGACATTTTTCCCCCATTCCATAACTGATCAAATCAGCACCGCTATCCATCAGTATGGATGGTTTCATTTTGTCTGCCCAGTAATCATAATGCGCCATTCTTCGAAGAGATGCTTCTATTCCTCCAATAATAACAGGCACTTCCTTGTGCTTTTTGCGGATCATCTTGCAATAGACAGTAACTGCACGATCCGGGCGAAGCCCCATCTGTCCGCCTGGTGAATAGGAATCCTTTTCTCTCTTTTTCTTAGATACATAATAATGATTAACCATAGAATCCATATTACCGCTGCTAACCAGAAATGCCAGTTTGGGCATACCAAGCTTATCCATACAGTTATCATCGTTGATATCCGGTTGCGCGATTATGCCTACAGTGTAGCCATTGGCTTCCAGAACCCGTGCAATAATAGCAGTTCCAAAGGATGGATGATCTACATAGGCATCTCCTGAAATATAAACAAAATCAAGCTGTTCTATTTTTCTTTCCTGTAAATCCCGCTTACTAACCGGTAAAAATCCGTTATTCATTTCCTTTTAGCCCTCTGATTTCTTCTTCTGATAGCTTACGATAGCTTCCTGGTTCTAAATTCTCATCCAGAACGATATTCTTCATTCTAATCCTTTTTAATCCGATTACTTCGTTGTTGCAGGCCTCAAACATTCGCTTGATCTGGTGAAATCTGCCTTCATGAAGTGTAACCAATGCTTCTTTTGAAGTCGCCCCCTGCACCAGTTGTGCCGGTAATGTAGGTTTATCATCACCGATATCAATTCCGCAGGCAAATGCTTCTATTGTTTCTTCTCTCAGTTCCTCTCTTAACTGCACTTCATACTCCTTCTCAACATGCTTGGATGGAGCTAACAGCATATGTGACAGTTGTCCGTCATTGGTTAAAATCAATAATCCAACGGTATCCTTATCCAGTCTTCCAATCGGAAACAGATCAAGGGCATAGGTCTCATGAATCAGTGATAAGATAGATTCCTGCCCCAATTCATGAGCACTGCACACATAATCTTTAGGTTTATTCAACATCAAATAATGAAATTTCTCATATTCAATCAAAACATTGTCAACAGTTATTACATCATTTTCTTCGTTAATCCTGATATCCGACTCTTTCGCAATGCAGTTATTGACTTTCACTCTTCCGTTTCGAATCATTTTTTTGCATTCCTGTCTGGTACCAAATCCATTTTCTCCAAGGAATCGGTCTAATCGCATCATATCTGTTCCTTCCATTTCATAAAATATAAAGTAGTCCCACGGAGGAACCGTCATTGTTTGCTATTCTCTCTTTTTTCTTTCTTATCATTATTTCAAACAGTAAGTTCTTTCTTCCATTGGTACGCGATGGATTTTTACTATGGTATCGTCAATTACTTCCTACATTGTTTCCTGCGATGATTTTTACCAATCTGTTAACCGCCTACAGTCCTAAGTGCAATAGTGCCAATCGACTAAGCGGTGTTTATCAATTCCTGTGTCATCTGTTTGGTGTTTCCAAGCAGGGATTGTTTGTCATTGTATTAGGTTTTCTTGGTGGATTTCCGATCGGTGCATTTTTGGTAGGAAGGCTTGTTCGTGATGAACGTATCTCAAAAGAAGAAGGGCAGCATCTTTTGAATTTTTGCAATAATATCGGTCCTGCCTACTTTGTTGGTGTTGTTTTTCCTGCATTATCAGGAGAATTCTACGCATATAAATCCATTCTTCTGCTGATTACTATTTTATTCTATCTGATTCCGTTATCAGATGGCATCATAACTGCAAGAATTCATGCAAATACATCCATATCAGTTCCTGCTACTATCGTTAAATCTGAAGAAATATCGTTCTTCTTAAGGCTGGATCAGGCTGTGTGGGACTCTGTCCAATCCATTATTAGACTTGCCGGATATATTGTATTCTTTCGACTCTTTCTAATTCTTCCAACCATCCTTAATCTTAAAGGAATTATGCATTTGGTTAGCTTATGTCTTGTTGAAATCACTACCGGTATAAGTGCATGGCAGTCCTTTCCAATCACCACCGGACTACTTCTTATTCCGTTTCTTTCTCTGGGTGGTCTTTCCTGCATTGCTCAGACATATTGTATGATTCGTGGGACGAAGCTGTCCCTTTATCCTTATCTGTTCCATAAATCAATCCAAAGTCTGCTTCTTGTCGTAATTATGCTTATTGTATATTATACAAATCACTAATATGAAAAAGCCGGTTCCAATGAATTCATTGAAACCGGTTCATCCCTTTGTATTAAACCAGCTCCTCTGGCTTGTCTGGTTCCTCTTG
>JAKQFQ010000502.1 GCA_029558315.1 Bacillota bacterium
GGCAAATGCATTACATCTGCAGGTAAGATCTGAAGCTCTGGGACTGAGGTTGTTGTCATTTTAACTGTCTGTATCGCGAAATCCACACCGTACACATCATACCCATGATGATGGAGGGCGTATACTTTCGCCCCCGTACCACACCCTCCTTCAAGGATTCTTCCGGTGTTAAGATATTTTCCTGTTGTATCTAAGATGAAACGGTCATCTCTTCCTGCGGTCACAATTTCC
The DNA here is from genome assembly GCA_029558315.1 of Bacillota bacterium. Lineage (GTDB taxonomy): Bacteria > Bacillota > Clostridia > Lachnospirales > Lachnospiraceae > NK4A136. The sequence goes on from JAKQFQ010000502.1 coordinate 232, forward strand.
CTGAAATTATCTGTTGCCCAATGTTTGTCCCAGAATTCTGGCGTTGCTTGCTCCTGGATGAAGATAAGACAGTTTCGGGTCTGGTCGTAGTATTTCAGGAGCTCATTTGATCCAGTGCGTATTCCACAATCTTTTCTGCTCGTTTAGCATACGTATTTTCGAGCGCCCACTTGATCCCATTTTCTGTCAACTCTTTCGTTCGCTTCTTATCAGACAACAAACATCGGATAGTAGTTGCCATTTCATGCGGTTCATCTGGATTTATGAATTCGACTTCTTTATCAGTGAACCATCTTTTTAATGCAGGAATGCTAGTTGCAATTACTGGGGTACCTGAGAGAAGATATTCTCCAGCCTTTACAGGACTCGTCCATTGAGCACTCGGATGATTCGCTGAGGGAGGCAATAAGAGAATATCAGCATACCAGAGGTAGTTTGGCACTTCTTTATGTGGCTTCAATCCATCTAGGTACACATTTGTGAGTTTCATATCTGATATCCTCTTTTTTTGCCTATCGATATCTTCAGGCAAACCTCCGACAAGGTGGAATTCAATATCTGGCAGCTCCTTTGCGGCTTCAAGTATCGTTGGAATTCCTTTATAATCGTATAAATGTCCAGTATATGTGGCTATTTTTTTTGGAGATCTATAAGGAGAAGGAGGTAATAAATCCGGTCTTCCAAAAAGTTTTGGATCGACTGCATCGGGGAGTACATATAGCTTCTTGTCTGAAGCTCCTTTTTCTATGTAACTCTCACTGAGAACCTCATTTATTGTTATCAATGCTTTAAAACTGCATTTATGGCTCGATTTAATAAATTTTTTAAACCATCTGCTGTTATTACTAGGATGAGCGTGTGATTCGCCCACAGTATTAATGTCAAATTTTGTAAATAACCATGGACATGCATAATTCCGAGCAT
>JAKQFQ010000503.1 GCA_029558315.1 Bacillota bacterium
GGTATCAACCTGCTGATTTTGAATCTGAAACGGTTTAATCAGCAGACACTAATTAGTTCAAAATCAAGTTGTTTTAGATTATGTTTGGAAATTACCTGAAATGGATAGAACGAATCATAACAGGTTCGTTTCTGTGACATCGTAAAACTGTATTCCTGCTCTCTGTCAGGAAAAGTAAATTGTGACAGATAAATCATTCCTCAATTCTCCCTATCTTCCTTTAATTTTTCCAGTGCTTTGGACATTTTCCTGTTTTCATATTTCTCACGAATGATTGAAAATACAGTACTAAATAGAACACAAACACCAAACGAGACAACAAAACCAATCCAGGCATCCAAGCGATTCCAGGCAAACCAGCCAAACAGCTTAATAAAAATCACCATAAATACAATAATCACACCAAGCATCCCAATCGTACGTTTTAGAATCGACATATTCTGAATTACACGATCAGTAAAGAAAAGATATCTGGTAGCGACAATAATTACTGACATTGCCAGCAACTGCGTCAACGTCGATAGTGCAATCCCTTCTGCCCCTAAAACAAATAGTGTTGATATCTCATTGGCATCTGCTCCGGTAAAATAGGTAATCACAACAAAAATCACTACGGATACTCCATAGGTTAGAAATACTTTCTCCAGGAAATCAAATATAGTACGTTTTTCAATCATCGGCTTTCTCCTTATATTTCTCCAAGCTTACTTAATTCCAAGGGTCTTACGCAGTTCATCTGCATACATTCTTGAAGCAATAATCTGCTCACCATTCTCCATGGTTATTCTTATCTTTCGGTCAATATCCGCACGCATACTCCTGATCTTTTTCAGGCAGATCAGACAGGACTTGCTCACACGCAAGAATCCACAATCCGTCAGCTGCTGTTCCATTTCATATAATTTCAGATCGGATTCAAAGACATCCTCTTTTGTATAGACAAATGTAGTACGCTCTAGTGCTTCAATATAGATTACATGTGAAATATCCAGCAGATGTACCGCGTCCGCTTTGCGCACGGTCATCTGCTGGTCTAAAATTCTAAGCGTTGCCAACAGTTTTTCAATCTCAGGAGTCAGTCTTGCACACGAAATCGCAATCTCAGTGTCCGACTTCTTAGGATCAATATCAATTGATATTTTCATTTACTCATCCAATCCATTTTTTCGATATGCTACAACAAATGTAATCAGTACAATTACCATATTTATTCCGGTAATTACATAATTTTTCATTTCCATTTTACCATCATTGATATGCGAAATAAATAGTTGAATCTGTTGTGAGTACAGAATCTGTCCGTATTTTTCGATTGTTGTATTAAAGGTTGCCATCATTGGTACAAAAGCGAGAATCAACATTGCCGGAACCATCATGGAATTGGCAACCATCTGGTTTTTGCAAAAACCTCCGATAGAAGCTCCCAAAAGAATGGAAATAATAAATCCAACTGCCATCAGAATCAGGAAGTTCATAAGATCTGTTCCCCTGTATCCACCAACGATGCCCATGCATATAGCTCCTAACATACACATAATCCATACATAAGTTCCTGTACCCAGAAGGTACTCACCCGGCTTGACATTGGACATTAAAAGTACGCGCAGGGTGTTCTTTTCCCGTTCCTCTGCAATAATTGAGGACATTGCAATGATTGGTGCCATCCCGATATACATGACCGCAAACATCCTGATAAAATATCCTTCCGGAAGATTATCCACCTTTATTGTCTGATTCATTATAATTGAGATCACCGGAAACATCAGAAATTGAATAAGCACTGCTTTATTTTTCATGGTATCCTTAGCCTGTTTACAAAAAATAGCCTTCATGTTGTTCATTATTCGAATCTCCTTCCTGTACGTTCCATAAATACTGTTTCCAGATTAGGTTCTGTGGAATGTATTGTTTCAATGCTTTGTTCCTGAAACAACTGTTCAATCTTTGCTGCTGAATCTCTGCTATTCTCATATTCCAACTCTTCTCCATTTTTTAACCGAATGCGTATTTTCTTCTGATGATTGTATTTCCTGCAGATTTCCTGTGGTTGCCCATACTCGACAATCTTACCTTCATTTAAAAGTGCTATATGGTCGCATAGTTTCTCTGCTTCTCCCATATTATGCGTTGTCAGGAAAATGAGATATCCCATCTCTTTCTTGTGCAACAAGAGTCTATGAATTTCTTCACTTGTTGCCGGATCCAGACCACTGGTCGGTTCATCCAGAAACAGTATCTTCGGATTGGTCATAAACACTCTCGCCAACTGAAGACGATGACGCATTCCCTTAGACAGATTCATTGCCGGTGTTTTCACTGCTTTTTCCAGTCCCACTGCTCTGAGCGTCTGAATGATCTGCTCTTTCTTAATTCCGTAAATATCTGCAAACAGTTTCAGATTGTCATAACAGGATAATCTCTCATAAAGGCCAAATTGATCCATCATAATACCAAACTGTTTCTTTTCTGTTCCATTTAACTTCCCAACTTCCTTATCAAAAACGGTAATCTTCCCGGCTGTTGCCGAAATCTGCCCGGTCAGGAGCCTGATCATTGTCGTTTTGCCTGCTCCTGACGGTCCAAGCAAACCAAATATTTCTCCCTGGTTAATCTCTAAGTTGATTTTATTTAACACAACTTTATCTTCATATTTCTTTTCTACGCTTTCAACTAATATCAAGCTCATTTACATCCTCCTTACAATTTGTGACTGCTGCCTTCTTACAAAAGAAACTTAACACGCTGTCACATTCTTCACAAGGATCTTTGACATGAGTTGCCACATACCTCACATAAGTTGCCAAAAAAGCCCCTTGCATTACTGCAAAGGGCTTTTGATTGTGTATATTATAACCATCCGGAACCGTTGTTTCCACTTTGATCCGTCCCTCGCTGATTCGCATAGGGATCAGAAAAACCATTTTGTGAATAGGCATCATTTGGGTCACTGCCTGTTGGCTGTGTTGTATTATTCCAAAACTGTGCATAGGGATCTGATGACACAGCAGCTGTTGATGAAGAAGCTGCAAATACATTGTTTTGATCCATAGGTACTTCCTGATAGTCTCTTCGACTATTAATAAATGTTTTGATATTTGAAAAAGCTGCAAATATGATAAATGCAAACCAAACAATGGTAAAAAATACTATTGGCGCAGTCTCACTACCAGCATTCTCCGGTTTCTCCATCATATAATTCAAAGATTCCGAAAAAGCAAGATATAACGATTCACCTACAACATCATCCCCCGAAGCAATGTTGTTTTGCAGAGTCGTATTAAATTCTTCAAAATGATCCACCGTTATAATGTCATCTGTATTGTCCCCCTGCATTCCCTCCCAGGACCAATCCACATAATCCAGTTCCTCTGCATTTTCAGGTTCTGAATAAACAATAACAAAGTGGTCTTCATCAGAAAAACGATCCACATAATAATCATAGGCATACTCTTCCAGAGACGAATACTGTTCATTCCAGTCAGAGTCGTAAACGGTAGCAACATAGGGACAGATTCCTGTTAATTCCCGAAATCTATCCATCGTATTTTCTAATGCCTCATCATTATTAATTACATCAATCTGGTCGTCTATGTATGATTCCGGTACTGTATAATGCGGTGTCAATGGTTTAGGTGGTGAAAACATCGCAAATAGAGATCCTATGATTGCAAATCCACATCCAAAGAAAGGGAGCAAAAAAAGAAGTGAAAAAATGAAACTGCCAACTCCCATTTTCTGTGGATACTGAGAACAATAAATATAATGTTCAATACCCTTTCCATCATGATATCGAAATCTTCGTGCACCAGAATAGTATTTTCTAGATATTCTTGGACCACTAGAACCTCCGCTTCTTCCATGACTACCTCCATGGCTTCCACCGCTGTGACTTCCTCCACCAGAACTATGTGGCATAATGCTACCTCCTTATCAACACTAAATTGTTATGTAATGTAAGCAAGTTCCATTTTACTTCTTCTTCTTTGTGTTCGCTTTTGTTTTGGAATTAGATTTTACATGCTTCTTATCTGCAAACATATGTAATATGCCAACTCCACCATTTTCCCATACAAAACAGATGAGAATCATCACAGTGACCAACTGGGCACGATAGGCAAAGAAATAGTGAATAAAGGCATGATTGGACAAGCATAAGAATCTTGCATAGGGCATCATTGCAAGTAACGCAAGCGGTCCATACAATTGCATCGGGATTGGCTTCATATGAAACAGATAGACAATGGCCAGAATCAGTATTCCCACAATCAGAACGCTTCCCATTACCACGCCATATCCGGCACCGTCCTTTAGTTGGAATAAGCCAGCTGTATTACGAATCAGTGCACCAAACAGTCTCTGTGAAAAGGAAGCTGTCTGTCCCAGATTCGTTCCATCCATAGTAACCTCTCCACCAATTCGAAGAGCAGCCATTTGCACAGATTCAATAAACGCATTCTTACCAAAGATAACTGCACAAAGAAGCCATTTAAGAAGAAACATCCCGGCATATCCACATAACCACGCCACTCCATTACGAATGATATACTGTATCCCCTGTTGCCAGGAAGCAAGCCTGTTCTTATGCGCAAGCAGTATTAGCAGGATTGCCATGGGAACCGTAAATGTAATGGTCTCTGTTGTTAAGAAATCAAAAAAAGCGGTTAAGATACCATAAACAAGAAAGATTTTGGCAACCCCCGGCAGCCCTTCTGCATTAATTCTGTTCCATCGTTTCCAGTACAAGAGCAGGAAAATGAGTCCCCCTGAAAGCACAAGAAATGGTGTTACATACTCGATACAGAAGCAAATCATACCTACATTAACCAGCAACAGACCGGTAAGATAAGCAACCGCCAGTACAATCTCTTTTTGTCTGATTAAAAGAATAGAAGCCACAATTGCAAGGGCAATGGCCAGAAGACCTAAGGTAAGCCTTACTCCGTTAATATCCATAACAGTTAAGAGCGGTCGCACAAGAAGCATGGAACCATGCCAGTATCGAAAATAATTAATATTCGGCGTCTGTTCTTCGTGCACTGCTTCATAAAATGCCTCATTGACATTCATCATTTCCGGCTGATAATAAGCAGATCTTAATGTACTTACGAAAGGATGCGTCGAGTCCATATGATAAATCATATTGTTGGTGATACAATCAGCGTAATTGTCCTGCTTTAGAAAAAGACAATCTTCTACCAGCATGGGAAATAAGTCGTGATTCTCATAAAACTTTGCACTTTCTATCGAATGCTCCCGAATTGCTTCTTGTGGGATTGTGGAACTGAAACATAACAGCAACATACAGACAATTGCGGTTACAATTCCGATCATAATCAATTGTATCACAGGAAAAATCTTCTTCATGTAAATCTCCAAGGTTGCATAAAAAGTATATTTTAAGGAATGTCAAAACAAATCCATTTGATTCTACCATTTCTTATTTACTAACACAAGTTCTTCTCCTTCTGCTCTATCTTTCATTACGATATGCCAATCGCACCGGAAGGTTTTCCCAAAGCTCCACACGACTTGTATTCTCGGTAAGCACCTTAATAACTTCCTCATCAGGTCTTGGATAGACAAGGTATAGGTCCTCTTCCCCAAGCACTCTTCTGATCGGGAATGCCAGCTGTTCTTTTGTTGTTGAGAATTGTGCATCCACCCCGGTCTTATTCCCCCTCGCATCCAGACGAATCCATCGCTGCTCCTCTTCAAGATAAACACCACAAAGTCCATGATAAATAAGTACATCCGGTTGCTCATCACTCAAGATTAACTTCTGATAGCAAAGTCCGGCCGGGATTTGTCTGGCACGAAGCAGTGCAGTAAGTAAATGTGACTTAGCAAAACAAATTCCATGTTTTGCTGCAAGTACTTCTGAAGCTGTTCTGGTAATCATTTGCTCTCCGGCATCCGCCGAATGGGCGATCTGATCTCTGACATAGGTAAATGCAGCCTCCATATAGGCCTGTCTGCTTCCTGCCTGTTCCATTAATTCATCCGCTAACTTCTGTATTGTGGGATGCTGATAATCAATGTAGGAACTTTCCTCCAGATACTGCTCGATGTCATCACTATATGGTGTTACCTTCGTACTTAGAATTCCACATTGCGCCATGTTAATTCCTCCAGTTCGTATTCTGTTTCGTACTACAGCTTCATTTTTTCCTAGCCTTTAAAAATTGAACTGTCTTATTCTTCAAGGAAATCTTTGCAACTTCATATCCATATTCCGTCAATTCCTTTTTATAGGTCAGAAACGAATGATCAATCGGTAGTCCTGCCACATTTTCAATCTCTTCAAAACTCATGGTAAATGTCTCATCGTTTTGTTCTTTTATATAGTTCCATAATGTTTCGTACTTGCTCACAACCAGTTTCCTCTCATTCTAAATTACATAATTCATCAATCCATAAATCACATGACAAATTGCAAAAGGAGTCGCCATCCAAAATATTATTACAAAAAGAAGTAAACCCGGAACATCCAAACCCATTCGATATTGTTTCCACTGAAACATTTTGTGCTCAACCTCTCTTTAGCTAATCCAAACTATTTTCTCTTTTCCCGTTTTCGATAGGAATAGATGACAACCACTCCTGCAACTACCATCGAAGCAATAACAACATAGAGAAGCAAGCCATCTGCATTCTGCCGTTTTGGCATAACCGTAGCATATCCTGCTTTTTGTGCAATGTCCTGAATCTGTAATCTCTCATTCTCTGAGTGATATCCATGGTATCTGCTATAACTATCCAAATCCACGATTTCGTATAAACCAGTTGCCGGATTATATACCGTTAATAATGACGCATCTGTCATTGCTTCCTTTATCGCAGTATTGTCTGCTATTACATCACCGGTATTAGAAGTCACATTTTCTCCGATCATATCTGCACGTGCACCGGCCACTACAGTACCTGCGCAGGAAACAATTCTGGAATCTTCTTCACTTTCAGAAGTCACGTCATCACTTGCATTATGACTGCTTGCAGATTCATTGCCGCCTGCTGCAGTATTGTTACTTACCGCTGTATTATTACTTACCGCTGCATTGTTACTTACCACTGCATTGTTACCGATATCGTTATGACTTACAGTTTCATTACCTGCAATACTATTGTCGTCCTCGACGTCATTATTGCTCACAGTATTATTGCTTACAGTACTATTGTTTTCTTCAGCAACATTGCCGCTTACGATTTCATTACCATCCATAGCCGTGTTACTGTTCTGTCCGGTTGGATCACCATAATTAGATGATATGGAATCATTGCGTTCTCCGCTCGCTACTGCCGTCTGATTACCGGCAACTGCCTGTTCTCCTTCTGAGACTGCACAATCAGTTCCAGTCTGCGCCAAATTGCCTGTCAGAATTGTTTCCAGTTGTCTTGCGGTACCTGCATTTTGTACCACTGCATAATTAGCAGCATATCCACTTGATGCAGAAGCATAAATTGAACCAGGCGCAGTAAAGTAATCGTTGGCATACGCAAACAGACTTATTGATTGGGCAACTGTCCTGTCAAACAATAATTCACCTGTCATGTAGTTGTAACCGGCAATTCCTCCATTCTGGTATTCTACCAGCACAAAGGGAACAGATGCATTGAAATTATTTGTCATATACTGAATTCCACTAGTTCTAAATCCATCCGGTGCATTTACATCGCTTCCCTGCTGCAGATCTATCATAATTCCATCCGAGCCAAGAATTGTCGTATATGCTTTTTGGTCTTTGGTATATACCAGCACCGAATCCCGAACGTTGCTTAATCCACCGCTAATCATGGTGACCGTTCCATCCATTCCAAGAAGCAGCTGCGTATCCTGCATATTAACGGAAGAATCTCCAATATATTCTGTCATTTCAGCATAGGTTTCAACTACTGTCTGCTGATATAAGAACCTTTGAAGCGGAACCGCTGCTGACAGACGGCTCATTCCCTCCGGAACGCTTCGAATGATGCTTCCGTCTGCAATATCAATTACTTCTCCGGTCTCATTTAAGGCCTCTCCGGCATATAGATTAAGATACGCGCCCGGTAATACAGAGGCATTTTCCACAGTTGTATTCCCATGTACAATACCATCACTGATAAAGTAATACTCGCTGCCATACACCATAACTCTGTGTTCCAAATCAAATGGCGTAACATTCAGCACCTGAGCATACAAGCTATTCTCAGTTTCCAAAGTTCCCCAGCCATACTCTAATGTGATATCGTCATAGAAATCATATTGATATGACATTACCCGTTGCGTAATCTCGTTGGCTTCAACCAGCTCATCTCCATAATAGAGTTTGTAGTATCCATTATTTACAAGATCTGCATTAAACTCCACATTCACTACATCTGCCTTAGTACAATACATTTGCGCACGCGCTGTAACAGGAGCAGCCATCATAAACATACTATAACCGGTCATCAGATCATGACTCCAAACAGGAACAGGAATGGCCACCTGATAAGCCGACTGCTTTTTGGTCATCCAGTCACTGATATTGGCGGTATTTGTATTAATTCTGATATGTGGGAGGAAATTCTGATTCTGATAAAAAGCTGCATCTCCCATAACCGTCCACTCAGATATGTTTGTATTACTTTCACACAGCATTCTGTAATATACACCCTTCATGGAACTAATTGTAGTGTTAAACCAGCCAATACTCTTATACATATTCTTATTAGACAAATCTTGTGTTGTAATCAGTCGTACGTTATAGCTATTGGAATTACCCGTTTCTGTTGACTTCCAGGACGGATACACCGTCGTGCCCTCCTGCAGTCCATAGATTGCCATGGTACTTGTTGCTGCACCAAGTTTTAGGCCTTCCCATATATATGTCCTGCAGGCATGATCTGTCTGTGATGCATTATTGGCAGCGCCCTCAAAATATGGCGTAGTTCCACTAAATGCATACTCATTGGCTCCATTAGCCGCGATGACAGAATCCGCAAGAATCAGATTGCGATAGGTATATTCTGTCTCATTCGCACGTCCGCTTGCATGACCTTCACTGTCTTTTATTTTTGTTCTTCCGCCACTGCTCTTGTGTTCTGCATCCACTATAACACTGGTTGCCATCGAAGTCTGCCCAACCAAACCTCCGGCATAGTTATTCTCAGCCAGTACCGAACCGGCAAAATAATTATAATACATCGCGGTTGTTGCATAAGAGAACACTACACTGGAACCAACATTTGTTCTTGTATAAGCATTATTATAAGAACCGGCCAGACCACCGGCATAGTTATAAGCAATGACATTTGCATTGGAATAACAAAATCCCATTGTACCGGCATTAATTCTACCCGTGATTCCACCGACATTCGCATAACCCCGAACAACATAAGCACTGTTTGCAAGAGCCTGCGTTGCAGATGCAGGTGTTGCATAATAATAACATCTCATAATACTGCTGGCAGCATATCCTACGACACCACCCACATCAGAGTAACCGGTTCCATCCGCTGTCGAACTTGTATTGACAAGCGTATTGATTGCCATGCTGTAATAAACAATTACGTCAGAGCACCCCACAACACCACCAACATTATTCGTTGTATAATTACCGGTCTTCTGCGCATCGATAACACATCTATCAGCAATCAGATAATATGTATGTGCCCAGCTATTACGATATCCAAGTACACCACCCACACTGGAATGATTCGTTATTATAATTCTGACATTTTCTGCCGTATTGTAGTTAAAATATGCATTGGCGTAGCCGGATACACCACCAACATAGGCTGCACCATTCACATTACATTCTTTACTCTCTGTGATCAGAGTATCCTTAACCAGTGTATTACACAAATCCTGACTATAACCACAGGCTCCGCCTAAATAACTGCCATAACCGGAAACTACAATTCCATCGACTACCATGGTTTTTTCACCAGTCTCCGTATTCTGCGATGTTTCCCAGCCATTCCGATATCCTCTCTGAAGTCCACAGATTCCTCCCACATAGTTTCCTGTTGTGGGATTGGATGTAAGACCTATGACTGTTGATGATCCCGTCATGACCCCGTTACTATCCAGGATTGGTGTGCCAGATACATGAATATTCACCATACAGGGACCGTTCTTTGTTGTTCTGGGACAATCATAATAGCCTACCACACCGCCTAAGTATCCTACACTGGCAGTTACTCTTGCATCGGTCACACAAATCGTATCAAAGCTTGCTCTGCCGGTATAACCAACAATACCACCAATATACTGCTTACCACTCACTGCAATATTCGTTGTCTCGATATTTTTAAATAAAGTACCTCCGGTTGCATATCCGGTCAGTCCTCCTACATAGCTCTGGTTATTCCCTTCGAATCCAACAGTAACCTGATTCATTGTAATATCCGAAAGTTCACCGCCTATCTGATAACCGATAAGCCCCATATAGCTTCTGCTCTTATTCGCATCCAGAATTTGGACATTATTAAATGCAACATTTTCTATGCTTGCTGCCGAAGTTCCAATCAAACCAACACAGTCACGACCGGAGGATTCTACGGAGCAATCGCTAAAGCTTAGATTGCGCATCTCACTATTTAATCTGAAAATCAGATTAACATTGCTTCCCTTCAGATTAATATTGGACAATATCGCTGCACCACTGGTCTTACCTCCAATAAGTCTTCCGATCTTACAATTCGTGGTATAGGTATAACCTGCAAAATTCAAATCAGCCATAATTCTGTAATTATCATAATTTCCATAATTATTCTCACTGTTGATATATTCGCTCCAATTATCAACATTATAGATATCCCGGTATAGTGTTAATGGAATACGCACCGGCCGCTCTGAATAATCTGAAGTTCCTACCGTTGTCGTTCCATTTTCCACCTTCTGGTAGCTTAAGGATGTCAGCAGATAACTGTCTTTCCAACGTGTCTGATCATTTTCACTCTTATAATATATAATGATACGATCCGGAGAAACAATCATTTTACTCTCATCTAAAACCAAATCCTCTACATTCACTCCGGTAACGGTATAGCCATTGGGATTATCCAGATCAATCGTAATTTTATTGTTATTCTTATCCACGGTTACATACAAAACGTCAATCTCATTGTTAGATATGCTCTCTGTCTCCAGTGGAATATTAGTCTGAAATGGTAATTCAATTGTAGTACCCTCATAATACAAATGTGGCATGTACTCCTGCACAACATAGGAATAATCATACTGATTACCCATTCCAACTTTACCGGTATAGGTTTGCGGTGTCCTGATCTCCTCCTGCGTCAGCAAGTCACAGGTATGCTCATCACATGCCTGTCCCGGCATACCATTTAAAAGCTGACATTTTGTTCCATAGAAATCCTGAACTGCTCCGGAAAAGGAACCAACAGAAAATGATACATTTTCAGAATTCGGATTGTTGGCAAATACATT
>JAKQFQ010000507.1 GCA_029558315.1 Bacillota bacterium
AGCACTGTCTCCAACTGCTATCATGATATTCTCCGCAAGCAAGCCATCTCTGCCGCTAATTACGTCTTCCTGCGTTGTGGATGAAATGACATTTTTCGTTGCATTATACACAACGGTATCTATTCGGTATTCTGCATTCGAAATAGAAGAATTCAATGTCTGTGCAAACTTTAATGCATCAGTAATTCTCCAAAGAACAAACTCATCTACAATCATCGTCTTTTTATCCGATGTGATAACATCTGATTCCGGTATATCATACAGCATGATTTCTTTAGGGAGAACCGTTACCGTATCAATAAATGGATTTTTGAAATAAAAACCTGCATCTTCCACAACGCGGTCTATTTTCCCAAAACGCAGTATCAGGTGATACTCATTATCTGCCGCATAGTTAAAGCTATTCAGTCCAATACAAACCATAATTACTAAAAATATTGTTGTTACTATAGAAATTGCAATCTTCTTTTTCATTATTCTTATTCTCCTTCCGGATCATTGTCATCACTGCTGCCTGTATTGCCTGTACTTCCTGAATATCCATAGGTTCCGGTACTACCGGTAAAGGAATCCAACGGATAAATTGTCTGAACACTGCCATCTGCACTATTAATCACAATTTTCATTCCGGGAAGGATATCTTCCATCGCCTCATAGAACATACGCAGTCTGGTTGCTGTGGGGTTCTTAATATATTCTTCGTACATTGCATTAAACATCGCAACTTCTTCGTAACCCTGATTGATTCTTTCCGTCTTTTCTACTTCTGCTTCCTGAAGAATTCTGTCAATCTCAGCTTCTGCTCTTGGAATTTCTTCATTTTGATATTTTGTAGCATTGTTAATGGAGGTCTCCATTCCCTGCTTAGCTGTCTCAACTGCCTTAAATGCAACCATTACCTCATCAGTAGGCGGTTCTGCATCCTGAATCGTTATATTAAGTAACTGAATGCCGATATCCATCCGTGCCAGTTCCTCAATGATTCTCTCTTTAATAATTGCCTGGATTTCTCCTTTTCCTGTAGTAAGCACTGAATCCACGTCGTAGCTTCCTATCGTATCTCGTATCCAGCTCTGACTAACATTTCGAAGAATCTCAACCGGATCCATAGAAGCATACAGATATTTCACCGGGTCAACTGTTCTATATTCAATATAGAAATCAATATTAACAAAATTGTAATCACTGGTTATCATCAGTGATTCTTCATCGACAGAAACCGTACCTGTATCCGTTACGCGGTATCCCATCTGAAGTCCATTAATTGTTGTATTCACTTTGGTCACTTCCTGAACAAAAGGAATCTTAAAATGTAATCCCGTATCAGTCACTGCTGTCGGCACGCCAAATGTCGTTACTACAGCCGCTTCCTGCTCAGAGATTGTGTAAAATGAATTAAATGCCAGCAAGGCAAGCAAAATGGCAATCCCTGATATCATAACAATAGAACTCATCTTTTCTTTCGTGCGCAGGGCCGTTCCTCTTCCCGCCTTCTCATCGGAATTCATGCTCTGCTTTAAGATCACAAGAACAGCAATTAGAATCACAATTAAAACAATAAAAAATTTCAGCATTTCTTCTCCTCCTTATGTTTCCTTTTCTTCTTTTCTATTCTGATTTATGCATTGAGAATACCAGTTTATTCTGCTCCGCCATGCTACCCTCAATCGTTCTGGCATCTGCCTCACTTAATGCCTTTACTCTGGACGCTGCTGTCTGTTCCTGAGGTTTCACAACTCCGGGTCCATTCACACATCCGCCTGTACAAATCATCCCCTCAATAAAATCTTCCGGTAATTTTCCTGCACGTAACATGAGCAATGCCTTCTTACACTCTGCTGCTCCGTTACAGGAGAGGATTCTAAATTCTTCCTTAGAACCATTCTCCTTCATTGCTTCTGTAATCGCTTTGGAAACTCCTCCGCTTTTTGCAAAATTCTTGCCGTAAATACTTCCCTGCTGACACTTATACTCCGTTGGTTTTAAAGTAATATCTCTAGCCTGAAGCATTGCACGAAGCTCGTCAAAGGTCAGTACCAAATCTGCATTTTCCCCGTGCAGATGCTGTGCCTGTCCGGCTTCACTCTTCTTTGCGATACATGGTCCAATAAAAATGCAGACTGCATTTTCATCCATTGCACGTATCATTCTTGCAGTTGCCGCCATCGGCGAGATTGTCGTGGATACACAATCCTTCAATTCCGGAAAATGCCGGTTAATCATGTGAACAAATGCCGGGCAGCAGGAAGTTGTCATCTTTCTTCCTTCTTTATGTACTTCATCCCATTCCAAAGACTCTTCATGCGCAACATAATCCGCTCCAAGTGCCACCTCAAACATTCCCTTAAAGCCTATTTCTTTTAGTCCATTGCGCAAGGATTCCATTGAAATGTCCTCGCCAAAGGTTCCTTCACCTGCCGGAGCCACCATGGCATAGACCGATTGTTCTGACAATAGATATTCTATTACTTCTACCATTCTTGAACTGTCTGAAATCGCTCCAAATGGGCAATCTTTAATGCAGGCGCCACAACGTATACATTTCTCATCATCTATTCTGACATGCATATTTTCATCCATACCAATTGCATCCACCGGACAGGATTTCTTGCACGGTCTCATTAAATCGGCAATTGCATTATATGGGCAGGCAGTATGACATTTTCCACATTCTCTGCATTTCTGCGGATCAATATGAGCCTTATCGCGAAACATCGTAATTGCTCCAAAATTACAGGATTCCTGACATTTTTTCACCATACACTTCTGGCAGTTATCCGTCACCACATAGCGTGTAATCGGGCACCCTTCGCAGGCAGCCGGTATAATTTGCACCGTATTATGGCAAGGAGCACCGGTTAATGGCTCTCTGTTTTTCGCCAGACTGATTCGTTCCCGAATAACTTCCCTTTCCTTATATACACAACAGCGAAATGTTGGATTCGGCCCCGGAATGATTTCATACGGGATTCGCAATTCAGCCTGATCCAATTCCCCATCAAATGCTGCCTTTGCTACTTTTAGCAGTACCTCATGTTTGACATCCACAAGCGTCGCGTTTTCATGTAACATCCTTTTTTCATCCTTTCCCTGAAAATAACATCATCGAATCTAATTATAACATAAAAAGCACTATAGACCAAAAAGTTCTAAAGTGCTTTCACTATAGATGAGCTCGCGATTTTTGTCAATCAATGAAACTGGTTAGAATACCATACAGAATCACCGGTCCGGCAATTGTGAAAATTTTGCATCCTATTCCATAAATCTGACCTTCTTTTTTGTACTCTATTGCCGGCGATGCCACACCATTGGCAAAACCGGTAATCGGCACCAGTGCACCTGCTCCTCCCCAATCCACAAGCTTTGAATATACACCAAGTCCCGTTAGAATGATTGCTATGAGAACCAGAAGCAGAGAGCACCAGCTTCCTGCCATCTCCTTATCCATTGCCATAACATTGGTCGCAAACTTAAGTATTCCTTCTCCTAAAAGGCAGATCAGTCCTCCTGTCAAAAAGGCTTTACACATTTGCCAGGGCAACGATTTGGCTGGAGTTATTTGTTTAATATAGGCTTGATACTCCAACTGATCCTTTTTGGTTATCACTTCTTCATTTTCTTGTTTCATAAACACCTCCTGATAGAATATACTACCAAATAATCCCGCTATTCTTTCCTCCGCTAGTGTAAAGTTTTTGTAGGAAAATTAAATAGACAAAAGAAGAAAACTCCCATCTTGTGTTATGATTTTAGCGACAAGAAAAAATCTGAGACAAGAGAAGGAGCTTTCTATGATTAAGAGTATACAACAGTTTCAAAC
>JAKQFQ010000508.1 GCA_029558315.1 Bacillota bacterium
CATTACACATTAATGAGTGAACGGAGTGACTTGTTTGACACAACTAACTTCGAGGATTTACAAAACATGCCTTGTCGACTTCACATGACCCTGGATGAACTACGAATGATATTGGATCCGTATTTTATGGAGTGATCATGATGAATGAATATATGTTACCAAAACCTGTCTCAACTGATGAAGACTATCGTATCGCATGTTACTTCCATGACAAATTAACTGAACAATTCAGCCATTGGAAGATCAAATTTGACATGACAACCTTTGAACTCAAGCAATATACTCATGTACAATCCAATGGTTGGAATATCTATTACCAGTTTGGTTACGATAATGAACCATACATGGAAGTATATTGCACTCATCGCATGACATCAGACAGCCGTAAGTGCTATTATTTGGATGGTAAAATAAAGATACTCCCATCATTTAACACTGTATGTATAGTTGGTGAAGAAGATATATTCCGTGCATATAATGATGGCGTAGCAAAGGTTGTATTTAATAAAACGAATGGCATCCTCCGAGGAATGCGAGAATAAAGATTCCCATCAGGAAAAATATATACGCTACAAAGAAAAAGGTATATATAATGGATCTGACACAAGAGAATTTACAGAAGTTTGGGGAGTATGCACAAGAGATCTTGAATATCTCTCACTGGAATATCAAATATACCCTTTGTGACAAGAAGGAGATGTTCTACGAGAATCAGGGACAAGGAGAGTATCAGGGACTGGCTACCAAACAGAGAGAGATCTTGTATGCAAACATCATCCTGAATGCTGATTCAGAGTATGAGTACAAAAGCAACTGGATGCAGACCGTTATCCATGAACTGATTCACATTATCATGGATGACTATGATGCATGGGTAGAGGATCACTTTGAGGAGAAAGAGTTGCCGGATTATGGGAACTCCCTCTATGAGAAGACTGTTGAATGGCTTGCGAGAGGGGTTTATCGTGCGATGGTATCCAACTGTCCTTATGTGATGCCTCCGTAATCTTCCCCGTAACTTATTTATCTTTTTTTCTCCAACGTATAATAGATGGAACTCAATAAGATCTACCAAGGGGATGCCTTAGAAGTCCTCAAAACTTTCCCCGATAACTCAATT
>JAKQFQ010000509.1 GCA_029558315.1 Bacillota bacterium
AAAGAGTCGAAAGGGGAATGAAAGGGAAGTTCACTCCGGATGACGTGGAATACGAAATAGGTATTCTGCGAAGGATACCGGAGAAGTATGTTATTCCCCGACAGAACGATGTCGATGGGGATTTGGAAAAAGTAAAACTGCTCTGCAAGAGGGTAGAGCAGGAATGGGAGAGGGTAAGTAATATGGTGAATACGTGGGGAATGGAATAGCCGAAATGGTTGGGGGCTGGATGCCCCCTTCTATTCAAGGGAAAGTGGTTTACCCTTGCTGACGATGGCAGACCTCCATTACAGTTCTACAAAAGGAGTAGAAAATGCAAGAGAAAATGAGATGGGATACCGTTAAAAGGTATTCGGCAAGAGAATTGGCAATAGCTATAGAAAGAAGGTTGCCGGAAAAATACCGCTTCGACTCTGCCTATTGGACACTTTATGTATATGATGAGTATAGGAATGCATTCCTTCCTGATGTGCATGTGCACGAGCTTAACAGGGATGCATTGGTCAATATTTTAGATAATAATAACTTTATTAAAGGGGGAAAGAGATGACGTACACAGGAAGAATGTTGATGTGGTTGGACAATAAACTGGTCGAAGTGGTCAATTACTATGACAATGGCTATGGTGGCTATGGCATGGTATGTGACAATGGGTGTGAGTACAATGTGTTCCCAGACAGAGAGACTGCGGAGAAAGCATCCTCTAAATACTGGAGGGACATGTGTGAGAATGACAAGGAAGAATTTGTAGCTATTATAGGGGTAAAAACCTTATTGGCGTGGGCAATGGGTGAGAGTGCGGGTCCGGGTAGTTGTAAGTGCAAGTCACTGGAGGATTGGTTCGATATGACAGAGGATTATCCGGAGGAGCAATGGACTCCTTACGACCATGAAGAGATAGAGGGTGTGGAATTCAATAAGCATTTTGAGAATGCTACGGGATTCGATGATAGGAAACATATTGTACTGTATAGGCATAATTAAAACAGGAGGATGGAGATGGAGAAAGTGATAATACACAGCAAGAATAAGAAGGGCGGGGAGAAGAATGGCGGGAGGTATTGGGTGGAATTGGATGGGGTGGAAATTCACGCTGTCAACTGGACAGGGAATAAAGGGGCCGATGCCGCATGTGATATGGTGGTGGCTTTCTGTAAGGAAAATGGGTACGAGTATGATTTTGAATTTCCATTCTAAAGGAAGGAGTTGTAAAATGTACGAAAAGATAGAGAAATTGTTTGAGAAGCAATGGATGATGAACCCGGCAACGGGTTCTGTGGACAGTTATGAGAACTGGGAATGTGAAATTGACAGGATAGAGATGAAGTCCCTCGTACCTGTTATTCCGGGGGATGATCAATCCCACTGGATAGAAGGGTATATGGAGGCTGCAATCAGCCTTATGGATGATGAAATACGGGAGCGATTGCATAATGAGATGGCACCCTGTAGTAATGAGGTGTTCTTCCGGCGGTATCAACACGAACACTATAATAAATATGGTGAGTTTTTAACAGTATAAGGAGGAAGAAGTGAGATGGAGGGGCGAAAGCCCCTCTCCCGTCCACGGATGAGAAGCCGTGCCGATGAGCTGTGAGACAGCGAAACGGGAATGCCCCTGCGATATGTCCGTAGGTGGCTACGACAGAATACCAATGCCGGTATTCACCGAAGTGGTGCAATACGGCGAGATGCACTGGTGTTCACATCCTCATGGATGCTGGGCAAATGCACAGCAAAAACCATGCAGGAATTGACGAACGGAAATGGGCCGCCACCTACGGGCAATGGGATGGGGAGGATAGTTCCTTTTACTTTCTTGCTGCGTACTTGAAAATTTTCGGAACAAAGGCCAAAGTGAAAACGAATTTTCACTTTTCAAATATTTCCAAAAAATATAATATAAAATATTTAAATCGCACACATTATATAAATCGTATATTTTTATTTATTATTTAACAAAAAGGGTTGACTTATCTTTATTTTTAAGTTACACTCTGAAAACAAGGGAGAAACACATGGCAAGTATCTTTACAAGCATGAGACAACTGAAAGTCACCAAACCACAGCCCATCACAGCATATCCTTTTCAGGAAGAGGGTGTCCAGTTTATCGACAAACATAACGGGCGGGCTCTGATTGCTGACGAGATGGGACTGGGTAAGACAATTCAGGCACTACTTTGGATAAAGCGCCACCCGGACCAGGGGCCCTTTATGATAGTGTGTCCTGTTTCGGCCAAGTTGGTCTGGTATAATGAAAGCATAAAGGTTCTCGGCATAGAGCCCCTTATACTCACAAGTAAAACTGTTATCCGAAAAGACAAAATGCCGGATATGAAGATCACCATTATAAATTATGACATACTGGACGGCCACGGTGGGCATTTCTATACTATGGAGCCGAAAACAGTAATACTGGATGAAGGACATTACATAAAGAATCTGGAAGCAAAAAGGACACGAGCTCTCCTGCGCATAATAAAGGACCTGAATCCCCGCAATCGTATCGTGTTGACCGGAACCCCTATCGAAAACAAACCGGCTGAAATTTATCCGTCTCTGTCCCTTCTACGGCCTGATCTGTTTAACAATATGACGGCATTTATGTATAAATTCTGCGAACCCCGGAAAGACCCGAAGGGCAGGCTCGTGTTCGATGGCTCCAGTAACACAAAACAATTGCATAAAATCCTTACAACACATGTGATGATAAGAAGAAGGAAGCGGGATGTTCTTCCTCAGCTACCGAAAAAGACACGCTCTGTTATCCCTATGCACCTTGCCAATGCAAAAACATACCGGAGAGCAGAAGAAGATTTTATAAACTGGATAGCAGAGGAATACAATAACTGTCCAAAGAAGATGAGGGCTGTTAAACGGGCACAAGCCCTTGTAAAGATGGGGGAACTGAAGCGGCTTGTTGCAGATGGGAAAATGAAGTCTGTTGTGCAGTGGATAGATGACTATTTAGAATCCGGAAACAAACTGGTAGTGTTTACTGTCCACCAGAGAGCGATGGATTTCTTACTGGAGTACTACAAAGAAAAGGCTGTGTTTGTACGGGGTGGTATGTCCGACAAGAAGCGACAGGAATCGGTTGTGCAGTTCCAGAATAATCCGGAGATAAAATTGTTTATAGGACAGATAAAGGCCGCAGGTGTGGCCCTTACACTGACGGCGGCACACGCTACCTGCTTCGTAGAGATAAGATGGACACCGGGGGAGCACGAACAGGCAGAGGACAGGGTGTTGAGGATAGGACAAACAGCAGACAAAGTATTTGCGTACTATCTGCTATGCCCGGAAACAATAGAGGAAAGGACATCTTCCATTATCGAAAAGAAGAGGAAGATTATTTCGCAGATAATGGATGGTAAGAATCCGGAGGACAGAGACATATACAAAATGCTCCTGGAGAGTTACGGAGCCAAAACAGAGGAGGAAGAAGAATGAATAATAAAATGAATATTGGAATTATCGATGCAGACTTGCTAGATAACGGGACTAGACACCCTAATTTAGCTTTGATGAAAATGGACTTAAAAAACATTTTAGAGAAACATTCAAGATGGTTGGCAAATGAAAATGACGGAGATCAGGCAGACCTGAGCGGGGCAGACCTGCGCAT
>JAKQFQ010000018.1 GCA_029558315.1 Bacillota bacterium
GTTTGAAAGGAACAGAAATTGTTGTAAAGTGTCTAAAAGAAGAAAATGTCAAGAATATATTTGGTTTTCCAGGAGGCCAATTAATCCCCCTCTATGATGAACTTTATGAAGAAACTGATGTCAGAAGCATTCTTGTAAGGCACGAACAGGGCGCAGCTCACGCTGCGGATGGTTATGCGAGAGCTTCAGGAGCCCCTGGAGTGTGCATGGCAACTTCGGGCCCTGGTGCAACAAATCTAATTACTGGATTATTGAATGCAACAATAGATTCAATTCCTGTTGTTGCTTTTACAGCACAAGTTCCAACCAAAGCTATAGGTACTGATGCCTTCCAAGAGGCAGATACTTTTGGGATCACAATGCCCATAACAAAGCATAATTTCCTAGTCAAATCAACGGATAATTTATCTTGGACAATCAAAGGCGCTTTCAAGATTGCAAATACCGGAAGAAAAGGAGCTGTAGTTATAGATCTTCCAAATGATGTCCAGCAGAATAGATCGAAAGAATATCATCACGGAGAGGTAAAGTTTGCTGGATATAATCCAAGTATAGTTCCAAATCCACTTCAGCTAAAGAGAATTGCACAAAAACTTGTAGAGGCTGAGAGGCCCTTAATCCTTGCAGGTGGCGGAGTAATCCTTGCAAACGCCTCTGAAGATTTGAGACTGCTTGCTGAGTATCTTGGTGCTGGTGTAGCTACAACTTTAATGGGGAAAGGTGCGATACCAGAAAATCATCCTCTCTCTCTTGGGATGGTAGGGATGCACGGGAGACTTGGAGCAAATAAGATGATAAATAACTGTGATGTTTTATTGGTCATTGGATGTAGATTCTCAGATAGAACAACAGGCTGGGGGCTTGAATCATTTGCACCTGACGCGGTAAAAATTCATTGTGACATAGACTCATCAGAATTAAACAAAAACATTTCAGTAGATTTCCCTCTTGTAGGGGATGCTAATCTTGTGATAAGAGACTTGATTAAATTTATCAAAAAATTTGAAGATGTCAAAAAAGACACAAACATCTGGAGGAAAAGAGTTAATCAGCTTCACGGTATGTGCGAGGAATGTGAAACTATTAAACCAAATGGAAAGCTTACACCTGAAAATATAATCAAGACAATTAATGATTTCTTAGATGATAATGCAATAGTTACTACAGAAGTAGGACAGAATCAGATGTTTGCAGCTCATTATTATACCACTAAAAAACCTAGACAGTTCATATCTTCAGGAGGACTTGGAACGATGGGATTTGGATTTCCAGCTGCAATAGGTGCTAAAGTTGCAAAGCCAGATAGCCAAGTTCTGGATATTGCTGGTGACGGATCATTTTTAATGGTCTGCCAAGAGTTAGCAACTGCAATGGCAGAAGATATACCAGTAGTTGTCGCAATATTAAACAACTCGTTCCTAGGTATGGTTCGACAGTGGCAGGAA
>JAKQFQ010000022.1 GCA_029558315.1 Bacillota bacterium
GTTTGAAACTGTTGTATACTCTTAATCATAGAAAGCTCCTTCTCTTGTCTCAGATTTTTTCTTGTCGCTAAAATCATAACACAAGATGGGAGTTTTCTTCTTTTGTCTATTTAATTTTCCTACAAAAACTTTACACTAGCATCAAATGGTTATTGATATTTCTTTTACGTGTACATAGAATTTTGGTATAATGATTGAGGAAACATTAGGCAGAGACATTTGCATGGTATTTTACACTAAATGCTGTCTGACAGATGGAGGATGATACATATGAAAATCGTTATTATTCATGGACAGGGACATATTGGTGTTACTTATACATTAACTCATGAAATCATTAATCAGCTGAATGCAAAAGAAGAGGATTTAAAAGAGTTTTTTCTTCCGAAGGATGGACCGGATTTCTGCGTGGGGTGCTTCCAATGTTTTCTGAAGGGGGAAGAGAACTGCCCTGGAGCAGAGAAGGTGCAGCCAATTGTAAGTGCCATGAAGTGGGCAGATGTCATTATCCTGACTTCGCCGAACTATGTGCTGGAAATGAGTGGTTCTATGAAGAATCTGATGGACCACATGGCTTATCGATGGGTAACACACAGACCGGATGCGAGCATGATGCATAAGGTTGGAGTTACCATAAGCACATCCGCTGGTGCGCCGGCAGGACATACTGTAAAAAGCATGGCAAAACAGCTGAAATGGCTGTGTGTGCCGACGACAATCTGCGTTCCCTACATCTGTAATGCAATGGGAGTTCATGATCTGAGTGAAAAAAAGAAGAAAGAGATGAAAAAGCTTGCACAAAAAACTGCCACAAAAGTAAAGTATCATGTAAACCACCCTCATGTTGGTTTACGAATCAAGCTGTTTTTTCTTCTCTTCTCCAAGATGCAGTCATCACCGGATGCGGCATGGAATCCAATGGATCGCGACTGGTGGGTAAATCAGGGCTGGACGAAGAAGGTCAGACCCTGGAAAATGCAGGAGAAGGAACATTTAACAGAGTAAGCAGTCGAAATGCAGATAAAGGAATGGTAGGAGAATGGACCAGACAGAACTAAGAGTAGATAGAATTACATTGGAAGAATTCAATAAACTGGGAGAGCGTGAACGATTGCTCCTTGACCTTCGGGATGAGAATACATTTCATTATGGTGGAATCTATGGGGCAATGAATATACCGGAGAAGGAATGCGGGGAGAAGCATACTCTGGAACGAATCAAGGAGGAACTGAATAGAAAACAGCGTCCGTTGATTCTGTATGGAAAAGAGACACAGGAGCTGATGGAAGGCAGTGAAGTACTGCGTGCTGCCGGTTATCAACCGCGGATTCTTGAGGGCGGCTATGATGGATGGCTGAGGGCATGCCTGCAGGAAGATCGTGGGGATTGGGATGAACGTCGTGAGAAGCTGGATAAGAGTATTCGAAAGAAATACCATAAAGCAATCTTTAGCCGTTTTGCAAAGGCAATTAACGAATATGAATTGCTGGCTCCAAATGACAAGGTGGCAGTTTGTATTTCAGGTGGAAAGGATTCCATGCTGATGGCCAGGCTGTTTATGGAATTGCAGCATCACCGTAAATTTCCATTTGAACTGGTGTTTTTGATGATGGATCCCGGATATAACGAAATGAACCGCAAGGTGATTGAATATAATGCAAGACTGATGGAAATTCCTTTGACGATCTTTCAGACGGAAATCTTTGACACCGTCTATGAAATCGAAAAGTCTCCCTGTTATCTGTGCGCCAGAATGCGACGAGGGCATCTCTACAGTAAGGCTAAGGAGCTAGGCTGTAACAAGATTGCATTGGGACATCATTATGATGATGTCATTGAGACAGTTCTGATGGGGATGCTGTATGGGGGACAGGTGCAGACCATGATGCCCAAGCTTCACAGCACGAACTTCGAAGGAATGGAGCTGATTCGGCCAATGTATCTCATTCGAGAGGAAGATGTCCGTTCGTGGAGAGATTACAATGAATTACATTTTATTCAATGTGCCTGCCGATTCACAGATTCGGCAATCAGTAAGAAAGATGACGGTAGTGTCAGTTCCAAACGGATGGAGATTAAGAACCTGATTGGAGAGTTGAAAAAGGTCAATCCGTATGTGGAGAGTAATATTTTCAAGAGTGTGGAGAATGTGAATCTGAGCACGATCATTGCTTATAAGGAACATGGAGTGACGCATCATTTTCTCGAACGATATGAATCGGTGGACAAAGAATCACAGGAAGGAGAGAAGGAACATGAGAAGAAAAGACAGAGAAGTAAACAGCTTACAGGAGATAGAGGAAATACTGAAAATGTGTAATGAGGGCGAACCTGTTTTTATGGATGCTCCTTGTAATTCGGGATATTATTATTCCAGCATTATAGGCAATGGAACAGTAGAATTTATTAATCGTTCGGAAGACAAATGTCATGCATTGACAGCCATGTTTTTTCAATAGAGTGGAAAAGAGGTCATTTTCACCAAAGAGCAGGCAGCGAATGTTCTTTGTTTCAAAGTAACGTCAGAAACCTATAGTGCCAAAAGGAAACCGAAACGATGACGCAGGAACCGGGTGGTATTGACCAGACTGATCCTAAATATCCGCGAAGCTGGCCACTCATAATCCGCGAAGCTGGCCACGAACTAATTATTGTGATAGAAACGCTGATATGTTACAATAAACTTTACTAATCAGCTGTGCGAAATCGCGTAGTTTACGCGAATGGCAAGTAGTATGGGATTAGACTGAATGGAGACGCTAAATGGAGAATGAAGCACAGAAAAGAGCACCGGTTTATGAAGCATTGGAAGCTTTACGGAAGAAAAGAGTCGTTCCGTTTGATGTACCCGGTCATAAGCGAGGTCGAGGTAACCCCGAACTGCGGGAATTACTGGGTGAGAAATGTGTGAATCTGGATGTGAATTCCATGAAACCACTGGATAATCTGTGTCATCCGGTATCGGTTATTAAGGAAGCAGAGGCTTTGGCAGCAGAAGCATTTCGCGCAGAGCATGCTTTTTTTATGGTTGGAGGAACCACCTCATCTGTGCAGAGTATGATACTCTCCGTCTGTCGTTCAGGAGATAAGATTATATTGCCAAGAAATGTACATAAGAGTGTTATTAACGCATTGATTCTGTGTGGTGCGATTCCCGTCTATGTGAATCCCAAGGTAGATGAGAAGCTGGGTATTTCTCTTGGAATGGAATTAGAGGAAGTAAAGAGTGCAATTGAACAGAATCCGGATGCAGTCTGTGTTTTGGTCAATAATCCGACGTACTACGGTATCTGCTCAGAGCTTAAGGGAATCGTCGAGATGGCGCATAAGAACAATATGCTGGTGCTTGCAGATGAAGCACATGGCACGCATCTGTATTTTGGGGAGGATCTGCCCATCTGTGCGATGGATGCCGGTGCTGATATGGCGTCTGTATCTATGCATAAATCAGGCGGAAGTCTGACGCAGAGCTCCATTTTGTTAACCAATAAAAATGTGAACTGGGAGTATGTCAGCCAGATTATCAATCTGACACAGACAACGAGTGCATCATACCTGTTACTGTCAAGCTTAGATATTTCACGAAGAAATCTTGTGATGCGAGGTGCCGAATCCTTTGCGAAAGTACGGGAGATGGCAGAGTATGCCAGAGAAGAAATCAATTCCATCGGTGGTTACTATGCGTATGGAAGAGAACTGATTAATAACAGGAGTGTATGCGACTTTGATGTAACGAAATTGTCGATCTATACCAGAGAAATAGGCCTTGCAGGTATCGAGGTCTATGATCTGCTCAGGGATGAGTACGATATTCAGATTGAATTTGGAGATATCACGAATATCCTTGCCTATATATCGATTGGAGACCGTATTCAGGACATTGAGCGACTGGTTGGAGCATTGTCCGATATCAAACGACTGTATTCCAAAGATCCGTCACAGACGCTGGGAATGGAATATATTGCCCCGAAGGTACTGATTTCCCCCAGAAAGGCATTCTATGCGAAGAAGAAAGCAATGCCGATTGCCCGGACGAGCGGAAAGATTTGCACAGAATTCGTTATGTGCTATCCGCCAGGAATCCCGATTCTGGCACCGGGAGAAATGATTACGGACGAGATCTTAGAGTATATTATGTATGCCAAGGAGAAAGGCTGCTCCATGCAGGGAACGGAAGACATGACTATGGAGACGTTAAATGTTCTGGTGGAGGAAAACTAAGGTATCTATCGTATGGTTGTAAATATCAATCATTGAAAATGGCGCTAACTATTACGTGGGAGTGCTGTTTTCGGCTTTTACATTAAAGGAGAACAGTATGAAAAGGTTTTCGTTAAGGAAGATGGAACCTTTCGTTATGATGATTCATATTACAATCGAGTTGTATTTGATAAAGATCAAGGTTATGTTGTAGAGGAATAGAGAAATTAATTTCAAATGATTAGTGTTACAAATCACAGAATGAAATGATAGATATGAGGCAGACAGCCTGACACGACATAGGAACAATGGAGGATTAAGCAATGGATTTGTGGTTCTCAGATTATCATACGGATGGGGTCAATCTCTCCGTTAAGGTGGAAAATCAGCTTTTTGGACAACAGACGGATTTTCAACGATTGGATGTATTTAAATCCGAAGCATTTGGCCGATTCATCAGTTCCGACGGTAGTATTGTCTTCGCGGAGAAGGATGAGTTTGTATATGACGAAATGGTGGTACATGTGCCGATGGCCGTGCATCCGAATGTGGAAAATGTCTTAGTCATCGGTGGTGGTGACGGAGGCGTAGCCAGAGAGTTATCCTACTACGATGAGATTAAGCGAATCGATGTTGTAGAACCGGATCGCGTGTTCGTTGATGTCTGCAAGAAATATTTTCCGGATAATGCATGCGGATTGGATGATAAGCGTGTCACGGTGTATTATGAAGACGGACTGCGATTTTTGCGCTCCAAGCAAAATGAGTATTCCCTGATTATCAATGATGCAATTGATCCGCTTGGACACACCGCGGGATTGTTCACCAAAGAGTTTTATGGGAATTGCTATCGTGCACTAAAGGAAGACGGTATCATGGTATATCAGCATGGAAGCCCATTTTATGATGAAGATGAGGATTCCTGCAGAGCAATGCATCGTAAAGCAAGCAAGAGCTTTCCGGTCAGCAGAGTCTATCAGGCACACATTCCGACCTGCTCCTCAGGATACTGGCTGTTTGGATTTGCATCCAAGAAATATCATCCGCTGAAGGATCTGGATGAGAGACGATGGAATGAGCGCAAGATTAAGACGTGGTATTATACAACCAATCTGCATCGTGGTGCATTTATGCTCCCGAGATATGTAGAAGATCTTTTAGAGGAAGAAGAAGGATAGGAAGTTAAGAAATAAAGTAAGAAATAAAGTAAGAAATAAAGCAAAGAAATTAGAAAATGCGGATAGATTGCAAATACAATCGGAGACTAAAATAAGAATCAGGAGGACAAAGATGGGTAAATTATTAGTGATTGGCTGCGGTGGAGTAGCCGGTGTGGCAATTCAGAAGTGTGCACAGAACAGCGATGTGTTCAGCGAAATCTGTGTGGCAAGTAGAACGAAGAGCAAATGTGATGCCATTAAGGATAAATTAGAAGGTAAGACCAAATCTGTAATGACAACAGAACAGGTCAATGCAGACAGTGTTGAGGAATTAATTGCCCTGATGAAAAAAGTGCAGCCGGATGCAGTGTTAAATGTGGCACTTCCGTATCAGGACTTAACTATTATGGATGCCTGTCTGGCATGTGGCATTCACTATATTGATACTGCCAATTATGAGCCGGAGGATATTGAGGAACCGACCTGGCGTGCCATCTATGAGAAGCGTTGCAGGGAAGAAGGATTCAGTGCTTACTTTGATTATTCCTGGCAGTGGGCTTATAAAGAAAAATTTGAGAAAGCGGGAATCATGGCACTGCTTGGAACCGGATTTGATCCTGGGGTTACAAGTGTATTCTCGGCATATGCATTAAAGCATTATTTTGATACGATTGAGACCATCGATATCCTGGATTGCAATGGTGGTGATCATGGATATCCATTTGCGACGAATTTTAATCCGGAGATTAACTTACGTGAAGTCTCTGCCAATGGTTCCTATTGGGAAAATGGTCACTGGGTTGAGACTAAGCCAATGGAAATCAAGAGAGTCTATGATTTCCCGGAAGTTGGTCAGAAGGATATGTATCTGCTTCATCATGAAGAAATTGAATCTCTGGCTAAGAACATACCGGGCGTAAAGAGAATTCGTTTCTTTATGACCTTTGGACAGAGCTATCTGACGCATATGAATTGTCTTCAGAATGTCGGTATGTTATCTACGACGCCGATTGCGTATGAAGGACAGCAGATTGTACCGATTCAGTTCTTAAAAGCACTGTTGCCGGATCCTGCATCTTTAGGACCAAGAACAGTAGGAAAGACGAATATCGGCTGTATCTATACCGGAATGAAGGATGGTCAGAAGAAGACCATCTATATCTATAATGTATGTGACCATCAGGAATGCTACAAGGAATTGGGTTCACAGGCAATCTCCTATACGACAGGCGTTCCGGCGATGATTGGTGCCGCTATGGTAGTCAGCGGAACCTGGAGCGGCAAGGGGGTATTTAACGTAGAAGAATTTGATCCGGATCCTTATATGGATATGCTGAATCAGTATGGACTGCCCTGGGTGGTAGAGGAACATCCACAGACCGTAGAATAAAGTAATGGAGATATTGAGATATTTTGACTAATACATGCACCGAAGTTGTATCTGCAAAGAGAATACAAAGGGGATTATGAACATCGACGACAGAGGAGAATGCAATGAGAATTATAACATCGACGACAGAAGAACCTGTGGACGAGAATAAAGATAATATGACCGCGTATATTGAGGAAAAAGCATCGGAGACAATGATATCGAAGAAAATGAATCCGATGCTATGGCAGCAGGTTCCAACTCCATGTTATGTTATTGATGTTAAGAGACTAATCGAAAATCTTGAAAATCTTCAGAGCGTTGAACAGAAAAGTGGTTGCCACATTCTTCTTGCACAGAAGGCGTTTTCCATGTATGCGCTCTATCCGCTGATTGGTCGCTATATCAGTGGAACGACGGCGAGCGGATTGTATGAGGCGAGGCTTGGACGGGAAGAAATGAAAAAGGAGAATCATGTCTTTGCTCCCGCATATAAAACTGAGGATATGAAGGAACTGGTCAAGATCTGTGATCACATCATCTTCAACTCGGTTGCACAATATGAGAAGCACAAAGAGCTGTGTGCCAATGTCAGTGTGGGACTGCGCATTAATCCACAGCATTCCACACAGGAGGGGCATGCAATCTACGATCCCTGTGGGTATGCGTCAAGACTTGGGGTTGTGAGAAGTGAATTAAAAGAACTTCCCGGGGGCATTGAGGGACTTCATTTTCATACGCTCTGTGAGCAGAATGCAGATGATCTGGTATCAACATTTCATGCATTTGAAAAGCAGTTTGCACAGGAACTGCGACAGGTGAAATGGTTAAATCTTGGTGGCGGACATCATATTACAAGAAAAGATTATCAGATTGATCAACTGATTGAATTGATTGGCTACATTAAAAATACATATCAGCTTGAGGTATATTTAGAGCCGGGAGAAGCGATTGCTTTGGACGCCGGATACCTGGTAACAGAAGTCATGGATATCGTTCATAACGACATGGACATTCTGATTTTAGATGCATCTGCGGCCTGCCATATGCCAGATGTTTTGGAAATGCCATATCGACCACGTATCATCGGTGCCGGAGAAGCAAATGAGTATGCACATACCTATCGACTGTCCTCCGTAACCTGCCTTGCAGGAGATGTGATTGGAGATTACAGCTTCAAGGAAGAGGTACACATTGGTCAGAAGCTCATCTTTGAGGATATGGCACTTTATTCTATGGTGAAAAATAATACATTTAACGGAATTCCACTACCAACGATTGCCGTTGAAACAGAAGATGGAACCATAACAATAGTAAAAGAGTTCGGATATCAGGATTTTAAGGGGAGATTATCTTAGATGGAGAGATTGATTCACACACCGGCAGCAGACGGATACTGGATGCCAGGAGAATATGAACCGCATCACGGCACCATTATGATCTGGCCGGAGCGACCGGGAAGTTGGATTTATGGAGCTGTGGGTGCAAGAGAAGCATTTGCCAAAGTAATCAGGGCGATTGCAAAGAGTGAAGAAGTCTATGTCGCAACTTCAAGCAGCGGTATGGCTTCGGCGATGGAACAGTTAGGCGGACAGGAACATGTCCATCTTTTTATCATGCCGACGGATGATGCCTGGGCGAGAGATGTTGCACCGACATTTGTGATAAATGCAGAAAAAAAGGTGCGTGCGGTGAACTGGGGATTCAATGCCTGGGGCGGTACCTTTGATGGTCTGTATGCGGATTGGACAAAGGATAATGCCTTTGCCCAAGAGGTGGCAGATGCCTATG
Organism: Bacillota bacterium; assembly: GCA_029558315.1. Classification (GTDB taxonomy): domain Bacteria; phylum Bacillota; class Clostridia; order Lachnospirales; family Lachnospiraceae; genus NK4A136. The sequence goes on from JAKQFQ010000022.1 coordinate 8,521, forward strand.
GATATGAATGTTATGATGCAGCACCATTTGTTTTGGAGGGCGGAGCCATTCACAGTGACGGGGAAGGTACGCTAATGGTATGTGAGGCATGCCTGCTAAGTAAGGGACGTAATCCAAAACTATCAAAAGAGCAGATTACGCAAAAACTTGAGGAGTATCTTGGAATTAAGAAAGTTCTGTGGTTGCCAAGAGGCATCTATCAGGATGAGACCAATGAACATGTCGATAATGTATGTGCCTTTATAAGGCCGGGAGAGGTCGTGCTGGCATGGACGGAGAATGAGGCAGACCCGCAATATGGCTTGTCGATGGCAACCTATCAGTATCTAAGTGACGTTACCGATGCGAAAGGCAGAAGGCTTCGTATTCATAAGTTACCGATTCCGGATTATCCTGTGTGTATCACGAAGGAAGAACTGGCCGGCTATGCATTTGAGGAAGGCGAGGATGAAAGGGAAGCCGGAGAACGACTGGCGGCTTCCTATGTAAATTTCTATTTTACGAATGAAGCGGTTCTTATTCCGGCATTTGGCGGGGAGAATGAAGAGAGTGATGCGCGTGCGGTAAGCATAATGCGTAAACTTTGTCCGGAACGGGAGATGATCTTAATTCCGGCAAGAGATATTCTGGTGGGTGGTGGCAATATTCACTGCATTACACAACAGATTCCGAAAGGCCAGAAAGCATAGAAAGGGAGGCGCCTATGTCCGAAGTGAAAGTGGCAGCAGTACAGATGTATTGCAATCAGAGCGTGGAACAGAATTTAATCAGTGCAGAGGAAAAAATCCGTGAGGCAGCTAAGAATGGTGCGCAGATTATTTTGCTGCCGGAACTGTTTGAACGGGAATATTTCTGTCAGCAAAGAAGATATGATTTTTATTCTTATGCAATGACGGTTGAGGAGAATCAGGCAGTGCAGATGGGACGGCGCCTTGCCGGAGAATTACAGGTTGTACTGCCAATCAGCTTCTATGAGAAGGACGGCAATGTCTTATACAATTCCATCGCCTGCATCGATGCGGGTGGAGAAATCCTTGGAGTCTATCGCAAGACGCATATTCCGGATGACCATTTCTACCAGGAGAAATTCTATTTTACCCCGGGAGATACCGGATTCAAGGTATTTCAGACGAAGTATGGTGTGGTAGGAATTGGCATCTGCTGGGATCAGTGGTTCCCGGAGACGGCACGCTGTATGGCATTACAGGGGGCACAGCTCCTACTCTACCCCACCGCAATCGGGGCTGAACCAATTCTTGACTGTGACAGTATGCTTCATTGGAGACGCTGTATGCAGGGACATGCGGCAAGCAATGTCGTTCCGGTAGCAGCTGCCAACCGAATTGGAGAAGAGAAAGTAAGCCCCTGCGCAGGAAATGCCAATCAGGAATCTGCACTACTATTCTATGGTTCGTCTTTCCTGACCGATGCAACCGGAGGAATCATCGCAGATGCTTCGAGGGAACAGGAAGAAATTCTGTATGCTGCGTATGATTTTTCAGAGATCGATCAGATGCGATTGGAATGGGGATTGTTTAGAGACCGCAGACCAAAATGCTATGCAATGATTACGAAGGCATAGGATAAAATGTTATTCAGTGGTCTTGCTGGAGTCTGTTGTAACTATTGCTGCATGTGTTGTGCACCGCAGATTATCAAAAGGGAAGTATCACAAAAGATACTTCCCTTAAATATTTCTTTAAATAAAGTCAGGACAGCTGTTTATTTCCAATACTTCGCAACAACTTCTTCTGCATCAGCAGGGGATAGCTGAAATTTATCAATAATCTTGGCAATCACATCAGTCTCATATAAGCTGTTGACACCTCCATATCCTGTTTGACAAGATCAACCATGTGCTGCATGTCCCTCAAATCATCATTGACGGCATTGGCAGGGCAAGTGTTTTCCATATAGTTCAGAAATTCCTGTAACTGTTTGGAAGGACAGCCCTTTGTCCCTTTTGTATACAGATAGATGGTGGCAGCACCATCCTCATAAGGCAGATTGGGATCTTCGATACACCGGTTCTTCATGGTATAAATCATACGATCCTGTCCAAAGGCATCGTATGGCAGAATCATGATCGTTATGACATTTTTAAGATTGTTATAGTCCTGTCCGGCCTGCAGGCTGTGCGCATCAATCTTGGCATGATAGAATCTCATACGCCTGGGTAATGCTTTCACTGCATCCGGGCCGGAATTGTTATCCGGTTCCGCATCATATACGGTTGCCTGTGTGGTATCTCCGTTCTCTTCTAAAAGTACATCCAGGATGGAACCGTGCGCAAGCGGATGTGCCCCGTAATAGAATTTCTGCGCTGTGACAACTAAGCGAGGAAAGGAACGTCCAAAAATAATCTTTAATATTTTCCGGCTCTTCACCCTAATTTTTCTATTCATATAGGGGATGGATAACCGAAATGGTCTAGACGTTTCCCAGATATGTAAGATGAATATAACGCAAAGAGAAAAGCATGTCAAGAGCATTTTTGACCTGTTTTTGCAATGTGCCAAAGATAAATCAAAGAAGTGTACTGTCTTGACGGACTACCTCCAATTTTGTATAATCGTTTGTGTAATAGAGAGTTTGATTTGCAACTGACGGAAGATGCAGTGGAGGGATTAAAATCTGCGCATTTGTGGAATTAACCACGTGGAGCAAATTAGTAATATGAAGCCGACCGTCTGGGTAACTGAAATTTGAACCACAGTTTGCCCGGAGGGTCGATTTTTATTTTAAGGAACCGAAGGACAACACACAAAGAAAGGATGGGAAAAGAATGAAGACAGTGAATGTCGAAACAGAACTGAGCGCAAGCGCTTACCCGGGAAGAGGAATTATAATTGGGAAATCACCGAATGGGAAATATGCTGTAACTGCATATTTTATTATGGGAAGAAGTGAAAACAGTAGAAATCGTATCTTTGTGGAAGATGGTGAAGGCATCCGTACACAGGCATTTGACCCTTCTAAATTGACAGATCCCAGCTTAATCATCTATGCTCCGGTTCGTGTACTTGGTAACAAGACCATTGTAACCAACGGTGACCAGACAGATACCATCTACGAGGGAATGGACAAGCAGATGACATTCGAGCAGTCCTTAAGAAACAGAGAGTTTGAGCCGGATGGACCGAACTACACACCGCGTATCTCCGGAATCATGCATATTGAGAACGGAATCTACAATTACGCAATGTCGATCTTAAAGAGCAACAATGGAGATCCATCTTCCTGCAATCGTTATACCTTTGCGTATGAGAACCCTAAGGCAGGCGAGGGACATTTTATACATACCTACCAGTGTGATGGCAGCCCGCTTCCAAGCTTTGAAGGAGAACCGGTACCGGTTACGATGTCAGATGATATGGACAGCTTCACAGAACTTGTGTGGAACAATCTAAATGAAGACAATAAGGTTTCTTTATTTGTTCGTTATATCGACATTGAGACTGGAAAATATACTTCTAAGATTATTAATAAGAACAAGTAGAAGAGCAAGTAAAAAGAGTCAGTAAATAGAACAACGTCTGAATCAATTAGTTGGACAGGTAAGCTAATCGATTATGATATCTTAATTTGGAACAATCATAAGAAAGGTATGGATAATATGAAAGAATTAGAATTAAAATATGGATGTAATCCGAATCAGAAGCCGGCTAAAATCTTCTGCAACAATGGCGGAGAACTTCCCATCGAAGTATTATGTGGTAAGCCGGGATATATCAATTTCATGGATGCATTTAATGGCTGGCAGTTAGTTAAGGAATTAAAGAAAGCAACCGGGCTTCCGGCAGCAACTTCATTTAAACATGTATCGCCGGCAGGCGCTGCAGTCGGACTTCCACTTACAGATGTTTTGAAGAAAATATACTGGGTAGATGATCTTGGAGAGTTATCACCGTTGGCTTGTGCTTATGCAAGAGCACGTGGTGCAGACCGTATGTCATCCTTTGGTGATTTCATTGCACTCTCTGATGTATGTGATGTATCAACCGCTAAGATTATTAAACGAGAAGTATCCGATGGTGTTATTGCACCGGGATATGAGCCGGAAGCATTGGCGATTCTGGCTGAGAAGAAGAAAGGAAACTATAACATCATCAAGATTGATGAGAATTATGTTCCTGAACCGATTGAGCATAAGGATGTCTTCGGAATTACTTTTGAGCAGGGGAGAAATGAACTCCCAATCAACGAAGAGCTTCTTTCAGATGTTGTAACCAAAAATAAAGAGATTCCGGAATTTGCTAAAGTTGACTTGTTGATTGCTTTAATTACTTTGAAATATACACAGTCCAATTCTGTATGTTACGCAAAGGGCGGACAGGCCATCGGAATCGGTGCAGGACAGCAGTCTCGTGTACACTGTACCAGACTTGCAGGAAGCAAGGCAGACAACTGGTTGCTTCGTCAGTCACCAAAGGTACTTAATCTTCAGTTCGTTGATGACCTTGGAAGAGCCAACAGAGACAATGCTATCGACAACTATATCGGTGAGGAATACATGGATGTTCTTGCAGAAGGTGCATGGCAGAAAGTATTCAAGGTAAAACCGGAAGTATTTACCAGAGAAGAAAAACGCGCCTGGTTAGACCAGATGGATGATGTAGCACTTGGCTCGGACGCTTTCTTCCCATTTAGCGATAATATTGAACGTGCGAAGAAGAGTGGTGTTAAATACATTGCAGAACCGGGCGGATCCATCCGTGACGACGCAGTCATTGAATGTTGTGATAAATATGGCATGGCGATGGCATTTACAAAGATTCGTTTGTTTCATCATTAAGATTAAGGCCTCACCGCAAGGTGGGGCTTTTGTTTTTTAAAATTGTCTAGGAAACGTGCAGGTGTTTGAACGATATCGCGGCACGTTAACGAGAAAGTGTATGGAGGATGGAGTAACTTTCTTTCGGTCATTTATATGGCATATTCATGCAAAAAAAAGTTAAAAAACAGGCAGTTATGCTCTCTTGCGTATGATAGAGGTTGGTATGATGCTGCATTGGGAGTAAGAGGAGAAGAAATAGAATAACTTACTCTCGGTCGTACTGTTTAGGTTTACATAATAACAAGAAGAGAACAAGAAGAGAGCAAGACAAGAGAACACCAGAATTAATGCAAAAAGAGAAATATTATATTAGTGGATTCATTGTAAATCTGTTATGATAATATAGAATATAAAACCAATTAACATCATATTAAATTATGAAATGCAAACAAAACAACAATCACAGAGCATAATAACCATAATTCGAGTTTGATTGCAGCGTGTGAGTATTCGATAGAAAGAAGATAAATATATGACTTTAGCAGAATTACAAATAGGAAAAGATGCAGTTATTGAGAAAGTAGAATGCGCGGAGGAGTCTCTTCGCAAGCATATTCTGGACATGGGATTGATACCGGAAACGGAGATTACACTTGTGAAAATGGCTCCGATGGGTGATCCGCTCGAGTTGCGTGTACGTGGATATGAGCTGACACTTCGAAAGGACGATGCCGCATGTATCATGGTACATGATGTTCATGATGCCCATGAAGTTCCGGCGAAGAAGGTCCGTAAAGATGAAGCAGAGCATCCTGGTGTGGGAGAGCCCGTTACTTATAAAGTGAAAAAAAGTGGGGATGAATTGTCAGAAGACACAGTAATAACCTTTGCTTTAGCCGGGAATCAGAACTGTGGCAAGACCACGTTATTCAACCGTTTGACAGGTATGAATCAGCATGTGGGTAATTTTCCCGGAGTTACGGTTGATCGTAAGGATGGTTCCATAATCAAGCATGATAATACCAATGTCACAGATCTTCCGGGAATCTATTCGTTATCCCCCTATACAAGTGAAGAGATTGTCACAAGAGAATTCCTGCTGAAGGATAGACCGAAGGGGATTATCAATATTATTGATGCTACAAACATTGAGCGTAATCTTTATCTGACGATGCAGCTTATCGAATTGGATATTCCTATGGTACTTGCCCTGAATATGATGGATGAAGTCAGAGAGAACGGCGGAACCATAATGATTAATCGCCTGGAGGATATGCTGGGAATTCCGGTAGTCCCAATATCTGCCGGCAAGAATGAAGGTATTGACGAATTGATAGAACATGCCATTCATGTAGCAAAGCACAGAGAACGCCCGGGAAGAATGGATTTCTGTGACGAGAATGGTAGTGATAGCGGCGCAGTACATAGATGTATCCATGCGATTATTCATTTGATTGAGGATCATGCCAAGCGAGCGAAGATACCGGTTCGATTTGCAGCCACCAAGCTGGTTGAAATGGATCATTTGATTGAAGAAAAACTAAAGCTTGATACGAATGAGAAGGAAATGTTAGAGCATATTATTCTCCAGATGGAGGAGGAGAGCGGCAAAGACAGACAGGCTGCTCTTGCAGATATGCGATTTAACTTTATTGAGAAATTATGTGCAGAGACAGTAGTCAGACCGCATGAAAGCAAGGAATATAAGAGAAGCCAGATGATTGATAAGATTCTGACCGGTAAATTTAGTGCAATACCGGCATTTATTGGTATTATGGCATTTATCTTCTGGATGACCTTTGGCGTCATCGGTGCAGCACTTTCCAATCTTATGGAATGGGGTATCGGATGGCTGACGAATCTATGCAATCAGGGACTAATTAATTACGGTATCAATCCCATTGTCCGTTCGCTTGTGATTGACGGAATCTTTTCCGGTGTGGGAAGTGTCTTAAGTTTCTTACCGATTATTGTGGTGTTATTTTTCTTCCTGTCTATTCTGGAAGACAGTGGTTATATGGCAAGAATTGCATTTGTCATGGATAAAATGCTTCGTAAGATCGGGCTTTCGGGTCGAAGTTTTGTACCGATGTTGATTGGATTTGGTTGTTCTGTACCTGCAATTATGGCAACACGAACACTTCCGTCGGACAGAGACCGTAAGATGACAATTCTGCTGACACCGTTTATGAGCTGTTCCGCCAAATTGCCAATCTATGCTTTGATAACAGGGGCATTTTTCCCGGAACATGCGGCACTGGTGATGATAGGGATTTACTTTACAGGAATCATTGTAGGCATTCTGGTAGCGTTGGTACTAAAATCTACGAAATTTAAGGGACAGCCGGTTCCTTTCGTAATGGAACTCCCCAACTATCGTTTCCCGAGCGCTAAGAGCGTTTTGAAACTCATTGGAGAAAAGGCTAAAGATTTTATTACCAAGGCATTTACCATTATCTTTGTGGCATCCATCATCATCTGGTTTCTGCAGACCTTTGATACCAGACTGAATCCGGTGGCTGATTCACAGAACAGCTTACTTGCGTTGATTGGAAGTCTGATTACACCAATCTTTGCACCTCTGGGCATAGCAGATTGGAGAATCTCCACTGCCCTGATTACCGGATTTACGGCCAAAGAAAGCGTGGTTTCCACATTAGCGGTTCTGCTTGATGGAGACGTAACTAAACTTAGCAGCCTATTTACCCCATTTACCTCGATTGTATTTTTGGTATTCACCCTGCTCTATACCCCCTGTGTAGCCGCAGTGGCTGCAGTGAAGAGAGAGCTTGGTGTGCGGTGGGCAGTAATCATTGCCATATTGCAATGTGTGATTGCCTGGTTCGTTGCATTTCTGGTTCATCTTGTGGGAATGCTTTTCATGTAACGCTATTCAAATCCAATCATAATGCCGCCGCGTTCTGCATAGAAGCTGCAAAGACCACCGGTGGCAATCAATTCGATTTCCGCATTCTTGTATAGTGTGCGAATGGCATCTGCAATGTAGCGGGCGCCGTCCGGAGCAAAACAGTGCGCGATTACAATCTTACCACCCTGATAATTACGTGCCAGAATATCTTTTATCGCTGTCTCATATGCACAGCGTTTTCCTCTGCATTTATGTAGTAGTTCCAAGGTGCCTTCTTTACTTGCAATGCCGACAATCTGAATGCCAAGAATCCCTGCCAGCCCCGCAGTAAGTTTACTGACGCGGCCATTTTTAATCAGATTATCGAGAGAACCAAGAATATAGAGAAGACCGGTCTGTTTCTGGTAGGACCTCAGTTGTTGCTCAATCTGCGCAAAATCTAAATCATTTTTCATAAGTTCGGCCGCTTTTCTGGCAAGGAGAGCCATCTCGGGTCCTGCTGATTTGGAATCAAGCAGAAAAATGTGACGATCCGGATGTTGTTCGAGGAACATACCGGCAGCGACATTGGCACTGGCAAAACTGCCACTGAGTGTGCCTGTAATGGTGATTGCGACAACATTTTCGGCCTCTTCAAAAGCCTCCAGCCAATCCGATGGGCTGGGAGCAGCACTGCCGCTCTTACCCTGATAAGCATGCATGGATTCCATAAATGTTTCAATGTTAAGAGAAACATCGTCTTTAAACTGTTGTTCTCCTATATCCAGTGT
>JAKQFQ010000034.1 GCA_029558315.1 Bacillota bacterium
GCGATCAGCTACCACAACCTAAAACATCTACCGTTTTCAAGGTTCATCTGAGCCTTTTTTCTTTGCTCATTTTTTTCATAACTTATTTGACACTATCTAATAGCGTTTTAATGACATGTAAGCATCAGACTGGTGACATTCACATCACTTCCACATCCTCAGCTTCCTCCACATATTCGATGATATCTCCCGGTTGACACTTCAGTACCTTACAGATCTCGTTTAGTGTAGAGAATCGAATTGCCTTCGCTTTATTGTTTTTTAGAATGGACAGATTTGCCATGGTAATATCAACTTCCTTGGAAAGCTCGGTTAGTCCAATCTTTCGCTTCGCCATCATAACATCCAGATTAATCATAATTGACATGTCGCTCCTCCTTCTTATATTGTCAGGTCATTATCCAGCTTATATCTGATTGCCTCCGCAAACACTTTGGCCAATACTTTGGAGAACAATCCTGCAATAGCAAAGACCAGAAGGACAACGAAAACACCCGGTGTTCCGTACAGGAATAATCTGACAACGGTTGCTGCGGATACCATAAAGCTGTAATTGCCCATGCTTCGAAGACTCCTTACATTGGCTTCCACGAAACAATCCTCCGCCTCTACTGACTTAATCATTCTTCTAAGTTCAAATACAATCAGACACGCCAGCGTTCCACATATCAAAAATAACGCTGTCTGAATCCAGTAATAACGATCATAATACTGATTAATCTGGCTATACCACTTCAGTGTCCATGGAATTGTAATTGTCGTTGGAATTCCTAAGTAAAACATAACATTCAATAAACATTTCGTTATTAGTAGAAATTTATCCTTCATATCGCATTCCCTTTCTCTACTGCCACTGTTCTAATATTACTCTTGAAATAATTGTTATAAAAATAGACCTATGCTGTTTATAAAATAGCATAGGTCTATTTGTTTGTCAACAATATATTATCGTTTTTCGATATTTATTTGTTGTTACTTATTGTTATCCTGATTCACGCTCTGGTAGAATCTATCCATTTTTCTATTGATCCAGCGAAAGAGCGGTGAATGAAGCCAAAACGGTTCGAATACAACCGTTCTGATCTGATCTATCACCACTCCTGCGACAAAAACACAGAAGATGACTGCAAGTGTATAGAGCGGAAACATTCGGTCATTGATCCAGGAATCACAGTCACAAAGATTTTTCCATAAGAACATATAAAATACCGGTATCTGATGAATCACATATACGCCAAAGGTAGCACCGGCAAATACATTGATTAGCCGGATTTTACGCATGCGCCAATTTTCAAAAAACAAAAAGATACAAAAGGCTGACAGGAAATTAGGGATTGATTTGTAATCACTCAAATACTGTATCACCAGACTTCTTCCCATTGAAAGCACTGGCACTCTGTCTGCAAAAGTGTAACAGATTCCTTCCGCTGCTATCATTGCTGCATAGACTGCAACACCAATCAACAGATACCAGATCTTATTCCATTTAAGGATAGAACAGTCTCGCTTAACACATTCCTTGTGATAACACATGAACAGGTACAGGAAGATAAACCATGTTAATGCACACAAGTAAGTATCCATAAATGTGGATAAGGTACATTCCACACAGACTAACAGGAATAATACGATAATTGCCTTTCTCTGAATTTCAAGAGTAAGAAGTCTGAACTTTCGTAAGAACGGCGATAACAGCATCAGTCCAATATAAACCGATGCAAACCACACAGCCCTTCTGATCACCGGGAAAAACGCGCTGACAAATTCCTCCATACTTACCGGTACCTTACAGACTTTGCAGATTAAGGTTATGAGAACAGAATAGAACCACACGGTACCATAAAGCCTTATTATACGCGATGGTTTAAAATCCAGATCGACCATGAACCAGGTTCCAATTAACACAAACAGATTCACTGCCATTCGGTGTCCCATTCCAACAGATGCAGCAAACCAGTGATTAATCCCTGTTGTTGCCTCCAATGCACCGCTCTGGGTAACAAAATGGCCTGCAATAATTAATAGCATGGCAATAATGCGCAGTAATTCAAAATTGCTTTCTCTTTTATCTGTTCTTACACTCATAAAGTACCTCAACTTATCACTGTTTCATTGCTTTGAGCAAAGATAGAATCAGCTTCACACTCTGCTTGGAAGCCTCCTCAACAAATGTTGGAAAATCCACCTCTGCACAATCATCTGCCTGATCCGAAATAGCCCGCATTATCACAAATCGAATATGATTCTGACTTGCCGCCTGTGCAATTGCTGCCCCCTCCATCTCCGTGCACATCGCATGAAATTCATCAAAAATCATACTTTTACGTTCATTGGTAGCAACAAATTCATCGCCACTCACAATTCTTCCTTCATAAACCATTTTCTCCGGCAGTACTGCCGCACAACAATCACGAATCAAAGTATTCATCTCCTGATCCGCAATAAAACAGGACGTCTCCGAATAGGGAATCTCCCCCGGCTTACATCCAAGCTGCTCAGCTCTCATATCATGCTGAATTGCGTCTGTTGCCAAAACAATATCACCAATATGAAGTCTTGCATCCAAAGCCCCGGCCACACCGGTATTAACGACCAGATCCACCTTGTAATCATCGATTAATACCTGCGTACAAATAGCGGCGTTCACTTTACCGACACCGCATTTTACCAGAACTATCTCCCTGGTTCCAACATAACCTTTTACAAAATCCATGGACGCTTTTCTGGTAACCGAAACCTGCGTCATTTCCTGACGGATACCGGCCACCTCTGCGTCCATGGCTCCAATAATTCCTATCATCTGTTCACCTATCCTATTGAATATTTATACATATACCAATTGCACTCTGTGTGGTTGGATTCTGCGAGGTATCCCGCTTTCCTCTACTATCTGTTGTTGTTATCCACATTGCAATCGGGTTATGAACACCACCTTTATATACAAGGTAAATCTCACAGTTTGGGGCATGTGCTGATTCCAGCAGTTCCTCATAGGTTGCCTGACTCAGACTGGACCAGCCTAACGTATTGATAATCTCATTTGCAAATTTATTATTGGCCGGTGTCATCAGACTCTCCAAAGTTACCGGTGTATTTAGATTATTGATCATCGCTTTAGATACCGGATCATTCTGCACCTCTGTATCAGCCATCGAATAGACTACTGCTTTGTAAATTGCCTCCAGTGTCTCCTGATCCGCTGCTACCTTGGACTTTTCCAGATACCGAACGAGTTGTGGAATCATAATTCCTGCAACAATCATAATTATTGCAATTACAATAATCAATTCAACTAAGGAAAAACCTTTGTTCCCCATCTTTTTCATAATAATACCTGTTCCTTCCTGTTACAAACCCCCCGTACTTTAAAGAATTACTCCATTAGCTCTCATAATCCTAAACTATAGGAAACTGTATAAATAGTCAATCTTTTTGCACGAAATATGCTTAATTGGTCATCAATTAATAATTACCTGCGATAAATGACATATTTATAAATCGGATTTCCCATGGCTGAAAATTTCTCCTCATATTCTGTCATTACATTTCCTTCCATCATCGATGCATCTGCATGCAGATCATAACTGATGCTCCTAATTGCCCATTTTGTGTCTGCAACCTCTTCTTCTGCAAAGGTGAATAAATCCTTATTGTCTGTCTTAAATTCCAATGTTCCATCGCTCTTTAGAATCTGATCATATCGCTCCAGAAACTGTCTGCTTGGCAGTCTTCTCTTGGCATGCCGATCCTTTGGCCACGGATCTGAAAAATTCAGATAAATGCGGTCTATTTCACCCTGTGCAAAGACCTCTGTTATTTCCTCTGCATCCATTCTGATAAATCTTATATTAGGAAGCGGTTCCTCTTCCATTTTCTGTAGAGCACGAAGCAAAACTGTGGAATATTTCTCAATTCCAAGATAATTCACAGATGGATTCTGCCTGGCAAGTGTTATCAGAAAACGCCCCTTGCCCATGCCAATCTCCAGACGAATCGGATTCTTATTTTGAAAAATGTCTTTCCATTTTCCTTTCCATTCCCCTGGATTTTGAATAACAAATTCATTGGCTGCTATCATTTCTCTAGAGCCTGTAACATTTCTAAGTCTCATTTGATATCCTCATTTCTGTAATACGCATTAACGCCTTATTTCAAAGATTCATTGTACACTAATAATGTGTATTTGAGAAATGCTTTCCTTAATTTTATGTTATTTTTGTGAAATGGAGTTTGGTTTTTCCATAAAATAGTGTATGATTAGGAATGTCATAATTTTTCTTTGTCTGGAAAGGGTTTTCATGAAAGTTTATAGAAGATTACAACTTTGTTCCTATATATTGTCCTTTATCTTATGTTTTCAATTGATCAGTCTGCCTGTATTGGCAGATTCTGAGGATTACCTGGAGGAGGCCGAGAATCGTAAAAACGAGCCGGTACAGAGCAATCAGGTTGAGAACTGGCCACAAGGACCTGCCATTGGTGCAGAAGGTGCTATTCTGATGGACGCTAATACCGGTGCCATCCTGTATGCCAAGAATATTGATGAAGAATTATATCCTGCCAGTATCACCAAGCTGATGACCTGTCTGGTTGCAGTTGAGAACTGTCCTCTGACTGATGTGATTACCGTGAATCAATCTGCCATTGATGCCAATGACTATGATGGTTCCAATATGGGACTTTCTGCCGGTGATCAGCTTACTCTGGAGGAAATCCTTTACGGTATCCTGATTAACTCAGCCAACGAAGGCTGTAATGCCGTAGCAGAGCATGTTGCCGGTTCTATGGATGAATTTGTTGTGATGATGAATGAGAAAGCAGCTGAACTTGGTTGTGAGAATACGCATTTTGTAACCACCAACGGACTTCATAATGAGGAGCATTATACTACAGCACATGATATGGCGCTAATTGGACAAGCCTTCTTTAGTCATGATATTCTTTGTAAGATTGCATGCACATCCACTTACCATATAGAAGAAACAGCTTCACATCCTGAATACTATCTGCATTCCAAAAATCGTCTGTACGAAGGACAGGATTATTTCTACGAATATCTGGTGGGTTCCAAAACCGGTTTTACCAGTCATTCCAGACAGACTCTGGTTTCCTGTGCTGAACGGGGAGGGATGAAACTCATCTGTGTCATTTTGATGGAAGAAAGTCCCTATCAGTTTGAAGATACTGTCAATCTCTTTGATTATGGATTCTCCAACTTCTCGACAACCAAGCTGACTTCTCTGGAAAATGGTTATGAGATAGCGAATTCCGATTTCTTTGATTCCTCTAATTCCATATTCGGCAGTACTTCTCCGATTATTTCTATGGACCGCAATGCTTCCATTATTCTGCCCAATGGAATTGATTTTGCTGATGTTACCTCTGCTATTTCCTATGAAGATTTACCAGAAAATGCGCTGGCAACAGTAGAGTATACGTACCAGGGAATGTTTCTTGGTCAGGCAACTGTTAATCTGTCTGAAGATGCCAGTCCGAACTTTGTCTTCTCAGAGATCGAGCCGGGTCAGGATGCTGCTGCGAGTGTCTCTGCTAATACAGCTGAGGAACATCCGGTGTTTATCAATATCTATCAGGTAATTCTTCTTGTAGTAATTATTGCATTTGTTGTAATCCTTCTCCTGATTCTTAATTCAATACTTAAAAAGCATCATTTTATCAGAAAACGTCTGGCTCAGATACGAAAGCGTCGCTCCAATATTCCCAGAAGAAGACCGACAGCACCGCGTTCGACATACTATTCCAAATCATCACATTCCGGAGGTAATCCGTATTTAAATCAAAGCAGGACCTCACGGAAATTTACCAAGCGACCCAAGCCGCTAAACAGAACCATGGTAAATAAAAATCTCTTCCAGTCACATTCTAAGAGTTCACGCTCAGAACAGCCCCGGAAGAGAAATAATATTAACTTTAAAGATTTTGATCTTTGATTCTGTTATCGTTTCCTACGAATCTGAACCTTCGTTCCTTTCTGAATCGTACTGATTATCTGCAATGCCGTTGTTTCGTCTTGTGAAATAGCGGCATTTAGCTTTCCAAGAAACGAAGACTCTTCCATTGCATTCCTAAGAGTCGCCCCGACATCGGCAATTCCTTTTCCATTGTCGCTTACCTCCAGCACATCCTCGTCACCTTCTGTATAGGAACGAATCGACATTTTACCTTCTTCCAGCAAATCACGTACACCATGATAGAAAGCATTTTCTATTAGTCCCTGCAGCGTCATTGGGGGCAAATCCATCTGTACCGCAATATCTTTCTTTAGACAGAAATGTTCACCAAAGCGCATTACCATCAGGTTTTCATATTGCTCTAAATAGGTTAGCTCCTTAGTCAAAGAATTCCATGCAGCCTGATTCTCATAACGCAGCGTTGCCTTGCTATAATCGATGAAGATCTCCATCAGCCGTTCTGCTTCCCCGGGATTGTGTCGAATCAGAAATTGAATATTCCCAAGCGTATTCAGAACAAAATGTGTTTTCATATGACTTCCACACCATCCTGTTGTATTCGCCATTTTTCTCCTCTTTCAACGAATCAGTCAAATACGTGAACCTGTTCCTTTTCCATCCGTCCAATAAACTGAACAGCAGCATCATAAGCATCCTGGAAGTTTATAATCTGTTCCTGCACCGGCAGCTTCCCTTTCCGTAACATTTCAACAACATCGCTGCAGGTTGACTGAACTCTTACCAGCGAAAGGTTGGACGCAATTCCCTTCAGACTATGTAATTCTTCAAATGCACCAAGCACATTATCTTCACGAATCATTTGCATCCCACGTTCATAATTCTGGTTATATGGGAATTTATATAAATGTTTCAGATAAATAGTTTCGTTTCTCATAAACCTTTCTTCTGCAGATGAAATATCCAATCCAGCTTCAATATAATCACGATCTTCCATAATTTTCCCTCACTTTTCTTTTACAAATCAATCATCAAATTTGGAGCAAAATGCATCAATAATCGGTCTTGCTTTGGAAAAGCAGTTCAGCATGCGCTCAGAAAACACCCCACATTCTCCAGTCATAATTATATCAAAGGCTTTGTCCTTATCATAGGCATCTCGGTAAACTCTGTCACCAATCAACGATTCATAGGCGTCCACTATAGATACCAGCTGCGCTTCTATCGGGATATCCTCACCTTCCAGATTATCCGGATATCCTTTGCCATCATATCTTTCATGATGGTGCCTGCAAATATTATAGCTGATTTCCAGGTAGTTCTTACTCTGAAGTTCCTCAATCACTTTAATAATCTCACAACCTAAGGTTGTATGCGATTTGATTACTTCAAATTCATCTGCAGTCAGACGTCCAGGCTTTAGAAGAATCGTATCCGATATAGCAATCTTACCGATATCATGCAGCGCGGACGAACTTTCCATAATCTCTATCGTCTCCGGTGTCAGATGATAAACATCGGGATAAAGCTTATTGCACGTCTCTGCCATGATTCTGGTCATTCCCTTAATCTTTTTAATATGATTACCGGACTCCAGATTTCGAAATTCTACAATGGAACTCATTACCTCGAGAATACGGTCATTATATCCATGAAGTTCTGTATTCTTCTCCTGAATCTCTTTCGTCTGCTGATTCACAATGATCTCCAGCTCATGTTTGCTGCGATACAGTTCAATGATGTTTTTCACATGACCTTTGACAACAACAGCAACAAATGGCTTGGGAATAAAATCAACGGCTCCTTTATCATAACATTCTATGGCTTTTTCCGGCGATTGTTCTGCTGTAATAATGATAACCGGAATGTATTTTGTTACTCCCTTCATCTTCAGAAGCTTCAGGAGTGCCATTCCATCGATCACCGGCATGTATAAATCCAGAAGGATAATAGCAACTGAACGATGCTTCTTAGTCAGATACTCCAATGCTTCTTTTCCGTTACAGCATGTTGCAACCTTATAGTCCTTTTCAAATATGAGATTCAGCAGGTCTCTGTTTTGTTCTTCATCATCTACAACCAGTACTGTGTCACGTTCCATATCTTTCCTCTTTCCCCTTATTTAATCACAATCTCTCGCCCCGTGCTAATAAATCTTGCATTCTTTGCATCCTCAGACAACAGCTTGACATTACCATTGATAGAGATTCGTGTATTATCATAGGCTACGATCGTTGCCTGAACATAGATTTTTTTACTGTTCTTAATATTACTTTCCACCTTGGCAATATCCTTTAGTATAATCAGGTATAGTTCCTTTCTTTCCTCCAGTATTCCCTTCAGCTTAAGATAAATCTCATTGTTTCTGCCCTGTAACGCACCTAATTTCGAAAGTACCGCGTTCATCCCTACTCTGAGCTGATTCATTTCCTCATCCATTTTTGTTTTCTTATCACATAATTCTGCATATTGCCTCGACAGGTCCGTCTTCTTGCCAATCTCTATATTTGTTCTGGTTCTTGTCTTACTTCCAATAGTTCCGGTGATGACGCCACTTCCTGCCTTCACACTGCCACCGCAGATAATGGATTTCCGACCGGACGTTCTCACGGTATCCTCACAGGTTATCTTACTGTTCAGGATATATCCGGCTTCCACATTACCGCCAGCCGTCACAATTGCATTTTCAAAAAATGCTGCCACAACATTTCTCTTGGCCTCAATCATGCCTTTTTCATCACCATTAACACCACGACGGATTATGATGTCACGACCAGCCGCCAGTTTGGCACCTTCCACGAATCCATCGATAAGAATATCTCCGGTTGCATCTATGTAAACACTTTCATGAATGGAACCCTGAATCTTTATATTGCCGTCAAAACGAATATTTCCGTTTCCATAGCCAATATCATGATCGATCACCAGATACTCCATAATTCTGATTCTATTTTCAAAATAGCTTAAATATCCATCCTTATTTGCAACATAAGTAACCTTATCTTCCAGCTGCTTAAGATCATTGCAGTCCAGTGGCGGTTCCTGTTTTCCATACGAAGCATGACTCTCATTGCCGGTGACAGTCTTTCCATCTCTTCCCCTGGTTGCCGGATAGTATGTCGCTACCCGTTGTCCTCGTTTAATCGCCATGTACTCTTTGGGGGCTGCGTAATCCACACTACCATCTTCGCGAATCTTCGGCTTCTCTTCCACTACTTTGGATACCACAAATTCATAATGACCATTCTCACCCTGTTGTGGAATAGTTCCTTTGGCAACCACAATATTCTTCCTTAATGGAATCTCACTTAATCGATCAGGCAGAGAATCCAGCACAATTCCATAGGTAATGTCAAAGGTTTCCAAAAGTTTCTTTAAATCCCGTTTCGTGTAGGACTCCGGCAGTTTCTTCGTCAGACAGATTTTCGCCTGCATCAGCTGCTTCTCTAAGCTGATACTGATTCCTGTCTCGATGTCTGTATAGGTCTTGTCAAATGCATCCGGTTCCGCCAGATACTTCTCCGTAAACATTTTCAGACGCTTCTCTTTCATGTCTGTTCCACTGTATACCAGCTTGGCATACTCCTCAACATCCAATCCCTCCTGCAATCCCAGTCGAATTTCATGCATTTGGCGTTCACGAAAAAATTGATTGGTATAAAAAGAAACGTCCAGTCCCCTTTCTAAACCAAGACGAATCTCCTGCATCTGTCGATAAGACATTTCTTCACTATCATATAAGGATACATCAATATGTTGTTCCAGTCCCTTTTGAATCTCTTCTAACTGTCCGGCAGAATAAATGGATTTATCATAACTCTCGATTGTTTTCTCTTCTTTTTCCGAATCCTGAATCAGATTCAGACTTTTCAAAACATCCGCATCAAGATCCATTCCTTCCAAAACAGATTTCACCAGTTTTCTGGTGTCTGTTGCAGAAGAACCCTGTACTTCTACCGGCTTCTCCTGCTCCTTGGAACCGGAAACCGTGGTTTTTTGTTTTATTTTATTTTCCTGTTGTTGAACTTCCTCCAGAAGACCCAGTAAATCATCTCCCCCGAAAATCTCATCCAACTGTTGATCCATATCCGACATACTTGCATCCCCCAGATGTATTTAAGTCAATTACTCCAAAATCTTCACAACATCTCGATAATCCAATGGTTTCTCCAAAACTCCATTCATTCTGGCTTCTCGCCATTTGCCTTCCTCATAACACATAATATCAGCCGTAATAGCATAAATCTTTATTTCCTTTGCCCTTGGATAAGTTGATTGCCGAATTGCCAGACTTGCATCATATCCATTCATCTTTGGCATGCTGATATCCATTAGAATCAAATCAATCGTTTGGGATTGGTCTGACAAAACAAGCCTCACCGCTTCCTGACCATCAACTGCTTCCACCACTGCTGCACCAGCCATCTCCAGTACACTTCTTGCAATCTGCCTGTTCATTTGCTCATCTTCCACAATCAATATCGTTCTGCCGTTCAATAGCTTCATGAGAAAATCTCTTTCTTCGTCTTTTTATTGATAAATGTCTTGAATTCCTCCACAGTTTTGCCCTGTGTAAAACCAGACTTATAAATCATTTGCCCATGCTCGAGCATTCCATTGGCACCAATGATCAGGATTAGAAGTTCTTCCGTCTCATAAGCCTTGGTGATACTGGAATATTTGAAAGAAAATGAAGTCTTATTGACCTTGACCTGAATCTTATCAGGATAACAGGTTAGAATTGATACAATTCCTTTACCATGTTCATCCTGCAGTTGTCGATAATGCATCCACTCACTGAATTTGTAACCGTAGAAAATCATTGCGGTAAAGTAAATGCCAAATGTAACCAGTACAATGGCTGGTTTTAATGCCTGGAAATGAAAATAAGCCAGTGCTGCACCTGCATAAAGTATAAGTGCGACCACCAGTGTTAAAATCTGCTGCCCTTTCTTCATTAAACGAAAGGTCTTGCTGCAATACTGCTTGTGTAATTTTTTTGTCAAAATATATCTGTTCTCAAATAAACTAACTGCCATAATACTTTATTTTACCATAATTTGTGAAAAAAGCAACCTGCAGGAATACTTTTTCTTATCTGCACTGCCGGGGTTTATGCAATCGTAATGGTTGTTTTTTGCAGATCTTCATCTCTTGCACTGCTGCCCACCATAAGTTCAACTTCTCCCGGTTCGCTCACTCTTTGTTCCTGCCGATTCACCAAAGAAAAATCGCTGTCTCTTAAGATAAACTGCACACATTTGCTCATCCCTGCAGGAACCGCTACCTTTTCAAAGCGAATCAGCTGCTTCACCGGCGTCATAACGGAACTGACCACATCATGGAAATAAACCTGCACGATTTCTTCGCCGTCCCGTTCACTGACATTTTCCACACAAACGCTTAGCGTTAATTGATCCTTCTTTTGTGTAACTGCAAGATCCCGATAAACAAATCGGGAATAGGACAGTCCCTGTCCGAAAGTAAAAAGTGGCTCCGCCGGCAAATCACAGTATTTACCACCATGCCAGCCGGGAAGACTGTTATAATAAATAGGTACCTGTCCACTATGCCTTGGGAAGGAAATCGGCAGCTTCGCAGAAGGATTGACCTTGCCAGAGATCACATTGGCAACCGCATTGCCGCCAAACATACCACCGTTAAAGGATACCAGAAAGGCATCTGAACCTTCCACAATCTTAGTCATGCAAAGCGGCTTGGAGGAAACAAGTACGGTAATCAGCTTCTTTCCAGTCTCTTTAATTCTGTCAAAAAGTTCTACCTGCCTGCCGGTAAGGGCAAGATCTGCGCGATCCTTGGTTTCTCCGGCCTGCTCTATCATATCACCAAGCACCAGAACAACCACGTCACTGTCCTTTGCCATCCGGACTGCTTCCTCAAGATTATCCTCATCTGCCGCCTTTACAGCACAGCCTTTCGCATAGCTTACTGTTACATCCGCGCCTGCCGCCTCTTTGATGCCTTCCAGAACCGTGGCGTAAGGACGCATTGGCTCATGCTCCGGATGCGGATCGGGATGTGTAAAATAAGTCCAGTCGCCATACTGCGCCCGGATATCATCTGCGTTAGGACCAATGACTGCTATCTTTTTAACATTGGCAGCAAGTGGCAGGATTTCTTCATTTTTCAGCAATACAACACTTTCGTCAGCCAGTCTGCGGTTCAGTGCCAGATGCTCCTCACAGCCAATATATTCTGCCGGCACCTTTCTCTGTGGGCATTCCAGCAATCCCATCCGTTCCTTGATTGTCAATATGTGAAGAACAGCCTCATCGATCACAGTCTCTGCAAGTGTGCCCTCCCTGACAAGTGCAATCGCAGCTTCATAGAAGGCCTCGCTTGTCATGATCATGTCATTGCCTGCCTTAGCCGCCAACAACGTGGCTTCCTTACTGTCTGCTGCCACATGCTGATTCGATACCAGACTGTTCACATTGTCCCAGTCTGTTACAACAAATCCGTCAAATCCCAGTTCTCCCCGAAGTATCTCCTTTAAGGTCTTCTCCGATGCGGTAAAAGGCTCGCCATCAATGGAACCATATGCCGTCATAAAGGTGGCACACCCCGCCTCCACAGCCTTTTGAAAAGGCGGAAGAAAGACATCCTTAAGCTTACGGTAGGTCATCTCGGTATCACAGGCATCTCTGCCACCGACCGCTTCACCATAACCAATATAATGTTTTGCACAGGCAAGAATACGTTCCGGATTGCGAAGATCATCCCCCTGATAGCCCTTAATCATCGCTGCGCCCAGTTCTCCGGCAAGATAAGCATCCTCTCCAAAGGTCTCGTCAATCCTGCCCCATCTGGTATCACGTCCAAGACAGAGTACCGGGGAAAATGTCCAGTGTAAGCCATCTGCGGCAACCTCTCTCGCCGTCATCTTTCCCATTTGTTCAATCAGCTCAGGATTCCAGCTGCATGCCAGAGCAAGCTGTGAAGGGAAAATCGTCGCGTTCTCATTTAAACCATGTCCATGAATGGCATCGATGCCAAATAAAACCGGAATGCCCTGCCCACTGTGAATCGCAGTCTCCTGCAGTTCTCTGGCATTATCGCCCAGCACATGCAAAAAGGAACCGGCTCCCTTCTCTGCCCACTCCAGCGCCTTCTCCCTTCCCACTACAGAGTAGGGAATCTGCATCATCTGTGCCACCTTTTGTTCCAGTGACATTTTATCAAGAATTTCTTTTATTTTATTCTTCTTATTTGTATCCATACGTACCTCCCATCAGGATTGTCCTTGTCAGTATTGCACGTTCAATCAGTCGATATTCTCTTCTATTTTAACATTTTTTGTATTTGCATTCTACTGCTCGCACAAAGAATTACAGTATTTTTGTCACCACTATTTGTCTGAAGCGGTGTGGACTGCTCCTATTTTGCAAGTCCCGGAAAATGATAATGCATTCCCCTATATTTTGTGATATGATACTAATGCATTGCATTTGAATAGTAGAGAAAGGAAAAATATTATGAATTACGCAGAAGAATCATTGAAGAAACATTACGAATGGCAGGGCAAGATCGAAGTAATCTGTCGCGCACCGTTAGAGACAAGAGATGACCTGTCTCTCGCCTACACTCCCGGTGTTGCACAGCCCTGCCTGGAGATTCAGAAAGATATCGATAAGAGTTATGAGCTGACACGCCGTTCCAATCTGGTTGCCGTTGTAACCGATGGTACCGCAGTTCTTGGTCTGGGTGATATCGGACCGGAAGCCG
This sequence comes from Bacillota bacterium, assembly GCA_029558315.1. Taxonomy (GTDB): domain Bacteria; phylum Bacillota; class Clostridia; order Lachnospirales; family Lachnospiraceae; genus NK4A136. The sequence goes on from JAKQFQ010000034.1 coordinate 13,677, forward strand.
GTATGCCTGTTATGGAAGGCAAATGTGCCCTCTTTAAGGCATTTGGTGATGTGGATGCAATTCCTCTGTGTGTTCGTTCTAAAGATGTTGACGAAATAGTAAATACCGTTAGATTACTTGCCGGTTCCTTCGGTGGTGTTAATCTGGAAGATATTTCCGCACCCCGCTGCTTTGAAATCGAGCGTAAATTAAAGGAATGCTGTGATATTCCCATCTTCCATGATGACCAGCACGGAACAGCAGTTGTTGTTCTTGCTGCAATGTTAAATGCATTGAAATTAGTTAATAAGAAGATTGAAGATATTCGTGTCGTAACCAGTGGTGCAGGTGCTGCCGGAATCGCAATTATCAAATTGTTAATCTCCATGGGTCTAAAAGATGTCGTTCTTTGCGACAGAACCGGTGCGATCTATGAAGGCCGCGAGAACATGAATGCGGAGAAGGTTGAGATGGCTAAGATTACCAACCGTAATATGAGAAAAGGAAGCCTTGCTGATGTATTAGCAGGTGCTGATGTATTTATCGGTGTATCCGCTCCCGGCTGTGTCACTCCGGAAATGGTTAAGAGCATGGCTGACAATGCAATCCTGTTCCCGATGGCGAACCCGACTCCGGAGATCATGCCGGATCTTGCCAAAGAAGCAGGTGCTGCTGTTGTTGGTACCGGAAGAAGTGATTTCCCCAACCAGATTAACAACGTACTTGCCTTCCCTGGAATCTTTCGTGGTGCCCTGGATGTTCGTGCCAGCGATATCAATGATGAGATGAAGGTTGCTGCTGCAAGAGCGATTGCCTCCTTCGTAACAGATGATAAATTATCTGCAGATTATATTATCCCATCTGCATTAGACCGTGAAGTTGCTGCCAGAGTTGCCAAGGCTGTTGCCGAAGCAGCAAAGAAGACTGGTGTAGCAAGAATCTAATCCTTAACTATTTATGAAAAAAAGAGTCGCCCTGCGGTCAATGTCATTTAGATAACGGTATTGTCTTGAGGCCAGTCTTTTATAGCTGATAAGCATTTTAGCTTATCAGCTATTTTTCTGTTCATTTTTGTATCTGTATAAAAATTTTTATACTACA
>JAKQFQ010000050.1 GCA_029558315.1 Bacillota bacterium
ATTGGGACCAGATTCATTAAAGAGAAAGTAATTCCATCCAAAACCTCTGATTGCCGGGTCGTCATGATTCTTCTCTGCATAAGTGCTGATGTTCTTTTGTATTACATAAAGAGATGTACATGAGAGCAGGTCCACCCCTGCCATTATCTGGGCAGCAGCACCGAGATGGATATGGGTATCAATGAATCCAGGTAAGACCATCTTCCCTTTCAGGTCATGAACACGTGTTTCAGGGCCGATATACTGCTTAATACCGCTGCTGGTATCTACGGCAAGGATGGTTCTGCCATGTATAGCGATGGCCTCTTGTGGATTATTCGGCCAGTCTGTACCATACACTACGGTATACACCGTTCCGTTCATGAGGGCAATATCTGCATATTCAGATTCTGGTGATCCTTCTGCAAAACATGCTGTGGTGAGCATGGATGGTGAGACGAGGAATATCAGGAAGGTAAGAAGTAACCGGGCACATATGGGCATATGATATCTGTTACTCCGTGTGTGGTTTAATAATTTGCAGAGAGAGGAGTATACCGATCCGGGTAGTTCTCTGGTACTATACTGTTGATCTCACGTAGTGTGTTATTTTCTTGGTTTCCAATAGAATCAGTCTCCTTTTTTAATAAGGGATTCTTTATACAAAGTGGTTATATCGTTTATGTGCTGTTTCAATAGGCAATATATCTGTCACCCTGATAAGATCACGTTCCTGATAGAAAATAAAGAACACGGTATAGGTTCTCCCAATTTGCAGACAGTACACATCGCGACCGATTTTTTTAATATCACAATAGATTAAAAAATCCCTTAATCTGATATTATTTGTCGAAAAAAAGCCTATATCCGGTGAATTGGAAGCAAGCGGAAATGGACACCCAGATGGGATTTGTCGTCTTATTGGAACAAACATTACTTTTCCAGAGTTTCCCAGAATTGAAAGCAAAAAATCATTCAAGCAAGTATTGCAATTGCTTGTGAAAAAGCGTCAATATCCGGCTTCTGCAAGATGAATTCCGGGCTTCTGTCACATACTACATGCCTTAAAACCATTCATCAGCTTGATTAGGATGAGATGATCCGTCATTCTACATTAATGCTAAAATTGACTGGCAAAACACCATTACTCCAGGCAAAGGGTATTATTTTGCCATAGATAAAACAGACGATCAATATTATGGTGAGATAGATAAAACAGAAGTATCTTACACGGCTCGAGGCAAACGGAAAGCATCTACGAATTATTTCTTCTCATATCTCACCCTATCAATTATCGATACTGATCGCCATATTACTCTCTTTGCCACACCCTGGCAATCTAAAATGAAGAATTGTAAGGCAATCCAAAATTGTATTGATGTTATTTATTCACTTAATCTTAAAATTAAAGGCATTTGAATCAGCAACGATGAATATTATTCAAAAAGAGTGTACAACAGTCTCATATTTAAATATTTGAAAAAATTTATTTCGTAAAACTCATTACTACTGGGAGTGACCTAAAGAAAAACGGGTAATTATCCAGGCCCCTGTATTGTTTACAGGGTTTACAGGAATTGGTAGTGTACATTATACTGAGGACCAGGCTGGCCTTGCTGACTTTTCTCATTTCTCGGGTCATAGTGTTCTGGTGTTCTGGACTTGTGAGATTCTGGTTTCTCCTTTTACAACTCCCGTCCTCCAGGCTCAATTCATCGGTTTATTTCATACATACTGCTCTCCTCACCGACAAAACCTGAATATCTCACTCATGCATTGCACGTTCCATTAGCCCTTTCAGCCATTCATATATCCCGTTTCCAATAGGTAAGAGTCACATAGTGACAGGAGTGAAAGTGAATTATGGCAGATTTTGTCTCAAAATCCGTTGTGAAAAGTTCAGTTCGGGAATTATCCACCCCACTTGCGGGTAAGGCCGAATTAAACAGTATTATCGGGACTATTTTCGCGAATAACCCGTGGGGTTGCACTACCTACA
>JAKQFQ010000074.1 GCA_029558315.1 Bacillota bacterium
GATTGAAAAGATTGAATCGAAGGAAGCTTCCTTTGATTTTGTGGAGGTGATGGCATGTCCTTACGGCTGTATTTCCGGCGCCGGTCAGCCATTTGTCTATCAACAGGGCAAAGAGAAGCGTGCTCTGGGATTATACAAATCAGATAATTCTTCATTGATTAGAAGATCTGAGGATAATCCGGTGGTTCATTCATTGTATCAGGGTGGAATTGTGGAAGGACGTGAGCATGAACTGCTGCATGTACATTATGGTAATAACCAGAAGTCCTGAATAAAGTACAGGGTGCGATAACCCAACGGAGGAATACAATGCGGAGTATGGAATTTAAGATGGAACGACAGGGATTGCTGGAAGTCGGACAGAAAGTGACCGTGACAGAAGGTGTATTACCCAGTAGTTATTATTATTGTATTGATCCTTCTCTTGCAATGTCGGGTAATTTCAAAACAAGAGAACGTTTGAAATCCAGAGAAGGAACTGTGGTGGAAATCGAAGAAAAACCACGTGGATATTATGTGTTGGTAGATTTCCCGCTTGATTAGTATTCTTTAATAAAGTGATGTAACAATAATTTATATATCATAACAAGTTGGAAAGGAAGTAATTATTATGTTAAAAACAGTTAGTACAAGTAACGCACCAGCAGCAATCGGACCTTATTCCCAAGGAATTATTGCCGGAGATTTTCTTTATGCATCCGGACAGATTCCCATTAATCCGTCAACCGGAGCAATTGAAGCAGAGGGAATTGAAGCGCAGGCAGATCAGGCAATTCGCAATGCGGGAGAAATACTAAAAGCAAGTGGTGTGGATTATAACAGTGTTGTAAAAACAACTTGTTTTCTCGCAAACATGGAAGATTTTGCAGCATTTAATGCTGTGTATGAGAAATACTTTACAGGAAAGCCGGCTCGAAGCTGTGTCGCTGTGAAGCAGCTTCCCAAAAATGTTTTGTGTGAAGTTGAGGTCATTGCTTATTTAAAATGATGCAGTAATGAATCGTATATTATCGCCTGATTGCAATATACTAAGCGTATATATGCAGAAAGGCAGGTAATGGGATGGATTATGTAATTGCATTTGTTGTAGGTGGTGTGATATGTGCACTGGTACAAATCTTGCTGGAGAAAACAAAACTGATGCCGGGACGAATTATGGTATTACTTGTTTGCCTGGGAGCAGTAATAAGTGCTTTGGGCTGGTATGAACCGTTTCTGGAATGGGCTGGTGGTGGCGCAAGTGTACCATTGTTGGGATTTGGACACGTGTTAATGAAAGGCGTAAAGGAAGGCGTGGATGAAGCTGAATTTCTTGGAGTTTTTCAGGGAGGATTACGTGCTGGAGCTGTAGGAACTTCAGCAGCTTTGATTTTTGGATATCTGGCAAGTCTGATATTTAATCCAAAAATGAAGAAATAGCAATAGGAGAGGAAGTAAGTTAGACCATGTATGTATCTAATGTATTAGATCTGATAGGGAACACCCCATTGATTAGTCTCGAGGAGACAACCGGATTGAACATTTTTGCTAAGGCAGAGTTTTTGAATCCGGGAGGAAGTATTAAAGATCGAATTGCCCTAAATATGCTTAACGAGGCAGAGAAACAAGGAAAATTAAAGCGCGGAATGACGATTATTGAACCAACTTCCGGAAATACAGGAATTGGCCTGGCTCTATGCGGAGTCAGAAAAGGGTATAAAGTGATTATTGTAATGCCTGAAAACATGAGTGATGAGCGTAAGAAAATTATCAAAGCACTTGGAGCAGAATTGGTATTAACTCCACCAGAACTTAGTATTGGCGGTTCAGTGGCAAAAGCAGAAGAAATAGCAGCTTCATCTGATCAATACTTTGTACCACAACAATTTAAGAATCCGGCCAATCCAAGAATGCACTATCAGACTACGGCAGTTGAGCTGGTACAGCAATTGGGCAAGAAGATTGATATTTATGTTTCCGGAATTGGAAGCGGAGGAACGTTACAGGGAGTTGCAGCCTATCTTCTGGAACAGAATCCTGATTGCAAGATTGTTGCAGTGGAACCTAAGAATGTTTCTGCACTTTTGGGCGATGAACCGGGACTTCACCAGATTCAGGGAATTGGAGATGGATTTATACCGGATATTCTTGATGTTAAGATTATTACGGATATTGTGGAAGTAACCGACGATGATGCCATCAATACCGCGAGAGAGCTTGCAAGAGTGCAAGGCCTGCTGGTAGGAACTTCTTCCGGCGCCAATGTATGGGCAGCAAAGCAAATGGCAGAAAAATATGGCAAAGATAAGGTAATCGCAACAGTGCTTGCAGATCGAGCTGAAAGATATTTTAGTACCGCATTGATTTAATTGCAAACATCACATAAAAAAGAACTGCGAGGGAATCCCAACGCAGTTCTTTTTTTATATAATAGGAAACTATACGAATTACATGATAATGATGTTGCCGGAGCCAATTAGATAGGCGGCAATGATAATATGAATGGCAAGAATGGCAGGAAAGCCATAAACAAAATACCAGTGTTTTGTTTTATGGCGGAAAGTATACATGCCAATCAGCGAACCCAGACTGCCACCAAATATTGCGATGGTAAACAGAATACGTTCCGGTATCCTCCAGGCGTGATGCTTAGCCTTCCATTTGTCGATTCCCATGGAAGCAAAGCCTACAATGTTGATAATTACCAGATAAATCACAATGATGATAATAACATCCATAGAGACCTCCATGTTATATGCTTTCGTAATTAGTGTCTGCTGATTAAAAGAAAATCAGCCTGAATATATTGATTTTACAGCATCTCTCGCTCAAAAATGGTATAATAAAGTGCATGGTTTTATAAGATTTCAAATCTTTTTT
>JAKQFQ010000156.1 GCA_029558315.1 Bacillota bacterium
CGATGGGAAATGAAAAACTAATTCAATATATGAATGATGTCAAGTTCTCCATTAATTCATATACAATGAATCTACCTGCACAGGTCTTAGGGGTTGAAGCGGTAAAAGACGAAACATATTTTAAAGAAATCGTCGCAAAAATGGTAAGGACCAGGGAGTGGATGAAGAGTGAACTGAAAGCACTCGGCTTTACGTTCCCGGATTCTATGAGTAATTTTGTCTTTGCAACACACTCACAAAAGTCAGCCAAAGAAATATTTGAGTACTTAAAGACCAGAAAAATATTTGTCAGATATTTTGACTTGCCGAGAATTGATAACTATTTAAGAATCTCGGTGGGTACAGATGAAGAAGCAAAAGCACTCATTGATGCTTTGCAAGAATATATCAAGTAGAGGAGAATTATAATGAAGTTTATTTTTGAGATTTTAAAAGGCACTGTGATGGGAATTGCTAATATCATTCCTGGTGTAAGCGGTGGAACAATGGCAGTATCTATGGGAATCTATGATAAGATGATTCATGCAGTAACCCATTTGTTTAAAGAATTTAAGAAGAGTTTTATGATATTGCTGCCAATCGGCATTGGAATGTTACTTGGGATTGTAGGATTATCCTTTGTAATCAAGTGGATGTTCCGGGTAATTCCGATTCAGACGAACTTATTGTTTATTGGATTGATTCTTGGAGGACTTCCTGCTGTCTGGAAAAGAGTTAAGGGAGTTGCAATCCGTCCACAGCATATCATTGGTTTACTGGTGTTCTTTGCACTGGTGGTTTTTCTTGCAGCGATTGACGGAACAGAAGGTGCTGCAGTGGATATGTCTTTTAGTGTTATCAACTGTTTTAAATTGCTTGGCGTTGGTATTGTTGCAGCAGCAACAATGGTAATACCGGGTGTCAGTGGCTCTATGATGCTGATGCTGATGGGATATTATAACCCGGTAGTGTCATCTGTCAGTGACTTTGCAAAGGCTGTGTTTTCATTTGATATTGCGGGAATCATGAATGGATTGGGAATACTGGTGCCATTTGGAATCGGCGTAGTAATTGGAATTTTTGCCATTGCAAAGCTTATTGAGATTCTATTGGTCAAATGTCCCCATGTTGTATTCTGGTCGATTATCGGTCTGATTCTTGCTTCTCCAATAGCAATCGTGCTTTTGAATGATTTTTCAGGACTTAATGTCTTTCATGCGATTACAGCTGCCATTGCATTGGTAATTGGATTCATCATTGCATTGTTTCTTGGCGGTGACGGTAAAGATTCTAAGAAGAAAGCTGCGTAGAAGAGGTAACTATAATGGAAGCCTATACTGACTTTGCATCCGTCTATGATGAATTTATGGATGCGACTCCTTACGAGGAATGGAAGAATAAAATAATATCAATTCTTCACAATGAGGGAATCATAGAAGGACTGATTCTGGATCTGGGCTGTGGGACGGGTACGATGACGCAACTTTTGGCGCAGAGCGGGTATGATATGATTGGAATTGATCTCTCCATGGATATGTTAAATGTTGCGATGGAGAAAAGGCAGCAATCCGGGCAGGATATCCTGTACCTGTGTCAGGATATGAGAAGCTTTGAACTCTATGGTACGGTACGTGCTATTGTCAGTATTTGTGATAGTATTAATTACATTTTAAATCCACAGGAGCTGCAACAGGTATTTACGTTAGTGAATAACTATCTTGATCCTCGCGGTATTTTTGTTTTTGATTTTAATACGGTTCATAAATACCGGGACATCATTGGTGATTGCGTAATTGCAGAAAACCGCGACGAATGCAGCTTTATCTGGGACAATTACTATGATAAAGAAAATAGAAGAAATGAATATGAACTGGTGGTTTTTGTAAAAGATGCGAATGCGAAAACAGCGGATGGGAGCGAACGATACCGCAAGTTTGAAGAAGTGCATTATCAAAGAGGATATGAGCTGGAGGAAATACTCCAATGTCTGATGGCAGCAGGGATGGATGTTGTGGAGGCATATGACACCGATTCCTTACAGGAACCGGGGGCGTTAAGCGAACGAATTACGGTAATTGCCAGAGAGCATGGCAAAGAGAATAGAAATGAAATGGAGTAACGTATGGGAGACAGAATCCTGCGTGCAACAGCCGCCGGAGGTAATATTCTGGCGATTGCAGCAGATACAAGGGAATTAGTACAAAAAGCATTTGAATTACATCATACAATGCCGGTAGCAACGGCTGCTCTTGGAAGGTTACTAACCGCAGGAGCAATTATGGCAACACAACAAAAGGGAGAAAATGATCTTCTGACGCTTAAGATCGAGGGAGATGGTCCTCTGAAAGGAATTGTTGTAACGGCCAATTCCAAGTCACAGGTTAGGGGATTTGTTTATCATCCCGAGACTAATCTTGCATTGAAACCTAATGGTAAACTGGATGTTTCAGGTGCAATCGGGAATGGGACACTGACTGTAATAAAAGATATGGGATTAAAGGAACCCTATGTTGGAAAGACTTTATTACAGACCGGTGAAATTGCAGAGGACCTCACATACTATTATATGGCTTCTGAACAGATTGCATCCTCTGTAGGACTTGGTGTGTTGGTTGACCGGGATTATTCTGTCAGACAGGCAGGTGGTTTTCTGATTCAGCTGATGCCATTTGCAACAGAGGAAGTAATCTTAAGACTGGAAGAGAATCTAAAAAATATCTCCTCAGTGACTGCACTTATGGAAGAAGGAAAAAGTACGGAAGAAATCCTTGCCTTGATTTTAGATGGATTGGATCTGAATATTTCACAGGAAATCGTTCCAGAATATGTGTGTAACTGTAGTAAGAAACGAATTGAGAAGGCATTAATCAGTCTGGGCAGAGAGGAAATCACCGGAATGATTGAGGATGGAGAAACCATCGAAATCCACTGCGATTTCTGTAATCAATATTACTACTATACTGTGGAAGAACTGAAGGAACTGCTTGTGTCAGCCAGATAGGGCAGTAAGAAAGGAAGGACAGATTATGCAGCATGGATTTATAAAGGTTGCGGCAGTGACACCCAAGATAAAAGTCGCCGATCCGAGCTATAATGCCAAAGAGATTATTGCCAGAATGATTGAGGCGGCTCAAAGAAAAGCTAAGATTATTGTATTTCCGGAACTGTGTCTGACCGGGTATACCTGTAATGACCTTTTTCTGCAGGATTGCCTTTTAGAAGGAGCCAAAGAAGGTCTATCAGAGATTGTGCAGGCAACGCAGTCAATTGATGCGTTGGTATGGGTTGGTCTTCCACTGGAGGTATCAGGTAAGCTCTACAATGTGGCAGCAGCGATTGCTCATGGAACCATATTGGCGCTGATCCCTAAGAGTTATATACCAACTTATGCAGAGTTTTATGAAGGACGATATTTTGAAAAAGGTAAGCGAAATGTTAGTTATATATCCCTTTTGGGTTCTATGGTTCCCTTGGGCTGCAATATTCTGCTCACAAGTGATGCGGTTGAAGGACTGTGTGTTGGATGTGAGATCTGCGAGGACTTATGGACTGTGAATCCGCCAAGCACCAGTCATGCGCAGGCAGGAGCCAACCTGATCGTGAATCTTTCAGCCTCTGATGAGACCGTTGGAAAAGATGAGTACCGGCAGATGCTGGTTTTATCTGCGAGCGCAAGATTGCTTGCAGGATATGTTTATTCAAGTGCTGCAGAGGGAGAATCTTCACAGGATCTTGTGTTTGGCGGGCATAATATTATTGCAGAGAATGGAAGCATTTTACAACAGACCAAGAGATTTGCTTCAGAGACGATTTACAGCGATATTGATATCTTTAGAATCCGTGCACAACGAAGAAAAATGATGACGTATTGTTCTGACGGACAGAAGGATTATGTTACGATACCATTTACATTAGCAAAAGAAGAAACTGTGCTAGAACGAGTATTTCAGCCGATGCCCTTTGTTCCTTCTGATAAATCCAAGAGAGATAAGCGATGTGAGGAAATCCTGTCAATTCAGGCATATGGACTGAAGAAACGATATGAGCACACCGGTTGTAAGAAGGCCGTCATCGGGGTGTCCGGTGGCTTGGATTCCACACTTGCGCTGTTGGTAACCGTTCGTACTTTTGATATGCTGGGATTGGACCGTAACGGAATTCTGGCAGTAACTATGCCCTGCTTTGGGACAACGAAACGGACCAAGAACAATGCAGTTGTACTATCAGAGAGTCTGCATACAAAACTATTAGAGGTTGATATCAAAGAATCCGTATTACAGCATTTTGCGGATATTGAACAGGATACGAATACACATGATGTGACATACGAGAATGGTCAAGCAAGGGAAAGAACACAGGTGCTAATGGATATCGCCAATAAAGAAAATGCACTGGTAATTGGAACTGGAGATATGTCAGAGCTGGCACTGGGCTGGGCAACCTATAATGGTGATCATATGTCGATGTATGGCGTAAATGTCGGCGTTCCGAAGACATTAGTTCGACACCTGGTATCTTACTATGCAGACACCTGTGGAGATGATACACTAGAGGCAGTTCTTCGTGATGTGCTGGATACTCCGGTCAGTCCGGAATTGCTTCCGCCCAAAGATGGCGAGATTGCTCAGAAGACAGAGGATATTGTTGGACCTTATGAATTGCATGATTTCTTCCTGTATTATATGCTCCGTCTGGGCTTTGAACCAAGTAAGGTATATCGGATTGCATTGCAGGCGTTTCAGGGAATCTATACCAGAGATGTGATTGCCAAATGGATCAGGATTTTCTATCGCAGATTTTTTTCACAGCAATTTAAACGTTCCTGCTTACCGGATGGACCCAAAGTCGGAAGTGTAGCACTTTCGCCAAGAGGTGACTTAAGAATGCCATCGGATGCATCTGCAGCGTTGTGGCTTGCTCAATTGGAGACACTTTTGTAAGAATTAACAATTGACGTTAAAATCATATGTGGTTACAATAGATTTAGTTTTTCTTAAGATAAAGGAGAAAGTAAAATGCGTGGACCAAGACCGAGACGACCCCGTTTAGGCGGAGGCTCCGGATTATCTAGGAGAATAGGAAGACAGTTTGGACGCAGTTACGGAGGCGGACTGGGTGGGATGATTGCTGGTGCTGTGGTAGCGGGAATTGCAGATGCAGTTGTATCGAATGCGCTGGATAAGCTTGATGATGATCAGAATCCGGAACAGTCAGTTCCGTATGATCAGAAAGTTAATGTAGAATCCCCGACGGCCAGAAACTTACAGGAAGCCAATATTCCAAGAACGTGTCCGGGATGTGGAGCTGCTTATCAGGGAATGCGTCAATGCGCCTATTGTGGTGGACTAATATATTGATTATATGAGATAGAGACACAAAGAAGTGCCCATTTCGGGCACTTCTTTGCATTAAATTAGATGCTATTGCTGTTGTGAACTGATGCTGGAAGAAGAAACAGTTGCCTTCTTAAGAGACAATCGGATGGCATCCAAAAGAACCAGCGAGGTGTACTTATTCTCTTCAGAGTATGTGATTTCTTCCAAAGATTGTTTGGATAGAATCTGGTTGGCAAGATCGTTGAGGGATGGTTCAATCAAAGGGTACATTGTAGTGATTGCATCATCGAGACTAACGATGCGAAGACTGTTGATGTTGTGTTCGTCTACTACAACTTCAATGTCCACGGTCTGATCTTTGAGCTCCAGAGAGGTAGTATATACGCCCGGTACGTAAGAAACTTCCGGATTGGACTGGACGGCTGGTGTATCTTTATCAGGCAGAAACATGATAATAAGCAGCACAACGAAAAGTATACCGAGAAGAATAAAAAGACCCGTATAAACTAATTCTTTTAAGTGCAGTACAACGATTTTGGTTTTCGAACTCATGGTATGCTCCTAAGATTGAAATATCTGGTTTCTATAACGTATGAAAAGAATGCGGCAGATATGACCGGAAGCAGGGGCAATAATTGACAATTGTATTATGAAACTGTTATCATTTATTAATATTTAGCGGAAAGGATGGAAAGAGTATGGGAAAGTATAATAAGGAAGACATAATGCGGATGATGGAAGAGGAAAATGTAGAGTTTATTCGTCTTCAATTTACGGATGTATTTGGTAATCTGAAAAATATAGCAATTACAGCGAATCATCTGGAACGGGCACTGAATAATGAATGTATGTTTGACGGTTCCTCCATAGAAGGATTTGCCCGGATAGAGGAATCCGATATGTATCTGTATCCTGATTTTGATACCATGACAATCTTTCCCTGGCGACCGCAGCACGGAAAAGTTGCCAGATTAATTTGTGATGTATATGGTACAGATAAAACACCATTTGAAGGTGATCCAAGATATGTTTTGAAACGTGCGATTAAGGAAGCTTTGGAAATGGGATATACCTTTAATGTTGGTCCGGAATGTGAATTTTTCCTGTTTCAGACAGATGAAAATGCTCTGCCTACAACAATCGCACATGAACAGGCAGGTTATTTTGATTTAGGACCGATTGATTTCGGAGAGAATGCCAGAAGAGATATGGTGCTGAACCTTGAAGAAATGGGATTTGATATTGAAGCATCACATCATGAAGTGGCACCTGCACAGCATGAGATTGATTTTAGATATGATGAAGCCCTGAAAACGGCAGATAATATCATGACATTTAAACTGACAGTAAAGACAATTGCAAGAAGACATGGACAACATGCGACCTTTATGCCCAAACCAAAATACGGAATTAGCGGCTCCGGGATGCATTTAAATCTTTCCCTGTCAAAAGATGGCAAGAATATCTTCCAAAATGCAGATGATAAACAGGGACTGAGTCAGGAGGCATATTACTTTATCGGCGGTATCATGAAGCATATGAAAGGAATGACAGCAATTATGAATCCGCTGGTGAATTCCTACAAACGTCTGGTGCCTGGTTATGAAGCACCTGTGCATATTGCGTGGAGTGCCAAAAACAGAAGTCCATTAATTAGAATTCCGGCAGTACGTGGAGAAGCTACCAGAATCGAACTCAGAAGTCCGGATTCAGCAGCTAATCCATACCTTGCACTGGCAGTAGCCTTAGGTGCTGGAATGGATGGAATCAAGAATAAGATTGAACCGCCCAAGAGCGTTGATCGTAATATTTTCGAGATGACGCAAGAAGAAAGAACAGCCTGCAACATTGAAACATTACCCACCAATCTGCTGGATGCCATTGAGGAACTGGAGAAAGATCCATTAGTGATGAACGTACTTGGACCTCATATTGCACCTTTGTATATTGAAGCAAAGAAGAACGAATGGAGAGAGTACAGTTCTCAGGTTACCAATTGGGAAGTAGATCGCTATTTATATAAGTACTAATGCGTCTCCTTGGATAGAATATTACAAAAGGAGGAGAACGCGTGACGAATATAATCATATTATTTCAACGGATTGAAGAAGCCAGAGGAATCAAATCACTGCTTGTCCGTAATGGATACAATGTGAATTCTGTTTGTTCACAAGGATATCAAGCTCTTGCTAATGCAGACGATCTTGGAAACGGAATTATTATTTGCGGATATAAATATGCTGATATGATATATTCCGAGTTACGTGAGTATCTTCCAAAAGGGTTTGACATGCTTTTGATTGCGTCCAAAGGAGTTCTGGGAGAACTCAGTGATGGACAAACAGTTGCACTGGAGATGCCACTGCGAGTGCAGGATCTGATTGAAACACTGGAAATGATGACCTGTGCACAGGAACGACTCCGTAAGAAGGCACGACTTAGTCCCAAACAGAGAACTCCAGAGGAAATTGCAGTTATGAATAAAGCGAAGGAACTGCTCATGAATCGTAATCATATGACCGAAGAGGAAGCGCATCGCTATATACAGAAGTGCAGCATGGATAGTGGCACAAATCTGGTGGAAACATCACAAATGATCCTGACAATAATGGATATGTAATGGACCGAGAGGATATGAAAGATATGAAATTTGTTAAAATGGAAGGCTGCGGCAACGATTATATCTATGTGGACGGAAGTAAGGAACAGGTGGAGAATAAACCTGAAGTAGTTCGCCGACTGAGCGATCGTCATTATGGAATCGGCGGCGATGGCGTGATTTTTATCAATCCGTCAAAACAGGCTGATTTTGAGATGGAAATGTATAATGCAGACGGAAGTAGATCCGAGATGTGCGGCAATGGTATCCGATGTGTTGGCAAATTTGTTTATGATTATAGATTAACCGACAAGAAACAATTGGTGGTGGAGAGCTTTGGCGTTAATCGCTATCTGGATCTGAACTGCAGGAATGGAAAGGTTGAGAGCGTTTGCGTTAATATGGGAGCACCGGAGCTGATTGCGAAGAACGTGCCGGTAGTATCAGAGAATGAGACTGTTCTGGATGAGGTGATTACAGTGGGCGACAAGGATTATCGTATGACCTGCGTATCCATGGGGAATCCACATGCCGTTGTATTTGTTGATCATGTGGATCAATTTCCACTTGAAAGTGTGGGACCATTATTTGAACATCATGAACGTTTTCCCAAGCGCGTGAATGCAGAATTTGTTGAGATCCTTGATCGAAAGCATGTAAAAATGAGAGTTTGGGAGAGAGGAACGGGAGAAACCCTTGCATGTGGTACAGGATGTTGTGCAACTGCGGTTGCATGTATCAGTAACCGGCTGACAGAGGATGAAATTACCGTAATTTTGCTTGGCGGGGAACTGAAGATCCGCTGGGATAAAGAAAAGAACTGTGTATATATGACAGGACCTGCTAAAGTAACATTTGAAGGTGTTGTACAGATATAAAGGAATAGCTCTAAAGGAGAGATACAAATGGTTAAAGTAAATGAAGATTACTTAAAATTACGTGGAAGTTATTTATTTTCTACAGTTGGAAAAAAAGAGAGAGAGTTTTTGGCTGCTCATCCGGATCGTAGAGTGATTAAGCTTAGTATAGGAGATGTAACGCAGCCACTGGTGCCTGCAATTATTGAGGCAATGCATAAAGCGGTTGGTGAAATGGCTGATGAGAAGACATTTCGCGGTTATGCACCGGATCTTGGATACGAATTCTTGCGTAATGCAGTGATGGAGAATGACTATAAGGCAAGAGGCTGTGAGATTGCTGCGGATGAAATCTTTATTTCCGATGGAGCCAAAAGCGATTCCGGTAACATTCAGGAGATTTTTTCTAAAGACTGCAAAGTAGCGGTTTGTGATCCTGTTTATCCTGTTTATGTGGATACCAATATTATGGCAGGAAGAACCGGAGTATTTGATGAGACGACAGAAACCTGGAGCAACGTAATCTACATGCCTTGTATTGCAGAGAACAATTTTGCACCAATGATACCGAAGGAAACCCCGGATCTGATCTATCTGTGTTTCCCGAATAATCCGACAGGATCTACGATTACAAAAGCACAATTGCAGGAGTGGGTTGATTATGCCAATAAGGTTGGTGCTGTAATCATTTATGATGCTGCTTATGAAGCATACATTTCTGAGGAAGATGTTCCTCATAGTATCTATGAGTGTGAGGGCGCAAGAACCTGTGCAATTGAATTGCATTCTTTTTCTAAGAATGCCGGCTTTACTGGAGTGCGTCTGGGATATACAGTTATCCCCAAAGATATCAAATGTGGAGGCGTAATGCTTCATTCTCTCTGGGCAAGAAGACACGGAACCAAATACAATGGCGCTCCTTACATTATTCAGAGGGCAGGAGAAGCAGTCTATTCTTTAGAAGGACAAGCACAGTTGAAGAAACAGGTTGCGTATTATATGGAGAATGCAGCTTATATCCTTAATGGACTTAAGGACGCAGGATATTCTGTTTCAGGTGGTGTTAATGCACCTTATATCTGGCTTCGTACACCGAACGATATGACAAGCTGGCAGTTCTTTGATTATCTGTTGGAGAATGCTAATGTTGTAGGAACTCCCGGATCCGGATTTGGACCTAGCGGAGAACATTATTTTAGATTGACTGCTTTTGGTAACCACGAGAATACCTTAGAAGCAATCAGAAGAATTAAAGAATTATAAATACCGTAATGTAAGTGATTTGGAGGCAGGGAAATGTGTAAAGTTGCAGTGTTTTTGGCAGATGGATTTGAAGAAGTGGAGGCTTTAACGGCAGTGGATATCTTGCGTCGTGGTGGCGTAGATGTAACTACTGTATCTGTGATGGGATCTACACGTGTGAACGGTTCACACAGGATTATTGTTCAGGCAGATGAGGTATTTGATGTAATCAATTTTGATGAACTGGATATGATAATTCTACCGGGTGGACTGAGAGGACGAGATAATCTTGCAGCATTTGAGCCTCTAACACTAAAGTTACAGGAGTTTGCCAAGAATAATCGATATATAGCAGCAATTTGTGCAGCACCAACAATTCTTGGAAGATTGGGGATTCTAAAGGGAAAGTGTGCATGCTGTTATGCAGATATGGAAGCGGAACTGACAGGTGCAAAGGTGAGCTTTGAGGATGTAGTTGTCTCAGACAACATCATTACATCACGAGGAATGGGAACTTCGCTACCATTTGCCTTAAAGCTGTTAGAAGTGCTCAAGAATCGTGAGGAGTCAGAGCAAATGGCCAGAAAGGTTATTTATACAGCATGAAGTATTTGTTGAAATTTTTTCACGGTTATAAAAAAGAATGTATTATGGGGCCTCTGTTTAAATTGCTGGAGGCTTCTTTTGAGTTATTAATTCCACTCGTGGTTGTGAAGATCATCAATGATGGCATTGGTAATGGAAATAAGAGCCTGATAATTCAGATGTGCTTAATTATGGTTGCGCTTGGGTTGATTGGACTGATCTGTTCTTTGACTGCACAGTATTATTCGGCTCGTGCCGCTGTTGGATTTGCAGCTAAGGTAAAGAAGGCACTTTTTTCACATATTCAGGGGCTTTCTTATACGGAAATAGATACCATTGGTACTTCTGCGATGGTAACTAGAATGACAAGTGATATTAACCAATTACAATCCGGTGTGAATATGACGCTGCGATTATTCCTTCGCTCGCCGTTTATTGTGGTAGGTGCAATGGTAATGGCATTTACAATAGATCGAAAGGCAGCATTGATTTTTGTTGTTGTAATCGTTTTGCTATCTGCGGTTGTATATGGAATTATGCTGATTACCATTCCGATGTATCGCAAAGTACAGGAGAAACTGGATGCTTTGATGAAGGTTACAAGATCCGGATTACAGGGAGTTCGTGTTATTCGCGCCTTTGGTCTGGAACAAAACGAGAAGCAGGAATTTGAAGAAGCCAATACAGCATTGGTGAAGAAACAGGTTCTGGTTGGCAGAATTTCCGCCTTGATGAATCCGCTGACATTTGCAATTATCAATACAGGAATTGCCTGGCTGGTATGGACCGGTGCTTTACAGGTAGATCATGGAATTCTTACGCAGGGAGAAGTAGTTGCATTGGTTAACTATATGTCACAGATTCTGGTTGAACTGATCAAACTGGCGAATCTGATTGTCATTATTACAAAGGCAGCAGCCTGCGCAGGTAGAATTGAAAATGTATTGAAGATGGAATCTTCTATGAAGGAGGGAGACTGCAGCGAATCGAAGAATGCGCCTGTTTCTGTTGATTTTCATGAGGTTTCTTTTCGCTATGCAAAAGCTTTGGGAGATGCACTTAATAGAATCAGCTTTATGGCAGCACCGGGAAGTGTTATGGGAATTATCGGAGGTACAGGCTCTGGTAAGACAACGCTGATTAATCTGATTGGGCGTTTCTATGATGTCACAGAGGGTTATGTTCAGGTAGATGGAAGAGACGTAAGAGAATATACTTATGAGGCATTGCGTGGAATGATAGGAATTGTTCCTCAGAAATCTGTATTGTTCACAGGAAGTATCAGAAAAAATCTTCAGTGGGGATGTGCAGATGCAACTGATGATGAATTATGGCAGGCATTAAAAATGGCACAGGCAGAGGAGTTCGTTCGTGGCAAAGAAGGCGGACTGGATTATGAGGTCACGCAAGGCGGTACTAATTTCTCAGGCGGACAGAAACAACGACTTGCCATTGCGCGTGCACTGGTCAGGAAACCGGCAATTCTGATATTGGATGATAGTGCCTCAGCACTGGATTATGCTACAGACGCAGCGTTACGTAAGGCAATCAGAGAAATGAATCCGTCCCCCACACTGTTTATTGTTTCGCAGAGAACCGCATCAATGATGCATGCGGATCAGATTCTGGTATTGGAAGAGGGGGAAGCGGTAGGGTTAGGAACACATGAACAATTGCTTTTATCCTGTGAAGTCTATAAAGAAATCTATGAGTCTCAGTATGGTGGGGCAGTCCCGGAAGGGAGCAGACCATGAAACAACAATCAAAAAATAAAATCATATTATGTAAGATTATGAAATACATTGCAAGATATCGCTGGATTCTAGTGCTATCACTATTTCTCGCTGCAAGCTCCTCGCTATTGTCGCTCTATCTTCCAATTTTGACAGGAGAAGCAATCGATCTGATCGTTACGGGTAAAATGATGAATTATGAAGGCCTGACTCAGGTCTTGCTGCGGATGGCAGGAGTGATCCTTGTGGTAGTAATCTGCCAGTGGTTTATGAATGTGTGCAATAACCGGATGACATACGGTGTGGTTCGTGACATCCGTCATGATACCATGGATAAAATAGAGCAGCTGCCCTTAGCTTATCTGGACACACATCCGGCGGGTGAACTGGTTAGTCGAATGATTGCAGATGCGGATCAGTTTGCAGACGGATTATTAATGGGATTTTCACAGCTGTTTACAGGAATTCTGACCATTCTCGGAACACTGGTTCTGATGCTTGTGATACATCCACTGATTACTTTGGTTGTGGTACTGATTACACCACTATCACTATTTGTTGCCTCATTTATCGCCAAGAAAACCTATACCTTATTTGGGGAGCAGGCGAAGACGAGAGGGGAACAGACTACGTTAATTGATGAGATGATTGGAAATGAGAAGGTGTTGAAGGCATTTTCTCATGAAGATGAGGCAATGGAAGAATTTGATGAGATCAATGAACGTCTGGAAAAGGTTTCATTGCGTGCAATTTTCTTTTCCTCCACGACCAATCCGTCTACCAGATTTGTAAATGGACTGGTATATGCCGGTGTGGCTCTGGTTGGAGCATTTGCAGTAATCAACCAAACCCTGAGCGTTGGACAGCTATCCTGTCTGTTGAGTTATGCGAATCAATATACCAAACCGTTTAATGAAATCTCCGGAGTGATTACGGAACTGCAGAATGCCATCGCCTGTGCCGGACGGGTATTGGAGCTGATTGACGAGAAACCACAGATTCCGGAAACAGATTCTGCTGTTGTATTACAGGATGCTGAGGGAAATATTGATCTTAGTGATGTATGCTTTTCTTATGTTCCGGAAAAGAAGCTGATTGAGAATTTGAATCTGTCAGTAACACCTGGAATGAGGGTCGCAATTGTAGGACCGACAGGATGTGGTAAGACTACTTTGATTAATCTGTTAATGCGGTTTTATGATGTGAATCATGGAGAAATCTGTGTGGATGGTACCAATATTAAGAATTATACCAGACACAGTCTTCGAACCTCCTTTGGCATGGTGCTGCAGGAGACCTGGTTAAAACCCGGAACCATAAAGGAAAATATTGCAATGGGTAAGACGGATGCAACAATGGACGAAATTATTAAAGCAGCCCAAGAAGCGCATGCGCATAGTTTTATCTGTCGACTTGAACATGGATATGATACTGTGATTGGTGAAGATGGCGGTATACTGTCACAGGGACAGAAACAGCTGATCTGTATTACCAGAATCATGCTTTCTCTGCCCCCGATGTTAATTCTGGATGAAGCAACCAGTTCCATTGATACCAGAACAGAAATCAAGATTCAGGAAGCTTTTGCCAGACTGATGAACGGAAGAACCAGTTTTATTGTTGCGCATCGCCTTTCTACGATTCGAGAAGCAGATACAATTCTTGTAATGAAAGACGGACATATTATTGAACAGGGCAATCATGAAAGTCTGATAGGAAACAATGGGTTCTATGCCAATCTCTATCAGAGCCAGTTCCAATAAAGTATTATATCAGTAATTGAAGAAGTGTATCAGTACTATCTACCAATGTGGTTGCACCATGTGAAACAAGAAAATCATGATCACGAAATCCCCATTCAACGCTGATACAATCAACACCTGCGTTACGTGCAGTTGCAAGATCAACCTCAGAGTCGCCAATATAAATCACGTCCTCTTTTTGTCCTGCCAGACATTTGATAATCTCATTGACTCCATCCGGAGCAGGTTTTTTCAATAAGGCAGGACGTTCTCCAATCACAACGTCGAAGAATCCTTCGAAATACCGAAAAACCAGTTTGCTGACTTCTGTTTCCGGCTTGTTGGACAGTACGGCAATGGAATAGCCATTCTCTCTTAGCGTCTGTAATAGAGAACAGATTCCTGGATACGGATGTGTGTTATCCATGCAGTGAATGGAATAGAATTCGGAAAAAGCAGAATGAACTTCATCCATCGTTGCTGCAGGCGTGCCGTCGGGAAGCGCTCGTTCCAGCAGCCTTCTAATACCGTTGCCAACATAGGATCTGACTTCGTTTATGCTATGAGTAGAGAAATGATAAACTGACAATGCATAATCAAGACTCTCTTTCAAATCTTCTAATGTATCTAAAATAGTTCCGTCTAAATCGAAAACGGCAATCTTATATTTACTCATGTTGGATATACCCCCTTAGGTTATAGAAAATTATAAACATAAATGAGGCAAAAATGCAAGTGGTGTATCAAATGGGATAGTGTAAGTTTATTGTAGGAATAAAATAGACAGACTTGCCCTGATGTGTTTCAGATTTTTTGACTGCCTTTATTTTATCTGTTTTATTTTTCTTT
>JAKQFQ010000081.1 GCA_029558315.1 Bacillota bacterium
GGCTCACTGGGGTAATAGATGAGGAGTATAAGTGATGTGTTTGTTCTCCTTTATACTGGTGCATTACACCAGTTGAAGCTCGCGATCCTCATATGCCATGGGTAACAATACTGAAGATTTCCTGTGTTTAATAGCCTCTCAAAAAAGATTCCTTATTCTGTCGCAGTTTAATGTATTTCTTTGAGTTAATCTAAATTATTTGGACGTATTCAATAACTTTAGCTCCCTTAATTGGAGTGCAATGACAAAAAGCAAGGCAATTGCCGAGAATTCAAGTAGTTGCCAATTGCCATAGTATCCTCGAGTAAGGGTATATCCCATCATGTTAGCTAGCTTTTCCCAACCAGCTATGATCACGAGGAGAAATGATGCACCGAAAAGTATCCGACTTATAAGACTGGTTAATTTATTCATCATGCCCCCCTATTTACGTTTCAGGTACCTGTAGAATTTACCAAATTTCTTGACTTCAACATCATATGGCACCATATAAACATTCCCTTCTTTATCCTGGAACCAAAGCTGTACCCATCCCGGATATTGCAGATGAGCTGAACTTACGGAGATCAACACTCCCCAGTCCAATGGTATAGTGTCACCTATAGGCAATTCCTCCATGGCAAAACTATATCCTACAGACGATTCAGGCAGTTTCTGACAGGAGAATATGAGAATACTGAAAAGCATTGCCGCCAAGAGTAGTAGAATCTTACGAGCCATAAAACCCTCCTTCTCATGAAATGATATTACTCTATTACTCATATGGCGAATGAGTATCCTTCGCCTATCTCGTAGATTCAGGTATAACAATTGGATTCGTGAGGTGAGAATAAACAGTTACTTACATCTATCCAAATTTCAATACATATGAATGATATAAATAGATAACAGAAAATATCTGCAACTGCAAAATATTTTTTAAAAGAGCCCTGTGGTTTGGACCACAGGGCTCTTTCCTTTTGCTCCAAGATTCGTTCTATGAAGTGAGAATCATGGCCTGCCGATACTGTAATAGGTGAGTCCATTCGAACGCATATCTGATGTA
>JAKQFQ010000092.1 GCA_029558315.1 Bacillota bacterium
TGCACGAAAAAAGATTTGAAATCTTATAAAACCATGCACTTTATTATACCATTTTTGAGCGAGAGATGCTGTAAAATCAATATATTCAGGCTGATTTTCTTTTAATCAGCAGACACTAGGTAAATACAATCGAAGCTACAACCGTCAATATTCCGGCAACTGCGATCGAGAGGCTGCTCATAGCTCCCTCTATTTCTCCAATCTCCATGGCTTTCGCTGTTCCCATGGCATGGCAGGAAGTACCAATCGCAATGCCTTTGGCAACCGGCTCTGTAATTCGAAACAACTTCAGTACCGGCTCCGCAATGATATTACCAAGCACTCCGGTGATTACTATGACGGCAATGGTTATTGTCACATATCCTCCCAGTTCCTCACAAAGTCCAATCCCGATTGCTACGGTTACTGATTTGGGAATTAACGTCACATATTCCTCATGTGTCAATTCAAACAAAATCGCAAGAACCAGATTCGTCACAAGGCTAATGCTTACACCACTGACAAGTCCTGCAATTACCGCCTTTCTATTTTTCTTTAACAGCTCCCATTTTTCATACAGTGGAATGGCAAGGCAAATGGTAGCGGGAGTTAACAACCAGCTCAGATATTGGGCTCCTTCCATATAAATATCATACTCCACCTTTCCCGCAAGAAGAACCAGAATGGTTACAATAATGGAAATCAGCAAAGGATTAATTAGAGCAATTTTCCACTTTTTTCTCAACCAATCTCCAGCCATATAGGCAAGCAGACTAATCGTCACACCCACAAATACAGAGTTTTGGAAAAAATCATTCATGTTCCTGTTCCTCCTTTCTGCCATGACGAATCACCAATTGCGTAATGCGGCCACTAATAATCATCACCAAAAGAAGTGTTGCAACAGTAATCACAATAATCTGTACAATAAGCGGGCGTATGATTCCCCATGATGTCATAAGTCCTACACTTGCAGGAATAAACATGATTGGCATAATTTCTATCAAAAACATTCCAACGTCACGCACTGCCTCTAATTTTAAGAGTCCTGTCATCAAAAGAGTAAAAAGAATTATCATTCCATAAATACTCGCCGGAATGGGTAACGGCAAAAAATAGTTTAAGAGTTCTCCCACGAAAGAAATCAATAGAATTGTCAATAATTGCTTCATGTATTTCATTTTAAGTTCCTTCTTCCAATCAATTCTTATCATTATTACCCGTTCTGTCCCGGTTCTATCGTCTTCATTCCTTTAACACCTATGTCAATCATCTATTTCAGATTTTCAACTTTACCGCTCTTGATGGCTTCCATGTTGGCTTTAATCCTCTCTTTACTCCAATCCCACCATTTTAAATCCTGTAGCTTCCAGATGGTTTCTTTATCATAGCGTTTTCGAATCGGTCTAGCCGGCATCCCGCCAACAATGGTATAGGGTTCCACATCCTTGGTAACCACCGCTCTGGTTGCAATAATCGCACCATCTCCAATGGTCACGCCAGACATCACTACGGATTCATATCCAAACCATACATCGTTGCCAACAACAATATCTCCTTTGTTGTCCCATGCTTCTGCAACCTTCGTGCGATCCAACTCCCATTCATCAAAGAAAAGAGGAAACGGGTATGTTGATAAGGATCCCAGTGTATGATTGGCCGTATTGAAGATAAATTTGGTTCCACAGCCAATGGAACAAAACTTGCCAATCTTAAGATTATCATGGCAAATCGGATATTGGTATAAAACATTATTCTTTTCAAAATCACGTGGATCATGAACAAAATCATGATACATTGTATAGTCCCCCACCTCAATGGATGGTCTGGTAATTACATTTTTCAGATACACCATCTGGTGATCAAAATCTCTTGGAAATATATCCCCTTTCATTATTTTCTCCTTACTCCTCTTTTTTCAATCGCTGACATCAGTGTCACTTTGGCATACTTGATATCTCACGGTAACGATTTTCTTCATTTTACTATGATAGCACTTTCCACCTCTATTTGTAAAAAAACTCCCGGTATAATTTTATGCATAATCTAATTACATAAAAAAACTGCAACGGAACCAACGGAACCGCTGCAGTCTTGAATCATGATCAATTATGCTTTAGGACCAGCATCTACTAATGCTTTACCAGCTTCATTTCCTTCATACTTAGCAAAGTTCTTTACGAAACGAGCAGAAAGGTCTTTTGCCTTTGTCTCCCACTCGGAAGCATTTGCATAGGTATCTCTAGGATCAAGGATTGCAGGATCAACACCTGGAAGCTCTGTAGGAACTTCGAAGTTGAAGAAAGGAATCTGCTTTGTAGGAGCTTCTGTGATAGCACCGCTTAAGATTGCATCGATGATTCCACGAGTATCCTTAATGGAGATACGCTTTCCTGTTCCGTTCCAACCTGTGTTAACAAGGTATGCCTTAGCACCGCTCTTTTCCATCTTCTTCACTAATTCTTCAGCATACTTGGTAGGATGTAACTCCAGGAATGCCTGTCCGAAACATGCGGAGAAGGTAGGTGTAGGCTCTGTGATTCCACGCTCTGTACCAGCAAGCTTAGCTGTGAATCCGGATAAGAAATAGTACTTGGTCTGTTCCGGTGTAAGGATAGATACAGGAGGTAATACGCCAAATGCATCAGCGGATAAGAAGATTACATTCTTAGCTGCAGGTGCAGAAGAAATCGGGCGAACAATGTTCTGGATATGATTGATAGGGTAAGATACACGAGTATTCTCAGTAACACTCTCATCATTGAAATCAATCTTTCCGTTAGCATCAAGAGTAACGTTCTCTAATAAAGCATCTCTCTTGATTGCGTTGTAGATATCAGGCTCAGAATCCTTGTCAAGGTTGATAACCTTAGCGTAGCATCCACCTTCAAAGTTAAATACACCGTTGTCATCCCATCCGTGCTCGTCATCACCGATTAAGAGACGCTTAGGATCGGTAGATAAGGTTGTCTTACCTGTTCCGGAAAGTCCGAAGAAGATTGCTGTGTTCTTTCCATCCATATCTGTGTTAGCTGAGCAGTGCATAGAAGCGATGCCCTTTAACGGCAGATAGTAGTTCATCATGGAGAACATACCTTTCTTCATTTCTCCGCCGTACCATGTATTGATGATAACCTGCTCACGGCTTGTGATATTGAAGACAACAGCAGTCTCAGAGTTAAGACCTAATTCTTTGTAGTTCTCTACTTTAGCCTTAGAAGCATTGTAGATTACGAAATCAGGCTCAAATTTTTCAAGTTCTTCAGCGGTAGGCTGGATGAACATGTTCTTTACGAAATGTGCCTGCCAAGCTACTTCCATGATGAAACGGATTGCCATTCTGGTATCTGCATCAGCACCACAGAATGCATCTACAACATAGAGTTTCTTGTTGGAAAGTTCTTCCTGAGCGATCTTCTTAACTGCATCCCATGCTTCTTTTGTAGCAGGATGATTATCGTTCTTAAATTCATCAGAAGTCCACCAAACAGTGTCCTTTGAATTCTCATCCATAACAATAAATTTGTCTTTTGGTGAACGACCTGTGTAAATACCGGTCATAACATTAACTGCACCAAGTTCGCTCTCCTGACCTTTTTCAAAGCCTTCAAGATCTTTTTTGGTCTCTTCGTTGAACAATACCTCATAGGAAGGATTGTAAACGATTTCAGTGGTTCCGCTAATACCGTACTGACTTAAATTAACATTTGCCATCTTTGATTTACCTCTTTCTATTTTTTCTATTTACGCTCTTTTGGATATTTTGTTCAACATCCAAAAAAACATTCCTATATAATAATATCAGCATTTGTTTCTTTCGTATATAAAAAATGTGTTAAATTTATGCATTTTTTCAAGTTTTTTTGTGTTTTCCTTCGATTTGCAAAAATAATTTGGCTCAAATACCTGTTATGTAAACATCCAGTAAATGCTCTATCCATGGTCTCAATGTTCCAAAGGTATATCCGCTATGCTCCGCGTTCTTTGTATTAATGCTGTAATCTGGCGTTCCATTATAGGGCGCAGGCTCTCCATCTTTCGCAAATAAAGCCTTTTTGCCAGTTTTTCTTTCCACATATTCAATGATGTCCCGAATGGATATCGTTCCCTGAAGGCTTCCATTTATCGCTCCATGATACTGACTGGCTGCGATATGTGCAAGAAATTCTCCCGCCTCTTTTTCACTGACAAATGACATCTGTGCATCCAGATTATCCACATACATAGGTTCTGAATGAATTACATGTGATACATAAAAGCGAAGTCTTTGTGTATAGTCGTTGATTCCAATTACATAAGGATAACGCACTGCAACCCAGTCAATACTACTATACTCCTGTGCCAAAGCTGATTCTGCCAGACGTTTTGCCTCACCATATGGTGCGTAATCACGGTCGCACCATACCAATGGATAATTTCCCGCGTCAAAATCAGTCTCTACTGTGTCCTTCTGCAAAGATTCATAAACTGCGGTTGAAGACATATGGATAAAACGGTCGCAGGAAACATTGGAAAGAATTCTCAGAATATCGTTGGAACTATATGCAATCTTATCAACAACCGTTGCAAAATGTCTGCTGCCAAGCATTTTCTTCACAGAAGCTTCCTCTGTAATATCTACCTGAATCCGTTCTACATGATTTTCAAATGGATCCGTCGTGATTCCCCTGGTAGCAAGAATTACTCTATGTCCATCCTGCAGCATTTTATGTATCATTGGAATGCCAAAGAATCTTGTTCCGCCAATTACAAGTATATCCATGTTCTATTCCTTTTCCTGATGATTCTATCACTATGCCATAATCAAATAAGCGAAATATCCCGCATAACCTGCAAGCATTACTACACCACATACTCTGTTCAACCGCATTTTCTTATTGCATACACCAATCAGCAGAATCACAGAAGCTACGACTGCAACAATATTGTCGATCAGGAAATTGGTGGTTGCATTTTTGTATGGAAGTGGTGTAATCGTTGCCGTAACTGCCAGTACAAATAGAATATTGAAAATGTTGCTTCCGACAATATTGCCGATTGCAATATCCGCTTTCTTTCTCGCTGCTGCCATTGTGGATGTAATCAATTCCGGAAGCGATGTTCCAAATGCAACAATGGTAAGGCCAATCATTCTCGGGCTCATACCAAAATGAGTTGCAATTTGAGACGCAGAATTTACTGTAACATTAGAGCCAATCACAATTGCAGCTCCACCCACAATAACCGCAAGAATTAACTTCCATATCTTATCTTCTTGGGTTGCACCCTGCGTTTCTTCGACAGATGCCTGCCCTTTCTTGGCCATGTTTACCAGATATACCAGGAAGAGTATCATAAGAATCAGCATGATAATACCGTCAATACGGCCTATGTTGCCATCAAAATACCCCATTGCAAGCACAAGACATGTAATAAATATAACAAATGGCATCTCATATTTTTTTGTGGATTTCTGCACTGCCAGTGGACAAATCAGGCAGGAAATTCCCAAAATAACCAAAATGTTGAGAATATTACTTCCCAGGACATTACCAATCGCAATATCTACACTTGCTCCGCTGATACCCGCGGTAATGCTGACAGCCGCCTCCGGTGCACTTGTACCAAATGCAACAATTGTCAAACCTATAACAAGCTGCGGAATACCAAGTTTATCTGCGATTTTGCTTGCACCTTCAACAAACCAGTCTGCACCTTTAATTAAAAGTGTAAATCCGACAACCAGAAATAACATCTGTAAATAAACATTGCCTACCTGTCCTGCAAATATCTGTAGTGTGATACCTGCTGCTAATAAAATAATCTTTCCTATCGTTTTCATTGGTCACCTCATTTTCTTAACTTAAACACTGAAATAGATTATATATCATGGCAACCTTATTAACAAGATGGTTGACTATGAAATAAGGTATTCTATCGTGCAACTAATTCAACTTTTAATAATTCCGCGCACTTCAGATGCCGGCTAAATTAGACAAAACGGAGTTGGGATAATACCCCGACTCCGTTTATCTACATGTTAGTTTTGTTTTTATAGGACGAACTTATTCTTTCTCAAGAGCAAGAGTTCTTGTGGTAATATCACAAACCTCTGCAGGTCCGTAATACTGAATTGCTCCCGGATATAAATAACTGGTTTCTACAGCCCAAACTTCTCTGTTCGCCTCGAAGAATTTGAATGGCTTGCCATCTAATTCTACAAGAGCTTTCTTAATAACCGGCTTATCTTCACCATGTCTTCTCTCGATGTTCATCATCTTCGTAATTGGCATACCTCCGGCAACCCACTCAGTAGCAGGCTTGGAAAGGTTGGAAACCTTTGACAGGTATCCATTGTAGCCATACTGGATTAACATAAATGCATTATATCCTAAGGAATAGCAGTAATCTGAATCGAAGTTGGAAGGGAATGCACATCTTCCTTCGTAACCGAAGAAATGATGAAGTGCATTGAATTTACCATTATAGGTACCATTCTTCTTACGAGTTGCTAACTTGTCAGCAACAAGTGCGGAGAATAACTTCTCGGATTCGATTAAGGATACCTGTACATTTCCGTGAGGATCTCTCTCTAAGAATAACTGCTGCTGAATTCCCTGTGGAAGGATAGCAAATACAGTCATAGACTCCTTGGAAAGTCCTTTTTCGATAAATGCATATTTATCTGCCCAAGTCGCAAGAGCATTGAATTCTTCTGCTTTGCTTCCTGCAAGAAGTTCGTTGATTTCTGCAATCAATGCAGAGAATTCAGGAACGAATTCCACAACACCTTCTGGGATGATAGCAACACCAAAGTTCATACCCTTTGCTGCTCTCTTCTCTACTGAATCTGCAATGTAATCAGCGATCTGTGAAAGGGACATTTTCTTCTCTGCAACTTCTTCTGAAATCAGGCAGATGTTAGGCTGTGTCTCAAGAGCACATTCCAATGCCACGTGAGAAGCAGAACGACCCATAACCTTGATAAAGTGCCAATATTTCTTAGCGGAATTGGCATCTCTTTCGATATTACCAATCAATTCGCTGTAGGTCTTAGTTGCTGTATCAAATCCAAAAGAACACTCGATATCTTCGTTCTTAAGGTCACCGTCGATGGTCTTCGGGCATCCGATTACCTGTACTCCGGTATTGTTAGCAGCAAAATACTCTGCCAATACAGCAGCATTCGTATTAGAATCGTCACCACCGATGATTACAATAGCTGTGATACCATGTTTCTTGCAGACATCTGCTGCAATTGCAAACTGCTCGTTGGTCTCGAGTTTGGTTCTACCAGATCCGATAATATCAAATCCACCTGTATTTCTGTATTCGTTGATAAATGCATCATCAAAAATTACATAATCATCTTCAATCAGTCCGCTCGGTCCCTTTTTAAAACCATAGAGAACATTTTCCTTATTCGTTGCCTTTAATGCATCATATAAACCGCAGATAACGTTGTGTCCGCCAGGAGCCTGTCCACCGGAAAGGATAACGCCAACAACCTGTTTCTTAGAAGGTGCTGTGTTCTGTCCTTTTTCAAATGTAATCTCATTTTTTCCATATGTGTTCGGAAACAGTGCTTTAATCTTATCCTGATCAGCTACACTCTGTGTTTCATTGCCTTCTTTAACACTGATCTCGGTGATTCCATGTCTGAGCATTCCCGGGAGTTTGGGAGCATACTCGTATCTAGCTTGCTGTAATGGTGAATACTTCATTGTTAATCTCCTTTGCAATTTGTCTTTAACTTATCCCCTAAATAGTAAGACATTTTGGAAAAATTGTAAACCATAAAAAACATTTTCCATTAAAAGCACTAAATAATCAGCACGCCTTTCGTGGATATACAAACTTCCCGAACAAATCAACACAAATAACCAATCCGCGATAATTAATAAAAAAGAGCCAACCAATAGAATAAATCTATCAATCAGCTCCAATTAGCTCTGTTCACCATGTCAATTCATGATGCGTATATATTCTTTTTTACTTCCATCACAACAAGCGTTCCGTCTTTCCGTTTTCTGACTTCTGCATTGTTGCCTCTGGATACGATTTGTTTTATCACTTCAATTAGTTGTGCATCACTCATCATTGGCACCCCTAAATATAGTATAGTGAAAATGACTTGATTAGTCAATAGTGTTTTAAAATTATAAGCACCCACATTTCTGTGAGTGCCAAGTTTCTTATTTTCTAAAGTCATATTCATTTCCAAAATATATTACACAATTTGGTTTAGGAGAACCTGTTGCTCTGGAAATATGCCCGCAAAGCTTGCATGATACCTCGAATGAGTTTGATCCATCGCTGTATCTATACGATATTTTTTTACCACAATCAGGGCAAACTATATTTTCAATTTCTTCTTTTGTTCCATCATACAGAACATCATCGACATCATACCAATCATTTAGTTGCTGCATAGCCTAACCCCTTTCCGTCAAAATATCTCTTAATGACTTTATTTATATATTCATGCCGTTCTTTTTCGCTTGCTGAATTAAGTTTTGCATAGAATGGATTATCTTTAGCACGTATCATTATTCGGGCTTCCAGTTCTTCATGCAATATAGAATCAATTACACACTCTCTTGTATCCACTACCTGTTTTCCAAGTTCAATCTTATTTATCGTTACTCTGCCAAGCGGACTGACTGTTGCGTTTGTCAGACCCTGCGTCCTTATTCGTCCATTATAAGAAACCTCATGCGACAATTTAACACCAGATAATTCATTTTTGCATATATCCGCTATGACATCATTTGATGTTGGATATTTTCCAGATATATATTTCTCTCTACTTAAGTTTATTATACCATTTTTAGTGTTATCTTGCACTGTATTATTATACTTTCTCATTGCTTTTGTTTTACTTAAATCACTGCTTCCACCAACGACCCTAAGCCTGTTATCCTTTGCCCGGATGCCAACATCATTTGAGAACTTATGATAATCTGCACTCTGCTTTCGCAATTTTGCATTCAGTTCCGCCGTATCACCACCAATAGCCTTCTGCGCTTCAAGCTCTCGCTTGGTTGCTCTGATGTCACGCTCCATACTCCTCTGTTTCTGTGTTGCCTCATAGGTGGTGTATTCTTTTCCATCAACGGTGCGTTTTACATCCTCGATGTCATCCGGTTTGACAGATACTCCCTCCCAGAACGGATAGAAGTCGTACATACAGTTTGCACCCTTTAATCCACCAACAGTTCCATATCCGGTTGATTTTCTGAAATCCGGATATTTCTTGTTCTTTCCATCATATGAAAATACTTTATTCTGCCATACCGCATGATCCGGACGTACCCCTCCATGCTGATCAGTGATTACAAGGTCAACCCCGGTGCTTTCAATATTTGCTTCCATAATTCTTCCGGCCAACTGACTGCAAGCGGTTCTCAACTGCATTTTGACAGCCGTATCCAGCTGATAATTTCTCCCGGAAGCATAATCAACCGTTCTCAACCCACTCTGAGCCAGCCTGTGGACACAATCATTCACAACTTGATCATAACTGAATGTTCCGGTGGCAAGTTTGAGCGTTGCAAGATCCATTTCGTTAGTGTACATGTTCAATATCGCGGTATATCCGTTTGCTGTGTTTCGAAAAGCGGTTGTTCTTGTTAAATTGCGAATTTCATTATTAGTCTGCCGGCACATCGCGTCAGTCAACTGGTGGCGATTGTTTGGTTGACTCAATATGCAACACAAAGTAAAAAGAGTACCGAATAAACGATACTCTTAGCATGCGGATAACAGGAGCTTGAAAGGTTCAAGTCCTGTTACCACCTATTCTTTTTTCCAATGCGGATAACAGGAGCTTGAAAGGTTCAAGTCCTGTTACCACCTATTCTTTTTTCCAATGCGGATAACAGGACTTGAACCTGCACGGTCTCCCACCAGAACCTAAATCTGGCGCGTCTGCCAATTCCGCCATATCCGCATCTGCTTTTTAACGAAGTTATCATATCAAAGGACTTGAAGATTGTCAATCATTTCTTCTAGCTTTCCTTATTTCTTCTAGCTTTCCTTATTTCATGTTCACCTCAGGTAAAAGCAGTAATTTACTATATGCAAAAGATCTCAACAGCACCGAAGCTTGCAAATCCATTTATACGAATAACCGGTCCGTCTGTTGCCCCTGTACTATTTTTAAATTCTATTGCTCCAAAAGAAGCTCTCGCATTATTCTCAATCCGCCAAGTTTTGGGAATATAAAGCTCCGTTCCGGCAAAAGACACATCCAGATTAATATCTGCAACTCCGTTTTTTATTATTGCATTATCGAAAAAAACTTTCATTTCTCCAAAGCTGCATTGGATATTAGCTGCTTCAAATGCATCTGCATTAATGTATTTGGTACTGCTGCCAAAGGTTGTTCTCATATCAATAATACTTCCTGATACATTATCTGTTGTTTCATCAAAAACCGTTTCTCCGTTATTGCAAGTGTGATGGTGACGGTGGAGTCCGTTATTGCAAACATGTTGGTGATTATGATTTCCCCTAAATATAATCTCTAAGCCTATACTACCAAGAAATGCAGCTCCTAATACCGGCCAGGGAGTAATATCCGTAATACCAAGCAAATCATCATACAGGATACACAGAAAGGCGATTGGCACTAATATTGCAAACCAGCTTCTGTTACAAATTCCTCCAACGAGAGCTCCAACTGCCAAAATAGTTAATAGAATTGTCCAAAATCCTATTTCCGGTGCGAACCCCAATCCACTTGCGATCAAAATACATGCTGCAACAATAAAGAATAATCCCCAACTAATCCGTTCAATCATTATCTCATCCTCTTTTCTTCTAATTTTTCTCTTAATGACCTATAGTAACTTCTTGATACATAAATCTGCTTATGACTGTGAACAAATTCTATTGCACTTGCTGCTGTCAGATTACGATTTATTGCATAAATATGATTGATATTTACAATGGAAGATTTAGAAATACGTATAAAATGATTCGGCAATAGTTCTTCCAACTCATATAATTTATAATGAGTCTCGAACATATCCTCTGCAGTATGTGCACTTACTGCATTGTTCTCAGTTTCAAAGAAGAGAATCTTCTCTATTGGCATATAATATTCTGTACTACCTTTATAGAGGCCCAGTCCTTTTGCTCTCACCGCAGCTTCAGAAATTGCAGTTTGAAGTTCTATAACTTTCTCATCCAGATGACTGCATCTGATAATGACTTCTTCCTCATTTAGATTTTCATCCAGTTCAATGCGTATTTTCATTTGATTATCTCCACATTTTTTATTATACCAATTATGAAATCCTTGAAAAGCATTTTTCACTAAGTGGTGATTATCCTTGGGTAAGAGGTCAAAAAAAGGAAGCCACAAGTTTTCCCAGCTTCCTTTCTGCTTTATTTCTTATTACTATTCCGGTATCTTTTGAATTATCTTTTTATTAATACGTATCAAGAAGAAAATTGTAAGCACCAATGACATACATTCTGCAATTGGGAATGCCCACCAAATCAAGTCTAAGCCTCCTATTTTGCTCAAAATGTAGGCTACCGGTATTAAAACTACCAACTGTCTGACTACTGATACAGCTAAACTGTACACACCATTTCCAAGAGACTGAAAAACACTGCCGCCAATGATACAGAACCACGCCACAAGGAAATGAAAACCAATAATCCGGAGTGCAGGTACGCCTAGTGTTAACAGACTTGCATCACCTGTATCAAAGATCATTAGCAGTTTATCCGGTATCAATTCAAACATTGCAAATCCAATTGCCAGAAAGATAAATGCATATAGCATACTATAACGTATTACCTGCAACATTCGTTTTCTTTTTCTCGCACCAAAATTAAATGCAAGAATTGGAATCATTCCATTATTGATTCCAAATGTTGGCATAAAGAAGAAGCTTTGTAGTTTGAAGTAAACAGTAAATACAGCTACCGCATCCTCATTAAGTGCTGTCAACATCTTATTCATGCTGTATGTCATAACCGATCCGATTGCCTGCATAATTATAGAAGGAACACCGACAATGTAGATTTTCTTAATGATTGCCCCATTCGGACGAAAACCCTTTAAACTTACATGAACATCAGGATTCTTATGATGATTAATTATTATTGCAAGAATTCCGGCACAGATCTGTCCAATAATTGTTGCTATTGCAGCTCCGGCCACCTTTAATTCCGGCATTCCGCACAACCCAAAAATCAAAATGGGGTCCAGAATTATATTGATAATTGCACCAGTCAGCTGTGTAATCATGGAATAAAATGTTCGACCTGTCGATTGAAGTAATCTTTCAAACAGAAACTGAGTGAATACACCAATAGAACCTATATATGCAATAGACAGATACTGAATACCATAATCAAGTGCAAGACCACTTCCTCCCTGCGAGGAAATCAGTATTTTAGAGAAGAATATTCCAATAATCAGGAACACCAAATAGCTAATGGCAGAAAGAAACACTCCATTATTTGCTGCTTTCTCAACTGTATCTGTGTCCTTTTCACCAAGTGCTTTTGACAATATCGCATTGATTCCTACTCCGGTTCCTGCAGCAACTGCAATAACAAGCATTTGGAATGGAAATGCCATTCCGACAGCAACCAGTGCAGCCGTACCTGAAGTACCGGCTTCAGTTCCATCCTTAATTCGTGCAACGAAGGCGCTATCCACAATATTGTAGCAGGCCTGCACCAGCATAGACAGTACCATTGGGAACGCTACATTCACCAACAATCGGTTCATAGGCATGACGCCCATTTTATTCTCTTTTTGTTCACCTTGATTTACTATTTCTTTATTTTCCATCGTTTTCTCGTTTCTTTTATCAAGCATTATCATTTTTGCGACAGAAATTATTATAACATACGATTATCTGATAGCAACCTTATTTTTACTCTCCTTCTGATTCTTCTTTGATTAACTGATCTGCCATACGTTGCATAATTTTTTGAATCAACTCCTCCTGCAATATTTCGTCATGTGCAACCTGCTGCAGAGTTGAGTTGTCTTCTTCCGGCTCTATTGCATCAGGTAATTCGCTCGTATCAATGTCCAGTACATTGTCCGAAAATGTCATTACAACACCAGGTTCCTGTTTGGATTCACTCTCTTCTATATCCAAACTCTTCTCCTCTTCCTGCAGTACCTCCTCACACTGGCGTACTACTACCTGATTTCTTCCTTTGGTCTTACCATAATATAGTCTAGCATCTGCCTGACGTAATA
>JAKQFQ010000105.1 GCA_029558315.1 Bacillota bacterium
TGAATCTGAATAATCTCAGAAGGAATGGCAGAATAGTAAGAACATACATCAGTTCCTTCTGCAGATTCTTTTCCTTGAAAAGATTTTTGAAGAGAAACACCGCAAGAACAGCTACAATTATATAGTATACGACATTGATTATTTCCATCATATCACCCCGTTTTAAGAGAACATAAGAAAGCTAAGCTGATTGCTGAATATTATCATCAGTAATCCGACAGCCGTAATCGCTATCCAAGGAACAATCGATTTTTTAAGGAATGAAGAGTACTTTCCTGTATATCCGGCTGTACTTACGCTTAATCTTCCTATAAGTGCCGTTGGAGGCAGGGCATCACCCAAAGCCCACATAAAGCTTAATCCGGCTATTGCAAGCACAGCATTGTATCCTCTGCTGTTAAGCATCCATACGAGTGGAGCACCGATAAGAGCAGCACTTCCGTATGTAAGAATTGCCTCTGAAACCGGAATAATTGCCGGGAGAAGTATGAAAAGCAGTACTACCGGCATCGTAACAACTGTCATGGATATAAGTCCCTTTACTCCGTTGAAGCTTATTACCTGAAGCAGCATTCCTACTATTGCTGTAGTAGCTAAAAGAGGAATAACCTGATCAATGGTTGATTCAATAACCTTAAGAATTTTTATCCTCTTGAAATTCATAGCAAAAGCCACAAGAGCACTTATTGCAAAATTAAGAGGAAGTCCCATTACAGGAAAATCAAAAGGCCATATCCTTGGTGCCGAAAGAAGGAATACAAGAACCAAAAACGGAATTCCAACACTCCATCCACTGAGTCCCTTAGGCTCAGGAATATTTTTCAAGGCGACATCTCTGTCTATATTCTTGGCTTTTCTTCCCAGGAAAAGAACTGAGAACAGACCAAGAACTACTACAGGTATCAAAAGGGGGAACGTAAAACCGACATACGGAATAGCAGTACACGCACATGTCATCATGGCCCATACGTTAATAGGCGGAGCAACGGCACTCATTGCTGCGGTAAGAAATATTATGGCAGATACGGTATCAAGTCCCAGACCCATAGCCACAAGCGCTGATGATACCGTTCCTCCGACAACCATAACAGATATGCTGCCCGCACCGGTTATAGAACCCGGAACAAGCATTACCACCATAAGGAGAATGAGCATGAGATACTTCTTGTTATAAAATCCCTTTATAATTCCTCTTACTATGTAATCCGTACCTCCCGACTCTTTTATGATATTCATAAAAAGAGTTGCAAAAAGGAAGATTAAGCCTATATCAAAGTATGCAATTGAACCCTCTGCAAGATGTCTGAACGTATCAAACCCTGCACCGCCATATATGGCTCCTGCAACTACGGCAAAGAATAAACTTATCTCTGTCGAAAACTTAAAAAGTTTAGCGACAACATAAGCTCCTGCCATTACTACAAGGGCAATTATGGTCTGTATGTAAAGAGAAGAAGTTGACAAATTAATCCCTCCAGACTTATATTAACTTACTTGGCTGCTATGAATATTTCAGGAATAAGTTCA
>JAKQFQ010000113.1 GCA_029558315.1 Bacillota bacterium
CTTCAATAGTAGGAGAAAGAAATGACCTCGACCCCACAGGAGCAGGAACTTATACACTTACCGTTTCTAACGTTCCCGTAGGTCTTAATACTGCTACAATAGAAGTCCTTGACCCATCGGGAAACCTTCTCTGCCAGAGAAAACATGGTTTCTATATGACTCCCGGAGCAACAGAAGGGCCGGGACTTATACTGCTGGGTGTTGCCATACAGAGCGACGGATCCTATGTGCCTCAGAATATTGATATTCCACAGGGCAGCAGTATTTCTTTTCAGAATCATGATTACACAAATGACAGAACTGCAAGCATGAATACCGGGGCAGTAACTATAGGCCCAATAGGTCATGCCACTCATGTTACGCAGCCTGTTACCGCAGAGGTTTTTCCTGCTGTAAATAAACTCTTTAGTTCAATTGGACAGTTTGATTATGACGGCCAGAGCGGAAGGGTTCTTGTTTACGGCCTTCCTACACTGACTTCTGTGACCCCTGATAAGGATTCTACAAATGGAACTTCTCCAGTGAGTTTTATACTTGCAGGCACTAATTTCGGAACGTCTCAGACTTCTGTTAACGGTGAGGTGAGGTTCATTCAGGTTAATGAAAATGACCCGAACAATCCCTGGGGAACTGTTTATAATCCCTCATCTTTTACTTTATGGACAAATAATTCTATAGCAGGTACGATAAATCTTCCTGCAGGAAAATATCGTATTGAAGTATCAGTAAGGGGTGAGAATACTGCTGAGGCAGTGTATTTCTATAAAGGAACCGGCACTTATCAGGTGATTGTAGGAGAGCCTGTTGAGATGGTTTTGATACCTGCCGGCACTTTCCAGATGGGAGATGTAGATGGTGGAGTGGGAAGTGCTGAGGAAAGACCACGTCATTCTGTAACAATTACTCATAGTTTTTATATGTCTAAATATGAAATAAGAAATAAAGAATATCTCCTTTACAATCCTTCTCATACCAGTGGAGGAGGTTGGACAGATCCAAATTATCCGGTGGAGTATGTAACCTGGTATGATGCAGTAAATTACTGTAACTGGCTCAGTGATCAAAAGGGATTAACCAGGTGTTATGATGGAAGTTATAATCTGACTATAAATAACAATGGTTATCGACTTCCCACAGAGGCAGAATGGGAATATGCATGCCGTGCCAGAGAGACAGTGTTCCATGATTATTACTGGGGAGATTCT
>JAKQFQ010000121.1 GCA_029558315.1 Bacillota bacterium
TAAAATCCTGTTAATTATGAGAATTAGCTTCTTTTTATTCTTCGTGGGGATTATTAACCTGATTGCGGGTCCAACTTATTCTCAGAACACTAAGATTTCCCTTTCCATGAAGGATGCTACACTGGAAAGCGTTCTGAATGAGATTGAGGGAGTCAGTGAATTCTACTTCCTGTACAACAGCAGACTGATTGATATACATCAAAAAGTTGATGTCAGCGCTGAGGAAGAACTTATCAAGGACATTCTGAATGATATATTACCGGATAACATCAAATATGTTGTCAGTGACCGGCAGATTGTCCTTACTCCGGCAGAGGCAGCAAAAAATCTGAGACGTGATCTTCAGCAAATTACAGTTTCAGGTAAGGTAACGGATGCTTCAACCGGTAATCCCATGCCCGGAGTGAACGTGCAGGTTAAAGAGACAACATTCGGAGCAATTACCGATATTGGTGGTAATTACTCATTAGTTGCTCCAGGGGGCAATGTTGTGCTCATTTTCTCATTTATAGGTTATGACACATATGAAGTACCGGTTGAAGGCAGAACAATTGTAAATGTTACGTTAAGTGAAACAACTACGGCGCTAGATGAAGTTGTAGTAATAGGTTATGGAACCCAGAAGAAGAGCGATCTGACAGGATCCGTAGCACGTGTATCAATGGATAATAAGACAGCTCTGTCGTCTTTTAACATTACACAAGCTATTGCAGGAAGTGTTGCAGGGATGAATGTGCCTGGTGCATCAGGTGAAGCAGGGAGTGATTTGGATATTTCAATCAGAGGTAGAACTTCTCTTTCAGCAAGCGATGCTCCGTTAATTGTCGTTGATGGTATTATTTTTAATGGTTCACTTTCAAATATTAATAGCAGTGATGTAGAAACCATTGATATCCTCAAGGATGCAAGCTCCGCTGCAGTTTTTGGATCAAGATCTGCAAACGGGGTAATTCTTATAACAACAAAAAAGGGGAGAACTCAGAAACCGTCTATTTCTTTCAGTAGTTACTTTGGCTATCAGGATATGGTAAATAATCCTGTAAGGGTAATGGATGGTGAGCAATATGCAATCAGAATAGTTGACTT
>JAKQFQ010000163.1 GCA_029558315.1 Bacillota bacterium
CTGCTTCTAAATCGGAGGGTGATGTTGAAATCCAGGCAAGCAACGGAGAGGTAATGTTCAGTCCAAAAGAGGTATCTATTCTGAAATATCATGGAGTTGATCTTGACGCGCTTGCCCCAAAAGCAGATAAATCACGAAAAATAAATAAGATGGAAGACGGAGGAACTGTTCCAAAATCTCAGGCGTATAAGGATCGATATAAGCCACGTGCTGCAATTGAATCACAGATAGGATCTGGTCCGATTGATATGATTCCATTATCTACTGGACTAAAGACTCCTACTGAAAAAGAAATTTCAGATAAGATTGCAGGACTGAAGAAAGAAGAAGAAGCTGATCTTTATGACTGGAAATATGATCCTGAGAATAAACTTGTAGTTTCAAAAGCCGGAAATATTGCTTATGATAAAAAAGGCAATGAATATAAAATAGCTCCTGAAACAAATCAGTTTGCTCAAACAGGGAGTAAGTCTCCATATGGAACATCTGTTTACAGCGAATATGCTGATGATGAATCTGCAATGGATCTTCTTCCTGAACTTATGGGCGCTGTTCAAGCTGTAGGTGGCGCTGCGGGACTTATTGCTGCCGGCCGAGCTCCTGATATGCAAGTGAGTGATACACTAAGAAAGCTGTCATCAGAAGTAAGACGGCTCTCTGAATACGGGTATGAGCCAAAGGTTCTTAATGCTCTCAATGCAGAGATAGACAAGACACGCAACGATATGTCAAGGATTATTTCAGAAGGTGGATCTTCGTCAGGTCTTGAGAAAATGTCTCAACTCCAGAATCTTCTTGGTACGACAATAGACAAGAAAGCAGGACTTGCATTTGCTGATGCTGCGGAGAAGGCAAGAAAATTTGCAGATGTACTAAGAGTTGATTCTATAAAAGCCGGCCAGGAATTCGATATCAATAAAATGAATGTTGAAGACTGGTATCGTAACCAGGAAGTCTTTGCGAATCTTGCCGTAGCCGGGATATCAAATATAGTCGGTGCAAGACAACTTAAGGCAGAACAGGATGCTCTCAGACAGATAGGGTCAACAAATCCGACATTTGCAAAAAA
>JAKQFQ010000145.1 GCA_029558315.1 Bacillota bacterium
AAGTAGTGAAGGCCCTTGTCAGGGATAAACCTGCCAACAAATAGAAAGTATTCCTTTTCCTTAAGCCCCAACTTCCTGAAAATATTTTCATCATGCTTAACCTCAGGCACATCACTTCCAAAGGGCACAAAATCAAATTTCTTCCTGAAACGCTTTTCAAAATGTTCTTTTGCAAATACATTGTCAAAAATTACCGCGCTTGGTATATGAGCTGTAATAAAAGATGAGAGGCGTAAATAAAGCCTTCCGTACCATGGCCATTTATCCCTGTTCCAGTCTATTCCATCCTGGCTTATCACCACTTTCTGGCCGGAAAGTCTGAGCAAAATAGACCATATACTGTTACCTCCGTTCTGTATGTGCACTATGTCAGACCTGTTTCTGAAAATGATGTCTAAGGTACACCTGAAGGAATGGACCAGAGTGTCAAATCCTTTTCCGGAAACTGTTCTGAAAGATTTCAACCTGACGCCATCGAAGCTATCGCCCATAGTCTTCTGGCCGTGATAGAGCCTATTGTATGCTACTACTTCATGACCCCGTTTAACAAGTCTGGGAAGCAGTTCTGAGGCAAACTTATCTGCACCGGCGCATCCCTCCCTTGGGGGGATTGACCTGAAACCAAATGCGGCAATTCTCATTAGAAAACTCCATCAAGATATCCACTATAATAATTCTCAAGATAGTCCTTCAATGCGACCTTCCAGTCCCTCATCATGTTCATATTACGGATATTGAGTTTTCTGTTTATCAGTCGTTCGCACGGAGGTCTCTCAGCAAAATAGGTTTCCTTGAAATAGTCTGATCCCACTGGCGTTAGTTTAACTGATTCACTGAGATTAAGCATCTTGAGAAGTTCCATAGCAACCTCACGGCGGCTTGTCTGCCCGCCGCAAACCATATTGTAAAGTCCCCAGTATTCTTTTTCCAGGAGGGCTTTGACATTTCTGGCAAAATCATGAGTATAGGTTGGAGTTCCATCCTTATCATCAACAATAAAAAGCTCCTGTTTCCCATCCTTGATCTGCTTCATAAGCTTCTGGATGAACTTCTTGTCTTTCACAGGACCTGAGCCCATCATCCAGCCCGCCCGGCAGACGAGATACCTCCTTGCATTCTCGATCACAAAACGCTCTCCCATGTACTTAGCCCGTGCATAAACGCCCAAAGGATTCGGCTGATCCCAATCATCATAGAAATCTTTTGCACCGTCAAAGATTCCTGCAGTACTGATATAAAGTACCGGGATGTCCAGTTCATTGGCAATATACACAGCATTTTCTACGGCAAGAGCATTTGTATTGTATGTTTCGTCTGCATTAAGTTCACAAAACTCAAGATCTGTATATGCTCCCAGATGAAAAAGGTAATCAGGGTTAAAAGCTATCACATCCCTGCGATATGCATCGAAATCCCTGAAGTCAAGAAAACTAAGCCAATGTTCATTAACATCTTTATCAGTGCATTTCAGGGTATAATCATCCATGAACTGTTTATGAAATGCTTCTCCAAGCATTCCGCCACAGCCTGCTATATAGATTTTCTTCTTCATAATTAAATTGGTAAATGAATATCTTAAGTGTACTATAAAATCACAACTCTTGTTCCAAGGGAAAAATTGTGTGCTGACATTTGAAATCTCTATTGAGGACCTTCACGATCTATAAGTTCATTGTAGATTTTAAGAAGGTCTTCATAGTGCTTCTTCTCAGAAAAGATTTCAGTCGCGAAGTTGTATGCGGCTCTTGACATATTCTGATACTGATCATTACTCATAGTGGCTGCACGTCTGATTTTTGATTCAAATTCCTCCTTGTCTCCCATCCTGAAGAGGAATCCAGTCTCCCATTCACTAATAAGCTCAGGAATTCCTCCTATATCGCTTCCAATCACAGGTTTCCCGGCAGAATAAGCCTCAACAATGGTCAATGGATTATTTTCATACCACTCTGATGGAACAAGTACGAACGAAGCGTTTCTTATATACGAAAACAGTTCATCACCTTTCCTGAATCCCACAAACTCAATATTTTTCAGGTCATTCGCATTTATGTCCTCAATAATCTGGTCAGACATTATGCCCCCACCTATAATTTTCAATTTAAAGTCATTGGGCAGTCTCTTCCATGTTTCAATAAGTGTCGTTACTCCCTTTTCTGCCACAAGTCTTCCATAGAAGAGGAAATACTCGCCTCTTCTGTTATCCGGGACACTGCTGCTGAGGCCAGGGTAAAAGTTGTACAGATGTAAAAATCTTTCACTGAACAGAGCATGAGAACTATGCTTCTGATAATTGAATTTACTTACACAGATTACTTTATGAAAATAGTCCTCCGGTTTCAAGATATCATTGTTCAGTACGAATTCAATATAGTTGATTGTGCTGTAGTAAATATTCTTCCGGTTACAGCGCTTATAGACACAATTAATCCTGGCCTTCGTCAGGCATATCTCGCAGATCCTCCCGTCACCGTCTATGAAGGTGTTTCTTGGGCAAAGAAGACTGTAATCGTGAAGGGTGATAACTGCCGGAATTCCAAACTTTCTGAGAACCGGAAGGATTGAGGCTGTCAATCCCCCTTTATATAGATGCAAATGAGCCACATCAGGCTTGAATGTCGTCAGCAGTTTCCTGAGCTTCCTTGCAGCTTCCATCGAATAGAGCTTTTTGGGCATGTAGGCAAGCTGTTCAACGAAACTCATGTTAAGTGCATCAACATCCCTCACAAAGTAGTCAGAGAAGGCAGTATCGTAATTGTATTTCGATTTCGTTGAAAAGTAAGCAACAGAATGTCCGTGCGACTCCATAAGATCCCCTGTATTGAGATAAACCACATCCGCCCCTCCCCTTCTGTAATGACAATTGTTTACCATCAGAACTCTCAGAGGTCTTGGTGTAGTTACCCTGGAAGGAATTACTCCAGAGGAGGTTTCTGCGAGTGCTTCTGCATATTTGATATCATGAGTCGTCAGATTATCCGCCTTAATCATACTGTTGTACACCTGCAATAGCTGGTCAGCAACATGACCGATATCCAATCCCTTCTCCATGATATGATTCCGGGAGTGAAATTCAGATAAAGATAGAGCCCTGTCAGCAAGTGCGGCCAATTCTTCGGGAGTGAAGGTTTCTGCCACATATGCGCCCTCGATCCCATTGAGCATTTCCTTCACATTCCCAACCGGTGTTGAGACTACTGGCACATCGCATGCGATGCACTCCTTTACAGAGTTCGGGGATCCTTCAAAATCCGAAGTCAGCAGATGCAAGTCTGAGGCATTAATGTATGACGGAATCAGGCTGCGTCCTGTGTTTGTCAGAACAAGAGGCTCAAGGTTCGGATAATTGTATTTCTCAGCAAGAATTGATAAGGTCGCAGAAAATCGGTCAATACGTTTGCAGAACCTTCTGTTATAGGAATCCATGAAAAGAATGTACCTCTTTGAAGGATCCAGTCCAAGCTTACTTTTGCACAGCTCCCTGTCCATTGGGTGAAAAACAGTGGTATTTACACCGTTTGGCAGATGGACAATCTTAGAAAGGTTGAGTTCCTTTGGTTTATTTTTAATGATAATTCTGTTAAATAGTCTGTGAAGTATCCTGAAGAGAATAATGCCTCCCTCATTGCGCGGATCGCTTTGATACGACAGTATACGTGGACTGACACAGCACCTCCCGCTAAGGATAAGAATAACGGCGCTGAAGCAATGATGACAATGGATGATATCGAATGTGTTTGTCTTTAAATAGCGGCGTAATCTGAAAATGGCTTTGAGATAGGCGATCTTGCCATCTTCACGACTGTTTATAAAAAAGACATCATTGGTAATCCCCAACTGACGCAAGGACTCGACCTGTTCTTTTATAAATATGCCAAAAATAGGGTAGTTAAGTGTTGGAAAATTATTGGTA
The DNA here is from genome assembly GCA_029558315.1 of Bacillota bacterium. GTDB lineage: Bacteria > Bacillota > Clostridia > Lachnospirales > Lachnospiraceae > NK4A136. Next base: position 3,914 of record JAKQFQ010000145.1, read on the forward strand.
ACGTGAAGTATTTTCATGCTATTGAATAGGGTGCTTCCAGGGTTTTGATATTACATATTTTAAACGTTAAAATTGATATTTATTGCTTATCCTTAACACTTGTAAATATCGTGTTGAGCTCAGCTATTCTCAGAGGGTTCAACTCGTGTGTCATTTGAATGTATCGTTTCGATTTATTTGCAAAACTCTCTGAATTTTCAAGATTATCCATTGCTTCGATGAGCCTGATCATATTTCCTCCGGCAGCAACTCCAAGTCCCTCGTTTGCAATGGCATTTCCGGGGTCAACATGAAGTGATAGTACAGGAATACCACAAGCCCATGCCTCGATAAAAACATTTGGGAAACCTTCCATAGGAGAAGTCGAAACCAGGGCTCTGGAATTGCATATTTCCCTTAAAGTTGCTTCATGCGAGAGTTGCCCCATTAACTTAACATTTGGATATGATTTCAGTTTTTCAAATAAAACATTGGCTGTTTTATCACGGATTCT
>JAKQFQ010000476.1 GCA_029558315.1 Bacillota bacterium
CTCAGACATCCAGAAAGGCGCTTCTATTGCTTTAGGACTCTCACGAGCAGCCCTTTCAGGGACTTTTACTACAGGGTCAAGTGGATGGGTAACACGGGATATTGCTAACTACAGGGCAAAGACCTGTGCTTCCTGTCCTCATAATGTAAAAACCCGAAAGTCAGCGTCTACAAAGATCAATGATAAACTCGCAGGGCTTTTTACGGTGTCTCGTTCCACTGATTACGATTCTGCTCTTAATGATTGTGATATCTGCGGATGCCCGAATACGGTTAAGGTGCATTATTCTGATGAGATCATTGCTAAAGAAACTGAACAACACTACACTGAGTTCCCAAATTCTCTACAAATTGGAAAAGAACGCAGGAAATGTTGGGTACGAGAGATTTTAGAAAGGCAACCAAAAGAAAAGGTAGCGTAAGAGCATGAGTAGCCAGTTTGAGATGAAATATGATGGGGAGATCACATCAGATACATTTGATGACCCAAGACATGCCGTAAACTCTTATACTACTATCTTGACCGAGTACGAGCAAAAGCTAATCCCCATGTACAATCACATTGTTAAGGCGAAAACTCAGATGCCGCCGTACTGGGACGATAAATCAAACTCTCCTGAAAAAATGCCTATGTATCAGCACAACGTGTCGTCTGGGAGATTTAAGCAGACGATGACGCAAGTTTCTCTTCCCTACAATTCTTTCTTCCCTAATAAAGCTTATTCCCAGTCTCTCATTGAAGTTAAGATGCAAAATTATCCTTATCAATACATCCCAGGAAGGGATACCTGATGCATACGACAAACAGGTACATCTTGAACAGGCATATGACAATATCATAAAAAATTCTTCATGGGCTATTAAAGAGCACTTGAAAATGGTGTCCGATTACATTCATTATGGAGTCGGGATTTACTTTTTTGATGACAAGGTGTCATACCGTTATAAAGCACTTGACTTCAGAAAAATAAAATTCCCTACTGGAACCAAAGTGGAAGTAGATGATTGGGAATATATGTTTGTTGAACACGAATTTCCAATCAGTTATTTGATTCAGCAATACAATAATCCGAGAAATGGATGGGATAAAGTCGCGCTTGGAGAAATCCTGTCACGACTTTATGCTACCACAGGTTCAGCGCAGGATACCTCCTCACCTGCTCCTACTGCTGTTCAGAAATTAGATGAAATCAGAGGGGGATTATCTCCACG
>JAKQFQ010000202.1 GCA_029558315.1 Bacillota bacterium
AAGTATCCAGAATTATCTGTTTGGTAAAATCATATCCCTTGTTATTTAACCAGCAGAGCCTTACCCACCTGTATATTATCCCCGGCGACAATCTTGTAAAAGAACACTCCACTCGCCTGTTCCTCGCATGTAAACTCGGCAGAATGATATCCGGCAGTCATTTCCTGGTTAAATAGAGTGGCGATTAATACACCCCTCACATTAAAGACATCAAGCCTGACATGTTCATCGGTTGGCAGATTAAAGGATATTTGGGTTGTGGCATTGAAGGGATTGGGATAATTGGGATAAAGAACAAACTTTTGTGGTATGTTTACTTGAACGGTTACCACATCGGAAAATGAGAAATCACCGTTTGTATCCAGTTGTTTCAGCCGATATTGCCATATACCTGGAGAAGGCTTCTTATCCACAAACGAATAGGTTTGGGGTTCAGATGTCGTGCCGTTACCGGCAACAAAGCCTAACGTTTGCCAATCTACTTCACCATTGCTCAGCGGAGCTCTGTACACTTCGAATCCGTAGTTGTTTGTTTCCGATGCGGTTTGCCACTTTAGTACAACATTGCCTTCTGAAGATTCTGCAGTAAAAATGGCCAACTCAACTGGAACCACACCTTCTGTAATGACGATCCACTCAGGATTTTCTCCGTCAACACCCAAATTCGTGATAGCAGTATTTTCATCAGTAGAATTACAGGTATAAAGAACTTTATTGTAACTCTGAAACACAAGCTTTTGGTCATTCGGAGAGAAGGATGGTTTAATTCCGTTAATTACCAGTCCACTAAATTCCTGAGTTAAGAGGTTACCGACCAACAGATCTGCCTTGTCTTCATCCACAGAATTATAGGCGATCATATAAGGTGAGTTGCTTGAGAATTTGGGATAGCCAAATTGAACTCCTTCTCCCGCAGGAGGAAGCAGTGTCATATTCAGCTGATTTTCCAATACAAATTGAGAGATATCCCAGTAATAGGAAGATTCATCAACAACACTCGACTCAAAGACTGCACCGTAAATGATTACTTTGTTATCCGGAGCCCAGTCTGCAACATCAATGAATATCGGCTCGGAATATTCATTTTCTCCATCCATGGCAGCTTTACGCTGCGGATAGGCTGTAATTCCTTCTTCGGTTAAAACATAAATGTTATTATCGTACATCCACTTGGAGGTCAATATAAATTGACTTCCATCATTGGCGATTACGGCAGTATGCAAATCACCTTCTTTATAAAGATAACCATCAAGCTCCATGCTCTTGTATGTCAGGCTATTGGGATCACCAAACTCATAAAGTGTAAGCTTGTGGTTATCGCTTATGAAACATAACAGATGTCCATCGCGTGTTGATGAAAGTTGAGTCTTCTCATTTTCTGTATAGAGAGCTTTAACCGATGGAAAATAGTAACCCTTTGACAGGTCTTCTCTTATTATACCGATGAGTGAATCAGGCCGGATGTAAACAATCCACTCTTCACCTTTAACCTCTTCCATAACTTCAGAAAAATAAGGAGCATTATCCATATCTGCTGTAATACCCACTTGATTGAAGGCATATTCTACAGCCAAGGCTTCCATGCTATTTTGCCCGTATAGAATCTCGGCGACCTCAATACAGGTTAGTCTCAGATCCAGAAAGTCGCTTGAGGGGACCAGATAGTTGGACAAGACATTAAAGAAAATTCGTTCAGCTTTTTCCCGCCCCAAAGCGCTTGCTATACCGTATGCCGCTTTGCTGGGAATACCACAGTTATAATGCACGCCTCCATTATCCCAGTCCAGTGGCCAGTCAAGATATTCTGACATATTATCGGGAAGGGCATAAGCAGGAGGATTACTCATGTCTCGTAAGGCATCTCCAGGGATATGGGGTGTCCAGACATCCTCTCCAATCAGCCAGTCATCCCG
>JAKQFQ010000205.1 GCA_029558315.1 Bacillota bacterium
TGCACAGATGGATAGGTTGGACGGCATAATAGCCAGGCGCAATAGAGTCGCAGCTATGTATAATGAGAGATTGTCTAAGATAAAAGGAGTAAGGCTTCCATATGTATCTCCAAAGACAACTATAATGAGTTGGTTTGTGTACGTCATAAGACTAAACAAGGAAATAAACCGGGATGAGGTCATGGAGTTTCTGAAACAGAATGGAGTTGCCTGCAGACCTTATTTTACGCCTATTCATATTCAGCCATACATAAAAGATATGTTTGGATATAGGGAAGAGGATTTTCCCAATACTGCAATGGCAGGGAGAAGCTGTATAGCACTGCCATTCTACAATGATTTGGACATTAATGAAATTGAATATGTTGCAGAGATCTTGGAAAAGGGAATAGAATTGATCTTATGAAAGTTGATGTGCCGCAAAATGCCAGGACGATGACTCTTACCATTTCCTCCGAACGTAACGATGAAATAAAAATTGACGCATTTACTATGACTTCGAATTAAAGATAAAACAGGGGCGAACATTGTTCGCCCCTTGTTATTTTTTTATTATTTTGACTGTGCGTAGCTGTATTGGGTAAGTGCCAGGTACTGAGTGTTAAGATTAACTATAGCTGTATTCAGCCTGTTCTCCGAATCCTTTAAAGCGGATTCGCTTTTGCTCAGCTCAATCTGCGAAATTAGATTCATACTGTATTTGAGATTGTCGTTTTTGACTGTTGTCTTCATATCTGCAACACTTTTCTTTAAGTTTTCTATCGCATCCATAGAAGTGATGATTCCCGAATATAGTGTTTTGAGTGATATATCTAATTCCTTTATAGCTTCATCATACTGATATTGGGCATTCTCATAATCTCTGTCCGCATCATGTAACATTATGTCGAATTCATTCCTGGCTGTGTCGGTCATTCTTTTCATCTTATCGTAATTGTCATCATACTCACTGTTTATCAAAAATTGCTTGTATTTCGCCAGATCAACCGCTTTCTTGGCTGAGAAAAATGCGGGATTGTTATTCAGATT
>JAKQFQ010000172.1 GCA_029558315.1 Bacillota bacterium
TCGTATTAACCAGCCAGGTTGAAGTCTTAGGTCTTGTTAATGCCGAGGCCATGGCATCGGGTATCCCTGTTATTGGGACTTCGGTGTTCGGTGTCCCCGAACTGGTCGAGCATGGAATCACAGGTTATCTCTGTGATCCCAATGATCCTGTCTCTGTGGCTGATTATCTTGAATTCCTGCTGGATCACCCGGATATCTGTAGAGAAATGGGAATGAAGGGACGAGAGAAGGTAAACAGGATGCATAATCTTACTCTCCAGGTTAATGCCCTAAAAAACATATGGGTATAGTGCTGGCAATATTGTTATTGCTCCGGCAACTAAACATAGAAATGATGAATTACGATCTCATACAAAAAGGCTTGTCCTACAATCCTAGACTACTGGAAATATGTTGCCATATTTACTTGCCGGAGCAATAATATGCAGAATCCTCTTATATCTGTGGTAATACCTGCTTATAATGCAGCGCACTATATTTCTGAAGCAATAGAAAGTGTTCTGCAACAGACCATATCGGACTATGAAATCGTTGTCGTGGATGACGGTTCGACTGATTATACAAGAGAAATAATTGATAGGTATGGTCAATCAGTTCATTACTACTCTCAGGAAAACAAAGGGCCTGCAGCTGCCAGGAATTTTGGTATCCGGTCTGCAAAGGGGAAGTACATAGCATTTCTTGATGCTGATGACTGGTGGCTTGAGAACAAGCTTGAGCTAGAACTCAATGCCATACAGTCATTTCCTGATGCAGCATTTATCTGTTCAGATTGGTTCAATGGGATCCATGGCAATGAAGAAAGACGATCCACGCTTATAGGATACGAGGTATGGAATCATGAACATGCAACTTTCGAACATATGCTCAGGGAAAACTTCGTAAATACATCCACCATCCTGGTAACCAAGGAGAACATTATTGCTGCAGGACTCTTCAATAAGAATTATCGGGGAGCTGAAGACAGACACCTGTGGCTGAGGCTCCTGCTTGAGAGAAACGCCATGGTAATAAAGGATGTGCTTGCCTTCAGGAGATATCATCCTCAAAACACGAGCAACACTCGTGCATATATGGAATCGCAACTTGAAATGACTCAAGACATACTTTGTTGGGATAAGATAAGAAAAAATACAAGATGGATGAAACAAGTAAAGAAAAGGATGAATGAAATACAGATATCTTTGGCTTACAAATCCACCTCTGAGGGAAGATATGCAGACGCATCACAATATTACTGGTCTCTATTAAGATTGGGTTATAAACCATTGCACTGTTTTGCAAGGGCATGCATCTTTTTTGCAGTCTCAAGAATTCTGGGTCATACTTCTAACTAGTCTGTAGGAAGATTGAGATGAATGCGGTCAGTGTTGTTATTACTTGTTATAATTATGGGAAATACATAGCCAGATGTGTTGAATCGGTGCTGGGACAGACTTTTCAGGATTTCGAGATCATTATCGTCGATGATGGATCGACTGATAATACAGGGGAAATAATTGCTCCCTATTTGACAGATTCCCGGATACATTACATCAAGCAAGAAAATGCAGGCCAGGCAGTTGCCAAGAATGCTGGAATAATTAATTCGAAAAGTGAGTTCATAGCATTCCTAGATGCTGATGATTTATGGGATCATACAAAATTAGAAAAGCAGATCCCTTTGTTTTCTGACCCTTATGTCGGAGTTGTCTACAGCTCCTCAAGGTATATAGATGGGGATGGAAAGGATTTTATTTTCAGAATCGAATCGGATTATATGATGCCCAAGTCCGGGTATGTTTCCAAGCATCTTCTTTTCGATAACTTCGTCCCCTTCTCATCGTCAGTGGTACGAAGGGAATGTTTCGAGCGAGTAGGTTTATTTAATGAATCTTTAAGCATGGGGATCGATTGGGACTTGTGGCTGAGAATCTCTGTGTATTATCAGTTTCAATATGTGGATGAACCACTTTTGCTGTACCGTATTGGTCACTCTGGACAAATGTCCAGAAATCTGGAGAAGCGAATACGTTGTGCAGATAGTATTTTCCAGGCTTTTTTAGAGGCAAATCCGGATATCGTGTCACCTTACCTCAGAAGAAGGATATTGCATTATTCTTGTGTCAGCAGGGGGAAATATCTGAGGAATACCAATTTGAAAATGTCAAATCATTATTTGTTAAAAGCCTTTATCACGTGGCCGTTCTCTCTGGAGCCGCTAAAGGAATTAATCAAGACTTACCTTTTGAGAATAATCGGGAAATAAAATGACGTTTAGCGAACTTAAATCCTATGTTTTAAGTGACCTTCACAGATATAACCCTGAAGAGAGTGGGTTTTTAAGATTAATGCTGAATGTACCCGGTTACAGGTATAGTTTTTTAATGCGCTTAGCTGGGTATTTTAAATCAAGGCATGACTTTTTATCGGTTCTCCCATATGTAATCATTCGATTTCTGCTCAGGAGATGTGAGTATAAATTTGGCATAAGTATTCCCTATAATACTGATATTGGACATGGCCTTTATATAGGTCATTATGGTGGAATAATAATCAATTGCAAGGTGATTATCGGAAAGAATTGCAACCTCAACCACGAAGTGACCATTGGGGAATCTTTCGGTGGGAAGAACCCCGGTACACCTGTAATAGGTGACAATGTGTATATAGGCCCTGGGGCAAAGATTATTGGAGGGATCAGTATCGGTAATAATGCTTATGGATTGAGACGACCTGAAAGGTCGAACTCAATCCACCGTTCATGA
>JAKQFQ010000241.1 GCA_029558315.1 Bacillota bacterium
GTACCTCTTCTCTTCCGGAAAAACGTTTTTCCTCCGTCCTTTTCTCTGATGCATTGGCCCACTCCTTTGGAACCGCTATACGCACTATTTTCGTTGCTCCGGCATCAATTGCATCATAATTCATCCGGACAATCTTATCACCTTTTCGCTGATAACTGTTCTTTGCAGCCTCCTTCATATACCGTATGGCATCCTCCACCGGAATCACCTGTGAGATTGCAAAGAAAGCTGCCTGCAGGACAGTGTTAATCTTCGCATTAAGTCCAACCTCTTTGGCAATTTTCACACCATCGATTGTAAAGAACTGTATCTGATTTCTGGCAATATAGCGCTTTAATTGAGCCGGAAGATGCTCCTCCAATGCCTGTTGATCCCAGGTGCAGTTTAACAGGAATTTACCACCCGGCTTAAGATCCTCAATCATATTAAATCTTCCAATATAGGATTGCTTATGACAGGCAACAAAATCTGCACTGTGAATCAGATATGCCGAACGAATGGGCACTTCACCGATTCGTAAATGTGCGATTGTCACTCCTCCTGATTTCTTGGAATCATAATCAAAGTATCCCTGAACAAACAGATTCGTGTGATTGCCAATAATCTTGATAGAATTTTTATTGGCACCAATCGTCCCATCACTTCCAAATCCCCAGAATTTGGCCTGTCTGATTTCTTTTGGTGCTGACGTAATACCCTTTTTGGCATCCAGTGACAAATGTGTCACATCATCATTAATTCCTATTGTAAAAACTCTCTTGCCAGTATTCTGAAATGCTGCAATGATCTGTCCCGGAGTAGTGTCCTTAGACCCCAGTCCGTATCGTCCGGAATAGACCAAAATATCATGGAACTGACTCTCTCTTAGTGCTGCGACCACATCCAGATAGAGCGGTTCCCCCATCGCGCCGCTCTCCTTGGTTCGATCCAGCACTGTAATCATTTTTACGCTCTTTGGTATTGCCTGCAGCAGATGCTTGGCACTAAATGGCCGATATAGATGCACTTCAATTACTCCGGTCCTTGCACCATGTTGATTGAGGTAATCTACACTTTCCTCAATGGTCTGACAGACGCTGCCCATCGCAATGATAATTCTGGTCGCCTCATCTGATCCGTAGTAACGAAACAGTTCATATTTCGTTCCAAGTCTTTTATTAATCTGATGAAAACACTCCTCAACAATGTGCGGCATCTCATTAAAGCGGTTATTGCATGCTTCTCTTGCCTGGAAAAAGACATCCGGGTTCTGTGCCGATCCCATGAGTTTCGCATGGTTGGGATTGAGCGCATTTCTCCGAAAGCGAAGGACTTCTTC
>JAKQFQ010000275.1 GCA_029558315.1 Bacillota bacterium
TAAGAAGATAGCTGCACTAAAAAATCATATTTGGGGATTGTAAAAGAAAAATAAAACGGATAAAATAAAGGCAGTCAAAAAATCTGAAACACATCAGGGCAAGTCTGTCTATTTTATTCCTACAATAAACTTACACTATCAAAAGCACTACAAGGCTTGACATTTAAGGCATTTTGTGGTAATATACAAACATGTTATGAGTGGGATGTAATTGTATTACGTCTGTGTCGGGACGAAGCGGTATACTATATAAGATTGTACAGACGGTCGTATACCAGTGTGGTTCCGTAGCCATTATTAATGGCTTTCAAAGCCTTTCCTGCTCAAACACTCCTGAACCACATTCAGGAGTGTTTTTTATGTAACAGAATGTTTTAGAAAGGAATTACGATAGGAATGATTGAATTACTCAATGATGCGTCTGTCTGGGAAGAATTTTTAAATTACAAGCTTAGTCATCATCTTTTGACCAGACAGGAAGAACAGTATTTTTCTGATTATATCAAGCAGAAAAAATATCAAGCTATCGCAGATTGTATTCTTACCGGTTCCTATGTTTTTTCGTGTCCAAAACGTTCTGAAATCAACAAGCTTGGTACTTCAAAAAAACGAATCGTCTATTCCTTTTCAGATGATGAAAATATGATTTTGAAATTACTCGCCTATCTTCTTCATCGTTATGATTTCTGTCTTGAAGATAACTGCTATGCTTTCCGCTGCAACACCGGTGCGAAAAAGGCATTTACTGATATCTTACAATATCCCCAAATTGCCGATCTATGGTGCTTTCAATCAGATATCTCCAACTATTTTAACAGTATTGATATCACACTGCTTGAACCCCTTCTCTATGAAGTCATTGAAGATACTTCTGTGATTCATCTACTGCTTGCCCTGTTAAAGGATGACCGTGCACTTTCTGAACACGGGATTATCCATGAGTCCAAGGGGGTTATGGCAGGAACTCCAATTGCTTCCTTTCTTGCCAATCTATATCTAATGCCGATGGATCGCTATTTTTCCGCTCATTCTGTCTGTTATGCACGATACTCAGATGACATTCTTATATTGGCACCCAAGGAACAGCTTCTGCAATACAGGGAGTTTTATTACGACTATCTGCAACAGCATCACCTTTTGGTCAATCCCGCTAAGGAATCTCTTCATGCACCCGGAGAAGCCTGGAGTTTCCTTGGATTTTCCAATTGCAACGCTCAGATTGACATTTCCCCTGGAACACTAAAAAAGATCCTTGATCGCCTCAGACGTTCTTCTCATTCACTCTATCGCTGGAGTGTTAAAAACAATGCCACACCGCAGAGAACTCTAAGAGCCTTTATTCGTAAGTACAATTGCAAATTCTATTCTACGCAGTCCGGACATGAATTGTGCTGGGCAAGATGGTATTTTCCCATGATTACAACAACCAAATCTCTGCAATACATAGATGAATATATGCAGGATTGTCTGCGCTATAGTGTTACCGGCAGGCATAATAAGATGAATTACAAAAAAGTACCCTACGACCTGTTGAGGCAGTGTGGCTACCGTCCTTTAGTCGCAGAATACTATTGTAAGAATTCCTCCTATTAACTTTCGCAAATGTGATATGAATCATATTCCCGTTCAAAATGATAGCCTAACTTGGTTGCAAGCCCAACTGATTTAAGGTTCGCCGCATCCCAGTTCGGATATAATCCCTTCTGCAAAGCCGCCAATACCAATCTTGCTCCACAGCATAAAGCCAGTCCTTTTCTTTGTTCCGGTTCAAAGGTCGCAATCTCAATCTCAATTCCCAAGCTGTAATAGGAATAACTGGATGCACCTGCAACAATCTTGCCATCTTTTAGAACCACATATCCTAATGCATGCTCCTTAAAATCTTTATAATCTTTAAAATTACAGCAAAAATCTCTTGACCATAATTCACTTTGCGACTGCTCATACAACGGTTTTGTAATCTCTGATAAGCGATACCCCTTAGTCAGCGCATCTATATAAACCTGCAGCTTGGTACGGTCAAAAATATCGCCTTCCTTTTTAATTGCATATCTGATTTTCTTCTCTGCTCTTTCTTGAAATGTTTGTTCAATACATCGTCCCATTTCTTTCGTTCCCGGGACAATAATCTGGAAACCATCAGAAGCATTGGCATGTGTATCTAAAAGCAGTTCTTCACACGGGATTCCTGCCGGAAAGCAAAAATCTCCAAGTACCACTTTGGCCATTTCAGACTCTCTTCCCTCAATGGAATAGGCCTTTCCCATTGTTCCTTCCAGGCAGGACCATATTGTACTCTCTTGCCATCCTTCAAATAAAGGAGCTATTTTCTCCATCTCAGTTACTTCAACTACCTTCATTAACATTTCCTTCTCTTTCTTTGTATCTTTACTTCTGAAACAAGGGTAGCTCCAAGAATCAATATAGCGCCGATCAAGCTATAAGCATCCATCGGTTCTGACAAAAGAACCGCAGATAATATAATCGCCGTTACAGGGTCAATATAACTTAGAATTGCAATCGTCTGTGCCTTCAATCCCTGCATTGCCGAAAAATACAGCAGATATGAAATTCCTGTATGAATAATGCCAACGATCAATAGCAAAATCATATCTTTTGGGGCTATCTGCAATAAATTGACTTTTTCGGTCAATAGTGTGTACGGTAATAATACCACCGCTGCTATTCCAAGCTGCATCATGGTCATATCATAAGCCGAGATATCTTTCAGAAGCTTATTAAAGAAAATGACGCAGGCATAGAGCAGCGCCGCCCCAACACCACATAGAATCCCCCTGCCTGCAGGATTGCCGGTTTCGCCAAGCTGTAGAATACCTGATATAAAAACCATTCCGGACAAGGCAATCAATGCACAAATCAGCTTTTTTATCGTCAGTTTTTCTTTTAAAACGAAGGGCGAAGCAAGAATAACAAAAACAGGCTGTAAATAATAGCACAACGTTGCAGTCGCCACACTTGTATAACGATACGCTTCAAACAGCAGAATCCAGTTCGCTCCAATAAAAGTACCTGACAGAATCAAAACTTTTAAATTCCTTTGAATTGACTTCCAATTAATTCGACTCTTTTTCAGGCAAATGACCAGAATCATAAACAGCATACCACTCAAGCCTCTTACCATCGCAACAAAACCGGATGGCAGATTCATAGAACGGACAAATATTCCGATTGTTCCAAAGATCAGCATTGCAATAATCATTTGTAATAAAGATTTCATTCTCATAGTTCTTTCCTAATTGTAGTATTTAACCATTGACAGGTTTTCTCAAAATATCTACCGTATGTGCACCGGCACCCAACAGTTCCGGTCTCTCACAGGTAGCAAGATGATATTGAATAAAATACTTAAATTCTTCCTCATCCAAATCACGCAAAACAGGGCGCAGATAATCCGCCGGTCCATCTGCCGAGATGATCTTGATTCGCTCAACATTGGCCTGTTCATCCAATTTCGCAATATCCTCAATTCTAACATAATCATAGAGATCCTTCTCCTTAGAACTGCAGTGAAATGAATCATCTAATCGTTTGTTTGCCATACATTCTCTGATATGCTTCTCTTTAAATGCATAAGTAATCAATGTCATTTAGTTAACCAATTTCAAATTAAAATCCAGTGGTTTTCTTTCAGAGAGAGCCACTGTTTTTTTTCGTCAAAAACTTAAAAAATATTACGAAAATAGTTGACAAGATAGCCAAAATATGTTGCGCGAGC
>JAKQFQ010000276.1 GCA_029558315.1 Bacillota bacterium
GTGACGAACCTTCAGCAGTTCTTTTTCGTGCTGTCAAGGGTGGCGTTAAGCTATCACAAACTAAAATATCTACAGTTTTCAAGGTTCATCTGAGCCTTTTTTCTTTGCTCAGTTTTTTCATAAATCATTTGACACTATCTAGTATATTTTTCTATGTTCCTGATCTTCTATGCCACTCTTACGATAGAAGTAAGCGTTAATCACATCACGCCATTCGCATGCATGAATCGACTGTTCCTCTAGGCGTTTCAAGACTCTGTCATACTGCTCCTTCGAAATCAATCCTTCTATTTTCTGCCATTGTTCTACAAAATGTTTTGCACTGTCTGCACCTTCAAAATGTGTATCATAGATGTGTTGAATAATTGTCTTTCCTGATTTCAACTTATAGGTATATGGTAAATGGTGAAAAAATATAATCAATTCCTCCGGGCAGGTCTCAACACTGGCATACATCGAAGAATTCGGTTCTCTATACTGTGTTGTATAGCCGGTGCCATTCGGTGTTCGGTCGATCCCGATTCCAAGATGATCTGCTCTATGATAGGTTCCCCAACGAGAATATTCATATCCATCAACATCAGGGCCATAATGCGTATTAGGTGTAACCATCCATCCAATTCCCAGTGGAGAGGAGTACAACTCATATGTAGGCCAGGAATTCATCAATATATCCATAATTGTATTTGTTACTTTCTTATGGTTCTCATCTGTATCACCAGATGTCAAAGTTTGTATAAATGTCAATCCAATCCACTCTGTTGCAATCTCTTTTTCACTTAGTTCTATTTGAAATGCCAAACGTCCAAATCCATAAAGATTCGCTGCCGCCAAATCATGTCCGGTCCAGTTTAAATCATTACCAGTATTAGCAACAGCAACCATACCGCAGGCATTTTGTCCTAATGCCTTCCCTGTAACAATATCAGCCACACTTGTTTGCGTTGTACCTTCACAATTAGGAAGATAGGTCTGGTGAGCCAGAATCTTCTTAAACCATGGAATCAAATAGCAAACATGTCTTTGCTGTCCTGTATATTCCTGTGCTATCTGAACTTCAAGCAGCTGGTTGGTATTGGAAAGTCCGCCAAATAGCGGTGATACCGGTTCTCTTACCTGAAAATCCATCGGTCCGTTCTTAGTCTGCAAGATAACATTGGAAGCAAATTGTCCATCCAAAGCAGAAAAATAATCATAGCCAGCACGTGCACGATCAGTTTTCATATCCCGCCAGTCCTGCTGACAGTTGTACACAAAGCATCTCCATATGATTTTTCCACCATAAGGGTTGATTGCCTCCGCAAGCATGTTCGCTCCATCTGCCTGGGTTCTGTTATAGGTAAAGGGACCTGGTCTTCCTTCAGAATCAGCTTTTACGAGAAATCCTCCAAGCAGTGGAACTCTGGAATATATTTCAGCACATTTTCTCTTCCACCATAAGATAACTTCTTCTTGTAGAGGATCTGCGCTACCACATCCATATTCACACGGCATTGCATAGTTTATACTTAAATACAAAGAGATACCATAGCTTCCAAAGATCTCTGATAATTCCTTCATTTTCTGATAATATCTTGTACTAATCAGTTCGGTCGCTGCGCCCTTCACATTTACATTATTAATGACAACTCCATTAATACCGATTGAGGCGATTAATCTTGCATAATCTTTGGTTCTTTCATTAACCAGTACATTTTCCTTCTCAAAGAAAAATGACTGTCCGGAATATCCACGTTCAATACTTCCATCCATATTATCCCAGTGATTCAGCATTCTTAGCGGATTAGACGGAACTTCCGTAAATGTTGCATTTACCTGATACTTTCCCTGACGTAATAAAGCTAATAAACGATAGACTCCATAGAGAATTCCAACATCAGACTGTGCAGTTACAAAGAGTCCCTTCTCCTTCATCTGTATACAGTAAGCTTCATTCATCAATGCTTTAGATTTTCCTTTTAATAAAGTTAGCTCATTCACTTTAAGATTGGCAGCAAGTGATGATGCCTTCTTAAGATACAGAGCAGGTTCTCCATTATCTTTGCCAACCTTTACAGACTCCAAAAACATAGCCTTAACAGCAATTTGAAGTTCTTCCATTACACTCCTGATAATAACGCAATCCTGATCGATTGAATCCAGTACAATATTCGTCAGACATTGCTTAATGACCTTAACGCTGTCCGATGATATCTCTTCCTTTTTGTAATCTAACCACAATTGTTTGTACATAGCTGCCTCCTGTAATTGAATTCATAAATATTGTAACAAAACAAAAATGAATCTCTTCTTTTTTATTCTCGTTTCATGTGGTATACTTGTATGGTACTTATATTTTAACTTTTAATTTTTATTTTGTCTATGCTTTTTATGCTATATTATTACATTAGGAGGCTGCTATGAACTTTTTTTCTTATGATGGTAAACTGATGAATTTCCTTACAACTTTATGGAACATTATCTGGATCAATTTCCTATGGCTCATTTGTTCTATTCCTGTGATTACTTTTGGCGCAGCATCTACAGCAGCATATTATGCAATGAATAAATCTGTGCGTAACAGTACGGGATATGTTACGAAGGAATTCTTTCGTTCATTAAAGGATAATTTTAAGCAGGCAACGCTCCTTTCTATTCTTTATCTTTTAGTTGGTGTGATTCTCTCCGCGGATGCATATTATTTCTATTATTGTCAAGCGGATTATGGATTACTCGGCCGTATTTTATCGTTACTTCTTATCCTGATATTCTTTTGCGCAATGAATTATTCGTTTGTTTTTTTGGCACGTTTTAAAGTAAAAACCTTTCTTCTATTGAAATACGGTTTTCAACTGACACTCATTCATCTTCCTCAGACTTTTGCTTTTATGGTTTTCTTCATTGCAACGGCTATATTCATTTACTGGTTACCGGTAACTCTGTTTATTGTTCCCGGTCTTAAATGTTATGCTGATTCAATGCTTGCGGAAAAAGTAGTACAGAAATATATTGAACAGCTAAAAGACGAAAAAAGCATTGAAGTATAATACTTCAATGCCCTCTTTATCATTTTACTGAATTAACATAGCATCTCCGAAGGAAAAGAAACGATACTGTTCCTTTATTGCTTCTTCATACGCATTTAAGATATGCTCACGTCCTGCCATTGCCGATACAAGCATTAGCAGCGTAGATTCCGGCAAATGAAAATTCGTAATCAGTGCATCCGGAATTTTGAATTGATATCCCGGATAAATGAAAATCTCCGTATCTGCACAGCCCGCTACAATATGCCCAACTGCATCTGCAGCACTCTCCACCGTTCTGACACTGGTCGTTCCAACACAAATAACACGATGTCCGTTCTTCTTGGTCTCATTGATCAGATCGGCAGTTTCCCTGGTCACTCTATAGAATTCCGAATGCATGTGATGTTTAAGGATATCATCTTCCTTTACAGGCCGAAAGGTTCCAAGCCCCACATGAAGCGTAACATAGGCAAGTCTGACGCCTTTCTTTTCAATTCGCTCAAGCAGTTCTTTGGTAAAATGCAGTCCTGCTGTTGGTGCAGCAGCGGAACCCTCTTCCCTTGCATAGACCGTCTGGTAGCGGTTCTTATCCTGTAGTTTATTATGTATATATGGCGGAAGCGGCATTTCTCCTAGCTGATCTAAAATTTCTTCAAAAATTCCTTCATAAGAAAATTGAATCTTACGATTTCCTTCCTCCAAAACATCCATAACTGTCCCGGTCAATAATCCATTGCCAAAGCTCAGTACAGTGCCAGGCTTGGCTTTCTTGCCAGGACGCACCAGCGTCTCAAAGCATTTATCATCCAGACGCTTTAACAGCAGCACTTCAATCACTGCCCCGGTATCAGTCTTGGTACCATAGAGTCTTGCCGGCATCACCTTGGTATCATTGAGCACAAGGCAATCACCAGGATTCAGATAATCTATCACATCATAAAAATGCTTATGTTCTACGTTCCCATCTTGTTTTGAGAGAACCATTAATCTGGAGGAGGAGCGATCCAGAAGCGGGTCCTGCGCAATCAGTTCCTCCGGCAGATGATAATAATAATCCGATTTCTTTAATTCCATGAACCATCCATTCTTTCCAGAAATGCTACATAGCCTTTCTTGTTCTCATACAAATCTGCTTTGCTGACAACCTCGTGAGGTGCGTGCATATTCATGACAGGCACACCGCAGTCAATCACATTCATGCCATACAATGCCATAATATAGGCAATCGTACCGCCGCCGCCAAGATCAACCTTGCCAAGCTCAGCGAGCTGATATTTTGCACCGGCTTCATCCATAATTCTTCTAATCGCACCAAGATATTCTGCATTGGCATCATTGGAACCGGACTTTCCTCTGGAACCTGTGAATTTACAGAAAGAAAAACCACATCCCAGATAGGCAACATTTTTCTTATCAAAGCTTGAAGCATACATCGGGTCAAAGCCACTGGTTACATCCGAAGAGAGCATACAAGATGCAGCAAGCATTCTGCGAAGTGTCAGATCAGAATAATCTCCCATACCATTTAAGACTTCTGCACAGCAGTTCTCAAAATATCTTGAGCGCATACCGGTCGCACCGACGCTTCCGATTTCCTCCTTGTCCGTCAGAATACAGCATAAGGTACGTTTGCTTTCCTTAACTTCAAGCATTGCTTTGTAGGAAGAAAATGCACACACTCTGTCGTCCTGTCCATAAGACATAATCATGCTTCGATCCAGTCCGGCCTCTCTTGCCTTTCCGGCAGGCACAATCTCAAGCTCTGCACTCTGAAAATCCTCTTCTTCAATACCATAATATTCCTTTAGAATCGCAAGCACATTTTTCTTAACGGCTTCCTTTTCATCCTCTTTCTTATCAGCCTTCAACGGCATATTACCAATCACAACATCAAGTGCTTCGCCTTCGATTACCTTGGTTGCTTTCTTCTCCATCTGCTCCTGTGCAAGATGAATCAGAAGATCGGAAATAAAGAATACAGGATCATTCTCTTCTTCGCCGATATTGATCAGTACAGTCGTCTGATCCTTCTTTACAACAACGCCATGGATAGCAAGCGGTATGGTAACCCATTGATATTTCTTGATACCACCATAGTAGTGCGTATCAAGATAAGCAAATCCGCCATCCTCATAGACCGGGTTCTGCTTTACATCAAGTCTTGGAGAATCAATATGTGCACCTAAGATTGTCATTCCATTCTCCATCGGCTCACTTCCGATCTGGAACATAATCACGGTCTTGTTCATTCCGCAGAAATATACGCGGTCTCCACTCTTTAATTTCTTCTTTCCTTTGGCAAGGCATGCATATTCTACATAACCTTCTTTCTCGATATCGGCAATGATGCGATCCGCACATTCCCGTTCTGTCTTGGAATCATTTAAGAAATCCATATACTCGCTTGCATAGGCGTGAACCTTTTTCTGCTCAGCCTTGCCATAGCTGTTCCATACACTTTTCTTTTCCATGCTGTTCCCTCTTTTCTGTGTTGATGTTGCTGTTTATGCACGAAGTTCGATATTCATACTCTCCAAACCGTTGAGAATTTTCTTCATTGCTGCATTAACTTCATTATCATCCAATGTCTTAGTCATATCCCTGAATACCAGAGAATATGCAATGGATTTATAACCTGCTTTAATCTGATCTCCTTCATAAATATCAAACAAGGACAGGCTCTCAAGAATCTTACCGCCTCGCTGTCTGATGGTCTTTTCAATATCACCTGCAAGAATCTCCTTAGGCACTACCATACTGATATCTCTGGTTACCGCAGGATATTTGGCAATTCCTGCGTACTTTCTGTCAAATGATGTCATCGGTACAATGCTCGGCAGATCAAGTACAGCAACATATACCTTGGTCTTGATTGAATAATTGGTGCATACCATCGGATGAACCTCTCCAAGATGGCCGATTACCGTATCATTATAAATGATATTCGCCTGACGACCCGGATGCAGGTAATTCTTACCAGCCTTTGGATCATACTGCAATGCCTTCTTCATGCCAACCTCTTCCACAAATTCTTCCACAGCACCCTTCATGGTATAGAAATCACCCTCTCCATACATACCAAAGGTAAGCTGCATCCGCTCATCGGGAAGTTCTGTCAGCGGAAGTGCATGTGGACGATATACATTTCCAAGTTCATATAATCTGACATCCTTATTGCGTCGATTGAAGTTCGTAGAAAGGGAGGTCAGCATTCCGTTCAGTGAAATGGTTCTCATCACAGAAAAGTCCTCACCTAACGGATTGGAGATTACGATTGCATCACGCAGAGGATCATCAGCATCCAGTAATAATTTATCAAATACCTTCGGGCTTTCAAAGGAATAGCACATTCCCTGCGAAAAGCCACAATATTCAGCAATATCCCTTGCCTTCTCTTCAATCAGAAGCTTATAAGGCAGCTTGCCCGCCGTTGCACTACCCTGCGGAAGTGTAACCGGAATCTTATCATAACCATAGAATCTGGCAACCTCCTCTGCAATATCTGCAAAGCCAAGCAGATCCTGGCGGAAAGATGGCATTACCAAAAGATTGGTTCCCTCTTCCTTCAAAATCTCAAGTTTTTCAAATATCTCAAGCATTTCCTCCGCAGATACATCCGTTCCCAATAATGCATTAATGCGTTCCGGCTCAAATGGAATCTTCACGGCCTCTTTTAATGGTTCGCACACATCTACGGTTCCGCTGACCACTTCACCGCAGCCCAATTCCTGCATCAATTGGCAGGCACGATCGATTGCGGCTCTTGCATTAGCCGGATCAAGACCTTTTTCAAATTTACCTGAGGCATCAGTACGAAGTCCGATTCTCTTAGCACTCTTACGAATATTCACGCCCTTAAAGGTTGCTGACTCAAATACCACCGTCTTTACCTGATCGGTAATCTTGGAATTCTCACCGCCCATGATACCTGCAATTCCAATCTCTTTCTCTGCATCACAGATCATCAGCACTTCTGAATCGAGCTTTCTCATCTGTCCATCCAGTGTCATAAATTCATCACCGTCTTTGGCACGGCGAACAATAATCTGATGTCCTTTAATTGTATCAAGATCAAAGGCATGCATCGGCTGACCATATTCCTCCATAACATAGTTCGTTATATCAACAAGATTGTTGATTGGTCTGATACCGCTCGCAGCCAGACGTCTCTGCATCCATTCCGGTGACGGTCCGATCTTAATATTGGTACATACTCTTGCACAATATCTGCTGCACAGATCCGGATCTTCCACTTTCACTGAAATATAATCTTCCACCTTCTCAGCATTTTCCTTCACCGTAACTACTGGTGGGACAAATAGTTTCTGAAAGGTAGCTGCAGCTTCTCTTGCTATACCAAGAATGCTGTAACAATCCACACGATTAGAAGTAATCTCATATTCAAATACGGTATCGCGTAAGCCCAATGCTTCAATTGCATCATCTCCCGGCTTAACCTCCTTATGGAAAATGTAAATACCATTTTCAGGAGCTTCCGGATACATATTACGATCTGAGCCCAGTTCCTCTATGGAACACATCATACCATAGGAATCAATACCTCGAAGCTTGTCCGCCTTGATTGCAATACCATTCTCCGGTAAAGCGCCGCCATCATGTCCACCGGCAACCTTGCCGCCATCCAGTACGACCGGGACAAGATCTCCCACCTGTACGTTAGGTGCACCGGTTACGATCTGAACAACTTCGCTGCCCACATTGACCTGACAGATAATCAGTTTATCTGCATCCGGATGTCTCTCTATGGAATTGATCTGACCTACAACAATCTTATCCAGATTCTTGTCCAATCTTTCAAATCCTTCTACCTTGGTACCGCTAAGTGTCATCGCATCACAGTATTCCTGATCCGTGCATTCCAGCTCCGGTACATATGCTTTTATCCATGATAATGCTGAATTCATATTATTCCTCCATTCTATATTAGAACTGCTTTAAGAATCTGTCATCATTTTCATATAACAGTCTCATGTCATCGATCTCATATTTCAACAGACTGATTCTTTCCAGTCCTACACCAAAGGCAAATCCGGTATATACCTTTGGATCAATGTCGCTCATCTCAAGCACATGTGGGTGAACCATACCACAACCTAAGATTTCAATCCAGCCGGAGCCTTTACAGAAACGACATCCTTTTCCACCACATTTAAAGCAGGATACATCCATCTCTGCGGACGGCTCCGTGAATGGGAAATGATGTGGACGGAACTTACACTTTGTATCTTCACCAAAGATTTCTTTTGCAAACTGATCCAGGGTACCTTTCAAATCCGAGAACGTAATATTCTTATCTACAACCAGCCCTTCAAACTGATGGAAGGATGGAGAATGTGTTGCATCCACTTCATCTGCACGGAATACTCTTCCGGGTGCAAGAATACGGATTGGCAGCTTGCCCTTCTCCAGCTCATGAACCTGAACAGAGGAGGTCTGTGTACGCAGCAGGATATCTCCATTGATATAAAACGTATCCTGTTCATCCTTGGCCGGGTGATCTGCCGGAATGTTTAATGCTTCAAAATTATAGTAATCTCTCTCAATCTCTGGACCTTCTACGACTTCGTAACCCAGACCGACAAAGATTCTCTCAACTTCCTCCAGTGCAATAAAGTTCGGATGACGGTGTCCCATACGAATCTTATTGGAAGGCAATGTTACATCAATTACCTCCGCTTTCATTTTCTCTTCTAATGCAGCTTTTTCCAGCTTCTGGATTGCAGAATTCAAAACTTCCTCAATCGCCTCTCTGGTCTCATTCACCATCTGACCAACCTTCGGTCTTTCCTCTGCCGCTACATCCTTAAGGCCTTTCAATACGGCTGTCAGTTCACCTTTTTTGCCAAGGTAATTGACTCTGACCTCATTCAGTCCTTCCAGTGCATTGCATTCCTGGATCTTCTGAAGGGCTTCTGTTTTAATCTTTTCCAATTTTTCTTTCATAATTGTTTCCCTTTCTTTGTACATTGTTCAAAGTGTCTGCCAAACAAAAAAACCTGATATGTTTCCATATCAGGGACGAATCATTTCCGCGGTACCACCCACATTCCTGCAATCACAGGCTCTCTTACTGCTTAACGTACAGCCAACGGGTTAATCTACTTACCCTTTCGGGGTTCTATCAACCAGCTCCGGTGTGAAATTCAAATGCTCCAAGGGACTAACCTGCGGTTAAGTAATACTACCAGTAAGATGGCTTTCAGCCGGTGACCATCTCTCTCTTTCCTGTATTGGAACTTCTACTATGCACCATCATTGCTTTTCTTTTATGAAACTTGTCTTCTATTCTAGTGAATCATAAGTTTTCTGTCAATAGGCAAAATTATTTATCTTCCAGTTTTCTCTCTTTTCTTTCCCGCTTTTTTACAACATGATAATAAGATACCATGTGAAAGGCAGGTTGGAAATACACGTTAATCTGCGCGCCAACAAATATAATGTACATGCAAAAATATAGCCACATCATACCTACTATAATTGTTGTCAGACTTCCGTACATACTAAAGGCATTATATGAATTGACATAGATGGAAAAAGCGCCGGAGAATACCGACCATCCAATACTTGCACATAATGCTCCCGGAAATTGTTCCCGAAATTTCATTTTCTTATTCGGCATGATTGTATAGATAATCTGAAAAAATAAAGTAAAAAATGCCCAGACAAATACAAATCGAAAATGTAAAGCCACCTGCAAAATAACATGAAAATCCGGTATATTTTTAATCAGCAAATCATTTACCACATTACCATAGACCATAATAACAAGAGAAAACACCGTCATTAGGATAAATGCGATTGTATAGATACTTGACCAGATTCGAAGGACAAAGAAATTACGTTTTTCTATTACTTTATTGACCGCATTAAGTCCATTCATCAGTGAAAATACACCTTTTCCAGCCGCCCAGATGGTCGCAATAGCAGACACTGAGATTACTGCTACAGATTTATCATAGATTTCCTCCAGAATCTGTCTGCACATCTCAATGACATCCATTGGCAGAAAATCATCCAGTAAATTCACCAGAACCTCCTGTGTTGCATTCGTAAATGGAAGGATACTGCAAATCATGATTAAGATGGGGATCAGGGAAAGAAATGTAAAGAAAGCAGTACCAGCCGCAAATGAACTGGTATTATTCTCTTTCATTGATGTTCCAAAACGGCTAATCACTCTAAAAATCTTACGAATCATCACACATTTCCTCTATTCATAAATCTTTTCTATGGTAACATTCTGATAGTAATATGTCAAAATTGATTCATAATCATAATCCAACAATGCCAAAGCTCTTGCACCATACTGTGACATACCAACGCCATGTCCAAAGCCACCACCCTTAAGATTATAGCCGCTAATCACACCATCCTCAGAATACACATTTAGCGTAAAGAACCCGCTTGGCACCATCGTCTGGTTCATTACACTGCCATCCTGCCTTGTTAATTCTGCATTGGAAGCGCCCAAAACACAGCGAATAGAATATTCACCCTCAACCCAAATATCCATATCTCCGATTGTGATCATAAGGCATTCTGCTACCTCTCCACTTTTTCTTTCTGTTATTTCCAAATCTGTAATGTCTTCTGTATTCAAACTGTTTAATATGTTTATGGCATCCGAAGAATTATATATATGGCGATTGTCATGTGATGTTATCCGGATAATTTCCGGTTGCTTTCTTAACCGTTCCCCTATATTGTCAAGCAGCTCCTGCTGATTCAGCTGATGCACTTTATAACTCCACGAATACCATGGAATGTCAGCTTCAATAGGATCAAATTCCTGGTATTGCAGATAGGGAAATGTTTTCCCTTGATTATTTCTCCAGATATCAGGCGTTGTGGAATGTCCGCAGGAGCACGAATAGTAATAGGCATTGATTGGTTCTCCATCATAGGTCATAATTTGCCCTCTTGTCGATGTGACTGCTTCATTGGCAGATGGACTTAATGTACTTGCATGATAGACCTGATATGCAGTTGTATCATCAACATCTGCATGATATTCTTCTAATTGATTACTTTCTAAAAATTGATACGCATAGGTTCTTGCACATACAGCTTGCGCTCTTAGCGCATCCGGCGGAAAATCGGATGGCATTTCTGAAGGGAGTACATAACACAGATAGGTCTCTAATGGCAGGATATTTACTACATAATAGCAGCCGTCGCATTGTTCTATACGAAGAATTCCCTGATAGATCTGACTATTTCCATTAATCGTCAAAAGCATACGTGCATCATAATCCCAATCCTCCAAGGAACGTTGCCCGATGAGTAGCGCATTCTCACCATTTTGGTAGTTTTTCAGAGTATCATCGTTAATGGGCTCATTCATCGCAATCATTTGTTCCTGATTATCAATATAACAGGTATCACTGTAATCAATGTTAAATGAATCTATCTCATATGTATCATTTTCATTCGTCAGAAGTACCGCAATATTAGGTTCTTGCATAAGATTTGGATTCACTGTCTCTTCACTACCTTTCGTATCCATCACATTACTGCTCACGCCTTGTATATATACCACTTCTCTTACCTCATTAGCCTCTGTATTTCTCTGATCATTGGTATAAAAGGTAAGAATTTCATCATCAAAACGACTGAAAATACATAATCCTATCAGTAAAATAATTGAAACAACATCTTTTTTCTTTAATTTCATTCCATTGGACAACCTTTCCTAAGATTACAAAAAGCAGGCTGCATAGCAACCTGCTCTCTTTCGTAACAGAATAATCTGTATTTATCTTTGGTAAAATCCCCCCGAGGTGTCAGTCCCTGCCTCTTGACTCCTAGCTTCGCTAGGTGGGTAACCGCAATCGGCACATCTGCCTTCCACTAACTAAGGTGGCTTGACATCCGAGCGACAATATAGGAATCCCGTTTAAAGTAATGTAGGCTCAAAACAGCAGAGACCTTATGACATCCGGGGTTACTTCTATTATATCCATTTTGCGTGAAAAATACAATCACTACTTTACTTTAGATAGTGTAAGTTTATTGTAGGAATAAAATAGACAGACTTGCCCTGATGTGTTTCAGATTTTTTGACTGCCTTTATTTTATCTGTTTTATTTTTCTTTTACAATCCCCAAATATGATTTTTTAGTGCAGCTATCTTCTTA
>JAKQFQ010000278.1 GCA_029558315.1 Bacillota bacterium
ATTATATCAAAAAAAAGGGGGGAGTGCTCTTTTTATTATAAACTCCCTGATAATCAAGGTTAAAACAAT
This sequence comes from Bacillota bacterium, assembly GCA_029558315.1. GTDB lineage: Bacteria > Bacillota > Clostridia > Lachnospirales > Lachnospiraceae > NK4A136. The sequence goes on from JAKQFQ010000278.1 coordinate 70, forward strand.
AAAATAGGTAGTGAAATTTGACACTACCAATGAACAAAACGGAGGGGAAACATGGCAGAAAAGAAAATAAAATCGGAAGAATTATTTCGCGTATCACGAAATAAATGGCATTTACCACCAACAACCACGATCAATGGCTTTCAGGTACGTCCTGGAATCTATCAGACCAATGGAGCCATGCTGATCAATGAAGGCGTTAATTTTACTGTGCATTCATTAGGGGCAACGACATGTACTTTATTATTGTATCATCGGCAGGAGAAGAAACCTTTTGTGGAAATTCCATTTCCTGAAACCTTTCGTATTGGAAACACCTTTTCTATGATTGTCTATGATTTGGATATCACAGAATTTGAATATGCCTATTCTTTTGATGGACCTTATGATCCCGCAAAGGGATTGCTGTTTAACAGGAAAAATGTTATTTTGGATCCCTATGCCAAAGCGGTAACGGGACAGAGCGTATGGGGGGAAAAGCAAAGTGGTTCTCCAGTCTATAAAGCGCGGGTCGTTAATTCTACATTTGACTGGGGAGAATTTAAAAAGCCTGGGCTTGATTTTAAGGATATGATTATTTATGAAATGCATGTCAGAGGATTTACCAGGCATGGTTCTTCACAAGTAAAGTTTCCGGGGACATTTGAGGCAATTGCCGAGAAAATCCCATATTTACTGGAACTTGGCATAAATGCAGTTGAACTGATGCCGATCTTTGAGTTTGATGAAGGCGAAAGCGACCGCTCATATGATGGCGAGAGATTGTTTAATTACTGGGGATATAATACCGTCAGCTTTTTTGCACCCAATACGGGGTATACAGCAGGATCGGAGTATAACCGGGAAGGGGACGAATTAAGACGTGTAATAAAAGAACTGAATTCCAATGGAATTGAAGTGATTCTTGATGTTGTTTTCAATCACACGGCGGAGGGGAATGAATCCGGCCCCTGCTTTTCCTTTAAAGGAATCGATAATAATATTTATTATATGCTTACGCCGGATGGACATTATTTTAATTTTAGCGGCTGCGGTAATGTGTTAAACTGCAATCATCCGATTGTGCAACAATTCATTCTGGATTGTCTGCGGTATTGGGTGATTGAGTATCGTGTAGATGGTTTTCGATTTGACCTTGCCAGTATTCTTGGAAGAAATGAGGATGGTTCGCCAATGAGCAAACCGCCGCTGTTACAATCCCTTGCATTTGATCCGATACTGGGAAGCGTGAAGCTGATTGCTGAGGCATGGGATGCCGGCGGACTCTATCAGGTGGGCAGTTTTCCGTCATGGAACCGCTGGGCAGAATGGAACGGGAAATACAGAGATGATATGCGCTGCTTCTTAAAAGGAGATGCCAATATGGCAGCAGCGGCGATTCAGAGAATTACCGGTTCAAAGGATTTATACAGTCCGGAGAATCGAGGCGATAATGCGAGTGTTAATTTCCTGAATTGTCATGATGGATTTACACTGTATGATTTGTATGCTTATAATTCCAAACATAATGAAAAGAATGGCTGGAATAATACCGATGGTGACAATAATAATAACAGCTGGAACTGTGGTGTGGAAGGTGAAACTACAGAGGAAGCAGTGCTTGAATTAAGAGACAGAATGAGAAAGAATGCATTTGCTGTACTTATGTGTAGTCGGGGATGCGCAATGTTTCTAAGCGGAGATGAATTTTGCAATACGCAGTTTGGCAACAACAATGCTTACTGTCAGGATAATGAGATTTCCTGGCTGGACTGGTCACGACAGATTCCTTATAAGGGGATGCTGCGATTTAGTCGTGAAATGATTCAGTTTAGAAAAAATCATCCGATTGTCAGAAGCACGCTGCTTCCGGCAAAATGTGGTTTTCCGGATACCAGTATTCACAATGAACAGGAATGGAATGCAGCATGCAATTCTGAGACGAGAGTTGTAGGAGTGATGATGGCCGGGTATGATAAGAAAAAGCGCAAAGATGATGTGGTATTTCTGGGAATGAATATGTATTGGGAACCAAGACAGATGCAGTTACCCAAGCTGCCTGCAGATATGAAGTGGGTAGTTATGGTAAATACTGCTTCAACACCGAGTGAATTGGTACAAACTTGTGGTGTTGATGTCATTATGATGGTAGAGCGAAGTGTAGTGATTGCGGTTGCAAAGAGGCAAGATTGCATAAAATAGGCACAACATTACTGGCGAAAATTTAATATGATGATTGATGTGACAAAATATCATCATGAATGCTATAATGGAAGTGGTTATCCTTCAGGATTGGTAGGGGAGGAAATTCCCTTATCAGCAAGGATTATGGCAGTGGTGGATGTATATGATGCTATTGTAAACGCAAGATGTTATAAAGAAGCAATGTCGCATGAAGAGGCAATTGCCTATTTGCAGGAACAAGCAGGTGAAAAATTTGATCCGGTCATAGTTTATGCACTGGTCAAGATACAAAGGCAGATATTGGAAGGAAAGGACAAGAGTCGGGGAGAAACGCTATGACAGAAGAAACGAAGATACAACTGGAGATGGCCGGATTGGAAGTACGCGGAACGCTCACTCGTTTTATGAATAATGAAGCAATGTATGAGAGATTTCTCTTGAAATATCCAACGGATCAGAATTATCAGAAGATGTTAGACAGTCTGGAAACGAAGAATTATCGTGAAGCATACAAATTTGCGCATGCACTTAAGGGCGTTACCGGCAATCTTGGATTCACAGACATATATCAGGAACTTGCAAAGATTGTCAAGATACTGAAAGAAACGGACAATATAGAGAGTCAGTTACCGGAATTGCAGGTAAGACTAACAAAATTGAATGGAATGCAAAAGGATATCGTTGCCTTAATTTCGAATTTGGAGTAAAGTAGAATTATCAAAAGAGAAAGAGGAACTATATGAAAAAGTATGTTAGATGGGTCCTTGTTATAGCAACCATAACTTTTTTATGTGGTTGTGCGGGGCAAACAAAACAATCCTATGTCGATAGCGGAATGGAAGCATTGATGCAACAGGATTATCAAACGGCACTTAGTTGTTTTGAACAGGCCAGATTGGCAGGAGAAGATCTGGAAATGGTCTATCGGGGAATTGGATTGACCTGTATGGGAAGACAGGAGTATGCCAAGGCAGTTAGTGCTTTTCAAATGGCACTTTCCCATGCCGGAATGTTTCCGGGTGATTTGGAATATGATATTAATTACTATATGGCAATTTCATACTATAAGCTTGACGAATATGTTTCTGCGATTTCATGTTATGATGCAATCATCAATTTGGTGCCAAGGGCATATGATGCATATTATCTACGAGGCTCCATGAAGCTGTATCTTGATGATGTAGAGGGAGCAATCGCTGACTTTGATGCTGCCGTAGCGATTAATGATGATTATGGAATGTATATCAATATTTATGATTGTCTGCGACAACATGGATATACTGACCAGGCGCAGGAATATATGAATGTTGTCTTAATGGCAGACAGCAATGGAATCTCTGATTATGATAAAGGAAGACTGAGTTATTTTCAGGGGGAATATGCAGCAGCATGTAATTTCCTGGAGAGAGCACGAAGCAATGAAAAGCCAGATGCGCAGATGATTGCGTTGTTGGGCGAGTGTTATAAAAAAGAGGGACAGTATGATTATGCGGCTGTTGTGTATAGCGGATATGTAGAAGAATATGCTGATCCGGAGATTTATAATCAACTGGGCTTGTGTTATGTTGAACAGGGTGAGTATGAACTGGCGTTGACTGCATTTCAGAACGGTATTGCAATCGAGGAGAATAATACCTGTATGCAGACCTTAAAATTAAATGAAATAGCCTGTTATGAGTATCTTCATGACTTCTCTACGGCAGCACAGCTTTTGAATGATTATATGCAGATTTATCCGGTAACTGCAGAACTGGAACGTGAGTATGCATTTTTAACAACAAGATAGGTTGGAAATTGGACAAAAGATAGAAATTAGTTAAGAGAATTCCACAGAGAATTCTCTTTTTATTTCCCCCTCATTTGACTCAAATGGGCATAAAATAAGGCTTTGCGACAAATTGTGTAAATTGTCACCAAGACACAATATATGGTAGATAACCAAAATGGTAAACGTAATATCTTGTGCATGACGGTTGACTTTTGAAAATGCCTTTGCTACAATAAACTCATGCGGATTGCTTTTCAGTTATGTAAACAAGATGGGGAAAGATATTCGAAGACTTTAATGACTTAAAGCGAGAGGAAGGGTTAAAAATGTTCTGTGTAATTAAAAGAGATGGGGACAAGGCAGATTTCACATTGAATAAGATCAATAATGCAATCATGAAAGCATTTAATGCTGTGGAGATGCAATACAACAATGATATTATTGATTTGCTTTCTCTTCGGGTAACAGCTGATTTTCAGGGGAAAGTCAAAGATGGAGAAATCCATGTTGAAGAAATTCAGGATAGTGTTGAGAAAATTCTGGAGCAGGCAGGTTATACTGAAGTAGCAAAATCTTATATTTTATACAGAAAGCAACGTGAAAAATTGCGTTCCATGAAATCCACTATTCTGGATTACAAGGATGTAGTTAACAGCTATGTTAAGGTTGAAGATTGGCGAGTAAAAGAAAACTCCACGGTTACATATTCCGTTGGCGGATTGATTTTGAGCAATTCAGGTGCAGTTACTGCTAATTACTGGCTCTCTGAGATTTATGATACAGAAATTGCTGATGCACATAGAAATGCAGATATTCATATCCATGATTTATCTATGCTGACAGGTTATTGTGCCGGCTGGTCTTTGAAACAGCTGATTAAAGAAGGTCTTGGTGGTATCACCGGTAAGATTACTTCTGCTCCGGCAGCACATCTTTCCGTATTGTGTAACCAGATGGTTAATTTCCTTGGCATCATGCAGAATGAATGGGCAGGAGCACAGGCATTTTCGTCGTTTGACACCTATCTGGCACCATTTGTAAAAGTAGATAACTTAAGCTATGCTGAGGTAAAAAAGAGTATTGAAGCATTTATCTATGGCGTTAATACACCGAGCAGATGGGGAACACAGGCACCATTTTCTAATATTACACTGGATTGGACTGTTCCGGCTGACCTTGCAGAACTACCTGCAATTGTTGGCGGAAAAGAAATGGATTTTAAATATAAAGATTGTAAGAAAGAAATGGATATGGTCAACAAAGCCTTTATTGAAACAATGGTAGAAGGCGATGCCAATGGACGTGGATTCCAGTATCCGATTCCAACCTATTCCATTACAAGAGATTTTGACTGGTCTGATACAGAAAATAACAGATTACTTTTTGAGATGACATCTAAGTATGGTACACCATACTTCTCGAATTACATCAATTCAGACATGGAACCAAGTGATGTTCGTTCTATGTGTTGCAGATTAAGACTGGATCTTCGTGAACTTCGCAAGAAGACCGGCGGATTCTTCGGATCGGGTGAATCAACAGGATCTGTTGGAGTTGTAACGATTAACATGCCAAGAATTGCTTATCTGTCAGCAAATAAAGATGATTTCTACAAACGATTGAATCGTATGATGGATCTTGCTGCAAGAAGCTTAAAGATTAAACGAGGTGTAATTTCCAAATTACTGGACGAAGGATTATACCCATACACAAGAAGATATCTGGGTAACTTTGATAACCATTTCTCTACGATTGGTTTGATTGGTATGAATGAAGTGGGCTTGAATGCAAACTGGCTCCGTGCAGATATGACTTCAGAGAAAACGCAGGAATTTACCAAGGAAGTTCTGAATCATATGAGAGAACGTCTGTCTGATTATCAGGAACAATATGGTGATTTGTATAATCTGGAAGCAACACCGGCAGAGAGTACAACCTACCGTCTTGCCAAACATGATAAGAAGCGCTGGCCGAATATTAAAACAGCAGGACATGCAGGAGACCTTCCGTATTATACCAACTCTTCTCATTTACCGGTGGATTATACAGTAGATATTTTCGATGCTCTGGATATTCAGGATGAGTTACAGTCATTATACACATCTGGAACGGTATTTCATGCATTCCTTGGTGAGAAGCTTCCGGATTGGAAAGCAGCAGCCAAGCTGGTTCATACAATTGCAGAGAATTACAAGTTACCATACTATACGATCTCTCCGATATATTCCATTTGCAAGGAGCACGGATATCTGGCTGGAGAGCAAAAGGAATGTCCAATCTGTGGTAATAAAACAGAAATTTATAGCAGAATCACAGGTTATTACAGACCGGTTCAGAACTGGAACGATGGTAAACTGCAGGAATATAAAAACAGAACGGAATATGATATCGAGAATTCCAGCCTGAAACGACCAAAAACTGCAGTGGTTACTCTTTCTAACCTGGATGAGGACGAGAGCGATGTCAATATAGAATTACCGGAAGAGGTTCGTTACCTGTTTACAACGAAGACTTGCCCGAATTGCAAGCTGGCCAAGCAGTATCTTGCGAATATCAGTTATATTCCAATCGATGCGGAAGAGAATCCGGAGCTGGCATTGAAATATAAAGTGAGACAGGCACCAACTCTTGTCGTAATAAGTAAGGATCAGAACCATAAATTTGTGAATTCTTCCAATATACGAAAATACGTTGAAGAGTTAGAATTGATGAGAGTTTAAAAACATAAGATAAGGCGCCAGGCAACCGGCGCCTTATTTGTGGGTAGAGAAAGCAAAGTCCCAGAGACAGAAAGGTGAAAAAATGATTAACGAATTAGTGAAGAAAATTCAAAAGACAGAAGCTCCTATTGTTGTCGGCTTAGATCCGATGATCAAGTTTATTCCTGACTCTATTTTGCAGGGGGCTTATCAAGAGTATGGCGAGAATTTAGAAGGTGTTGCACAGGCAATATTTACCTATAATCAAGGGATTGTAGATGCTATTTATGATCTTGTACCAGCAGTAAAGCCGCAGATTGCGATGTATGAACAATTTGGAATTCCCGGACTGATTGCATATCAGAAGACAATAGCTTACTGTAAACAAAAGGGCTTGGTTATTATTGGAGATATTAAAAGGGGAGACATTGGTTCAACCTCGGCAGCATATGCAGTCGGACACCTTGGAAAGGTAACGATTGGAGAAAAAGAATTCAGAGGTTTTGAAGAAGATTTTTCAACAGTAAACCCATATTTGGGAAGTGATGGCGTTCGACCTTTTATGGAAGTATGTAAAGAGGAGAAAAAAGGAATCTTTGTGCTTGTTAAAACATCTAATCCAAGCAGTGGAGAATTCCAGGATCAGATCATTGGAGAGCAGACTCTCTATGAGCTGGTAGGACGTAAAGTGGCTGAATGGGGCGAAGAACTGATGGGTGATTCCTACAGCTACGTCGGTGCTGTTGTTGGAGCAACTTATCCTGAGATGGGTAAGATATTAAGAGAGATTATGCCAAAGACATACATTCTGGTACCGGGCTATGGCGCACAGGGAGGAAAAGGTGCCGATCTGGTTCATTTCTTTAATAAGGATGGACTTGGTGCTATCGTGAATTCTTCCAGAGGAATCATTGCAGCATACCAGCAGGAGAAATATGCATCCTTTGGCGCTAAGAATTATGCAGATGCCTCAAGACAGGCGGTACTTGATATGAAAGCTGATATTGCAGAAGCATTGGCAAAACGATAGAAAAAAGAAAAAAATGAGAAAATCTCTTTCCAAGTCGTGGTTGGATTGCTATACTTATATGAGTTATGGATTAAAAAAGTAGTCAAACGGAGGCAGTAAATGGAACAGTACAAGCAGGAATTCATTGATTTTATGGTTGAGAGTAAGGTATTAAAATTTGGTGACTTTACATTAAAGAGTGGAAGAAAATCACCGTTTTTTATGAATGCCGGCGGCTATGTGACTGGAAGCCAGTTAAGAAAGCTTGGCGAGTATTATGCAAAGGCAATTTATGAGAAATTTGGATTGGACTTTGATGTCCTGTTTGGACCGGCTTACAAAGGTATTCCCTTAAGTGTGGCAACTGCCATTGCGTTGAGCGAGCTATATGGTAAAGAGGTCAGATATTGTTCTAATAGAAAAGAGATCAAAGACCATGGGGATGTTGGTATTTTACTTGGAAGCAAGTTGAAGGATGGAGACCGTGTTGTTATGATTGAGGATGTGACAACCTCGGGTAAATCCATTGAAGAGACCTATCCGATTATTGCGGCACAGGCTAAAGTTGAAGTAGTTGGACTGGTGGTATCCTTAAACCGTATGGAAAAGGGAAAGACTGAACTGAGTGCACTGGAAGAAGTTGGTGCTACATACCATATAGATACAACAGCAATCGTTACCATGGAAGAGGTTACGCAATATTTATACCAGCGTCCATGTGGTGGAGAGATATTGATTGATGATGCGATGAAAGCTTCAATTGATGCATATTATGAACAATATGGTGCAAAAGTAAGTCAATAAGATGGGAGGAATCGAAATGGAAGAGAAAACCTACAGAATTATGAGAGCAACAGGAACAATTAGTGTTGTGGTTGGAATTGTCAGTATCATTGTCGGCATCGCTTCCGGTGTCTTAATGATTATTTCTGGCGCAAAGCTGATATCAGGAAAGAAGAATATCATGTTTTAGAAATTCTGTATTTGGAGCTGCATAAGTAATGTCTTTACTGGCGAATTACAAATTTACGAATAAAAAGCATCCCATAAAGGGAGTCATGTCTGCAATTTTAGGAGTGATATCTTTGGTGTCACTTCTTTTGGCAGTTTATTTATCTTTTCAAAAAAAGGGAGCAGTAGAAGTCCGGTTGGCAATCGCCAGTTTGCTGGCAACTATTATGGCAGTAGCCGGAGTGATTCTTGGAATCCTGGGAAGACTAAAAAAGGATCAGTACTATCTATTCCCAATCATGGGAATTCTTATTAATGCAGTGACCTTACTGTTGGGCACGTATATTATTTATGCAGGAGTATATGGAATATGATGGAAACAATGCTTTGGGAACGTTTTGAACTGGCAGAAGAAAGAATTAATTCACTAATTGAGAATCCGGAATTACCAGCAAGCTGGCAGGACTTTTTTACGACACAAGGAGAATTATTACTCCTCTTATGCAAGGTTTACAAAGCAAGAAAAGAAACTCCGCTTGATAAAATCAAAGTAGATATTTTAAAAGAATGGAATCATGTGCTATATCAGGATATTTGTGAAGCACATTATCATCAAAGTTATTGTAATCCGACCTTTTGTGCAACAACCTTTGGCCTAAAAAAAGGACGTTATCTTGCTACGATTGCAGCAGAAATGAGAAGTGCCATTCCCTATGCATGGGAAGGAGATATGCAAGAAATTGTTATCCGAATGGAGTTATTACTGGAACTGTTTACCTGCTGCACAGATGCATTGTCAGAAAATGAAAAGGAGCCTGAAGATAAAACGCTAAAGGAAATTCTATATTGGTACGTGAGTGACTACTCAGAACCGGAATCAGAGCAGCGTGTTGCGGAGATGGTGGATGCCAGAAGAGATTTTGCACTGAATCTGATTCTGACAAGTGATTTAAATGACGTGGATTATTTATATCGGTTTGGGGAGTTTATTACAGAAAATGAGATAACTCTGGCTCGATATTTGAATTCTCTTCCGGAAGCAACGATTGCACTTATGGCAGATACCTTTACAGAAGGATATCGAATTGGTTTTGTGAATACCGGAAAAGATTTGAACCGCAAGAAAACGGTTAACATTCGTTATCCGATTGGAATGGAAAGAGTGGTAAGACAGGCAATCCGTAATTTTGAAGTGATGGGATTGAAATGCATTATTTATCGTGCGGGCAATAGTCTGTTCCGAAGACAGGGAACACAGAAAATAGGGTTCTTTGGCGCTAATCCCAATCCACAGTATGATTATGACCACAAGGAAGATGAAGCACTTTTTTTAGATGGCCAGATGGTAACCAGAAAACTGGAATGCCTTCGCAGTGCTTTTGAAGAATATAAGGAAGAAGCTTTTGGGCATGCCGGACCGGCAGTGATAGAAATCTTTGGAGAGACACCATTTATTCCCAAAGAAAAAGAAGAAGCTGTAGTATTATCAAAAGAACAGCAGAGATTAAAAGTTAATTATGCAGGTAAAGCAGGAAGCCTAACCAATGAATATATAAAGGGAGAGGAAAGAAGCTTCACGATAATCGCATTTCCAAGTCCTAAGATAGGACCTGATTTTGAACAGATATTTAATGCAACAATCAGGATCAATACTCTGGAGTATAAGAAGTATCAAAGAATACAGCAGACGTTGATTGATACACTCGATCAGGCATGTAAGGTCAGAGTAGAAGGAGCGGGGGAGAATCGAACGAAGCTGGAAATTGCATTAATCCCATTAAAAGATGCAAAGAGCGAGACGAAATTTGAAAATTGTGTTGCGGATGTCAATATTCCGGTGGGAGAAGTGTTTACATCCCCACAGTTAGCCGGAACCAATGGAGTGCTTCATGTATCGCATGTGTATCTTAATGAACTGGAATACAAAAATCTGCAGATCACTTTTAAGGACGGTAAGATTACGGACTACTCCTGCAGTAATTATGATTCAGAAGAACAGAACCGCAAATATATAAAAGATAATGTCCTGTTTCATCATGAGACATTGCCGATGGGAGAATTTGCGATTGGAACCAATACAACAGCTTATGTAATGGCTAGAAAATTTGGAATAGAGGCGCAGCTTCCTATACTGATTGCGGAGAAGACTGGCCCGCATTTTGCCGTTGGAGATACCTGTTATTCTCACGCAGAAGAGCTGCGAGTGTATAATCCTGACGGAAAAGAAATCATTTCAAGGGATAATGAAGTCTCGTTGCTTCGAAAAACGAATCCGGAGGAAGCATATTTTAACTGCCATACGGATGTAACAATCCCATATGATGAATTGGGACGGTTGAGTGCGGTACTTCCAAATGGTGAAGAAATTGTATTAATTCAGAATGGAAGATTTGTTTTGCCTGGAACAGAAGAATTGAATGAGGCCTTTGAGCAATAACACAAGATAGAAATACAGTAAGAAGAAAGGAAAAGAGAAAATGGCACAAGTTGGTATTGTAATGGGAAGTGATTCGGATATGCCGATCATGAAGAAAGCAGCAGAGGTATTAGAAGAACTGGGAATCACTTATGATATGAGAATTATATCCGCGCATAGAGAACCGGATGAATTTTTCCAGTATGCTAAAACTGCGGAAGAACAAGGATTTAAAGTAATTATTGCAGGTGCTGGAATGGCTGCTCATTTACCAGGCATGTGCGCTGCAATCTTTCCTATGCCGGTTATTGGTATACCGATGCATACAACATCACTTGGAGGAAGAGATTCTCTCTATTCCATCGTACAGATGCCTTCCGGAATTCCAGTTGCAACGGTTGCAATCAATGGAGGGGCCAATGCAGGCATTCTGGCAGCAAAGATACTTGCAACATCAGATGCATCTTTGCTTACAAAAGTTAAGGAATATGCAGCATCCTTGAAAGAAGCAGTAAAGAAGAAGGATGAACATTTACAGGAAGTGGGATACAAGAACTACTAATTAAAGAATAAAGGAGAAAACAAAATGGATTACAAGAAAGCAGGAGTAGATATTGAGGCTGGTTACCAGTCCGTAGAACTGATGAAGAAATATGTTAAGGAGACGATGAGACCAGAAGTACTTGGTGGACTTGGCGGATTTTCCGGTGCATTTTCTCTTGGCAAGATAAAGGATATGGAGAAGCCGACTCTGGTATCAGGAACAGATGGTGTAGGCACAAAATTAAAACTTGCATTTCTGATGGATCAGCATGATACCGTAGGTATTGATTGTGTTGCCATGTGTGTGAATGATATTGCCTGTGCAGGTGGAGAACCTTTATTCTTCCTGGATTATATTGCGTGTGGTAAGAACTATCCCGAGAAGATTGCAACAATTGTAAAAGGTGTTGCTGAAGGCTGTAAGCAGGCAGGCGCTGCACTGATTGGAGGAGAAACAGCTGAAATGCCTGGATTCTATCCGGAAGATGAATATGATTTGGCTGGATTTGCTGTTGGTGTGGTAGATGAGAAGAACCTGATTACAGGTGCCGGCATTAAAGAAGGCGATGTGTTACTGGGTATCGCTTCCTCTGGTATACATAGTAACGGATTTTCACTTGTCAGAAATGTATTTAAAATGACAACAGAGAATCTAAGCCGTTACAATAATGAATTGGGTATGACATTAGGAGAAGCCCTGATTGTTCCAACCAAGATTTATGTAAAGGCATTAAGAAGTGTTCAGGACGCAGGCGTGACAATCAAAGGCTGTAGCCATATTACCGGTGGTGGTTTTTATGAGAATATTCCGAGAATGCTTCCGGATGGTGTTAGCGCAATGGTGCAGAAGAACAGCTACGAGGTTCCGCCAATCTTTAAGTTATTACAGTCAACAGGAAATATAGAAGAACGTATTATGTACAATACTTATAATATGGGTATTGGTATGGTACTTGCATTAGATCCAGCTGATGTGGATCAGGCACAGAAAGCATTAGCTGCATGTAATGAAAAATCTTATATCCTTGGTGAAGTTGTTAAAGGAGACAAAGGAGTAACTGTATGCTAAAGATTTTGGTCTGCGTATCAGGCGGAGGAACCAATTTACAGGCAATTATTGATGGAGTTGAGAATCAGACTATTCGTAACGTACAAATCGTGCGGGTGTTAAGCAATAACCCCAATGCGTATGCATTACAAAGGGCAGGTGAACATGGTATTGATGCCTGTTGTATTTCTCCAAAGAGTTATGAGAGCAGAGAACTGTTTCATGCTGCATTGTTACATGCGGTGGATGAGGTAAGCCCGGATCTGATTGTACTGGCTGGATTTCTTGTAGTCATTCCGATGGAACTGATTGCAAAGTACAGGAATCGTATAATTAATATTCATCCTTCCTTAATTCCTGCGTTCTGTGGAACGGGATATTATGGCTTGAAGGTGCATGAAGCTGCTTTGGCACGTGGCGTAAAGGTGACCGGAGCAACGGTACATTATGTTGATGAAGGAACGGATACCGGACCGATTATTCTGCAAAAAGCAGTATCGGTAAAGGCGGATGATACACCAAAAAGTTTACAACAGCGTGTCATGGAGGAAGCGGAGTGGATCATTTTGCCCAAGGCAATTGATATGATCGCCAATGATGAGATGGAGGCATAAGAAAAGATGAAGATTTTAGTTATTGGCGGTGGCGGACGTGAACATGCTATTGTCATGAGTGTTAAGAAAAGCAAGAAGGCAACAGAAATCTATTGTGCACCTGGCAATGCCGGAATTGCACAGTTAGCTGAATGTGTTCCTATAGGAGTTATGGAATTTGATAAATTAGTTGCATTTGCAAAAGAAAAGGCAATTGATTTTGTTATTGTCGGACCGGATGATCCATTGGTTGGTGGTATTGTTGATGCTATGAAGAATGCCGGAATCAAAACCTTTGGCCCGGACAAAAAAGCCGCAATTCTGGAAGGAAGCAAGGCATTTAGCAAGGATCTGATGAAAAAATATCATATTCCAACAGCATCTTATGAGAATTTTGATGATCCGGCACTTGCTTTAGCCTATCTGGAAACAGCCCAATTCCCTATTGTATTGAAGGCGGACGGGCTTGCACTTGGAAAAGGTGTGCTGATTTGTCAGAATAAAGAACAAGCAGTTGCCGGTGTTCAATCGATTATGATGGATAAACAATTTGGAAATGCTGGCAATACAATGGTAATTGAAGAGTTTATGACCGGAAGAGAGGTATCTGTACTTTCTTATGTTGATGGGAAAGTAATTAAGACGATGACGAGTGCACAGGATCATAAACGTGCACAGGACGGAGACCAGGGACTGAATACCGGTGGTATGGGAACCTTTTCACCAAGTCCATTCTACACCAGGGAAGTGGATGAATTTTGTAAGAAATACATTTATCAGCCAACGGTGGATGCAATGGCACAGGAAGGCAGAGAATTTAAGGGAATTATTTTCTTTGGACTGATGCTGACGAAAGATGGACCGAAGGTATTAGAGTACAATGCCAGATTTGGTGATCCGGAAGCTCAGGTAGTATTACCAAGAATGAAAAATGATATTATTGAAGTGATGGAAGCTTGCGTAGATGGAACCTTAGATCAGATCGATCTGGTATTTGAGGAAAATGCAGCCGTATGTGTTGTATTAGCTTCAGACGGATATCCGTTACATTATGAAAAGGGTTACGAGATTCGTGGATTGAACAATTTTGATGGAAAAGAGGACTACTTCTGTTTCCATGCAGGAACAAAAGATGTGGATAACAGGATTGTTACAAATGGTGGTAGAGTTCTGGGAGTAACAGCAACCGGAAGCAATTTGCAGGAAGCAAGAAAGAAAGCATATGCAGCAACGGAATGGCTGGATTTTGATAATAAGTATATGCGGCATGATATCGGAAAAGCAATTGATGAAGCGTGAGTTGGAAAGGATTGGGAAAATGAAAATGAGAAATACTAAAGGAATGATACGTGGGTGGTTAACGGTAGTATGCGTGATGATGATGATGTGGGTATATTCCATGAACGTATTGGCGACAGCAGAAACCGGTAGTACCATCTATGTTAATTCAGATGGAACAAATGTCAGAGAAGGTGCGGATACAGAAAGTGCATCAATTGGAAAAGCCAATGCTGGTGATGCTTTCAGCGTTGTTGGACAGGAAACTGATGGAAGCGGTGCAGTATGGTATAACGTATCTGGTACAATCAACGGAGAGAGTAAAACAGGATATATTCGTTCAGATCTTGTTTCAACCAGCGCTCCGGCGGAAGCTCCTGCAGAGGAAATGATGTTGACAGAGGAAAATGCTGAGGCTGTAACTGAACCAGACGCTGCAGAAGAAGTTCCGGAAGCACAAGCACCTGTTGAGAATGGAGAAAGTGCCACAGTAACAACAGCTACTTCTGTAGGCACATTGACACCGGTAGAACCAGAAGGAACACCTGAGGCATTACCTTCCGGATTTCGGAGTGTTTCAATCAATGTGAATGATGTTCAGGTTCCGGCGTGGACCAATGATGAATTCTATATTTTCTATGCAGCAGCACCATCTGGTAATATTGATTGGTATGTATATGATTCAGTTGATGGAGGATATGTTCGTTACACTGGATTTTTGTTAGGAAGTACAATTTCGGATTCTTCTGTTTCAGAGAATGGAAAAGGAGCTGTTTCTCTTCCTATAGTGATTGTTATGAGCATTGTAATTGTTATTCTTGTTGTTGTTACGTTGGTAATGGGAATCAAGTTAATGAATGCCGGCGGCGATGAAGAAGATGATGAAGATGACTACGAGGATGATGAAGAAGAGGAAGACGATTACGAAGAAAAGCCTAAGAAGAAATCTATTTTCCATAAAGTCAGTCAGGCATTTGCAGATGATGAAGACGATGATGAGTATGATGATGAAGATGACGAATATGAAGATGACGAATATGAAGATGATGAGGAAGATGACTATGAGGAAGAACCGGTAAGAAAACCGGCACCACGTCCTCAGGCGCGTCCGGCAGCAAGACCGCAGGGACAGGGTCAGCCAAGACCGGCCACAAGACCGCAGGGACAGGGTCAGCCAAGACCAGCCGCAAGACCGCAGGGACAGGGTCAGCCAAGACCGGCCACAAGACCGCAGGGACAGGGTCAGCCAAGACCGGCAAC
>JAKQFQ010000280.1 GCA_029558315.1 Bacillota bacterium
GTCATACCCGAAGTCTTCAATATCTTCTGCATCAATAGTCTCAGACGACAGGGAAAATTCAGATGTCACATCTTTACCAGGAGAAGAACAGGATGAATCTTTTCGCCCTGCACCTGCTCCGGGAATTACCCTTTCATGAAGGAAAACAGAACCTTCATGGACAATTCTCGTATCCTGTCCCTGGATTATTCCAATCTCCTGTGGAGAGACTATAAGATATCCTCCTATCCGAAGAGAATTTACAAGATGAGTGACTACTTCATGTGACTTGTCCTGAGAGAAATACATTAATACATTCCGGCAGAGGACTAAATCCAGGGAGGAAGGACCAAAGCCATGGGAGAAAGAAGTATCCCGGACCAGGTTTACCTTTTCAAACCTGACCATATTTCTGATAATATCATCAAGTTTCACCTTATCTATCATGTATGAGCTTAATCCCTCCCTTGCCCCGTCATTTTCTCTGAAGTAACTCTTTGTTTTTCTGAGATCCACATCTACCAGAATTGTTTTACGGCCAAGTTGTGCGTAACTCATCGCAAGATTGAGTGATACGAACGACTTTCCGTCATGTTCAATACACGAAGTAACCAGAATGACTTTTTTCTGATCACCTCTCACATAAAAGTCGAGATTGGTTCTGAACGCTCTGAATGATTCGGCAATATTGGATTTTGGGAATTCGTGCATAACATTATTCGTCTTATATCTGTTATGCAGTATCTTGCCAAGCACCGGAGACTCTGTAAGTTTTTCAATATCTTCCTGGGTTTCGATCTTAGTGTTTAATGTATTTCTTATCATTATGAAACTAAATGGAAATGCAATTCCCAGCATTAATGCTATCAGATAATTCAGTTGTTTGTTTGGAGATACTGGTCCCGCTCCTTCCATTTTTGCAGGTTCAATAATTATGTCATCCGGCAGGTTTGAAGCCTGTGTTATTTTTGCTTCTGCATGTTTTTCCATCAAATAATTATAGATTGCGTCATTCAGACGGAATTTCCTTTCAATGGTTCCAAGCCTTCTCTGTGTCGCGGGAAGACGGCTTATTTCATTTTCAATACTTCTGATCCGTTTTGTCATATCATCTATTGAGATACTTGTACTTTTGCTGAAGGCAGTAACATTTTCCGAAATGGTTTTCTTCAGGGTCTCAATCTGGATGGCGAGCTTCTGGACTACCGGATTTCTTTCCTGATTATTTTCAATTAGATTGGAACGTTGTGCCTGTGCACTGATAAGCTCTGACATCATATTGTTTAAAAGGGGATCAGGAATTCCTATTGAGGCAGGAAGCATCATGTTGGAGAAATTATCTTCTTGCAGCAAATCAGACACATAATCATAATACTTCTTCTTT
>JAKQFQ010000281.1 GCA_029558315.1 Bacillota bacterium
AGAATAATTAACCGCCACAACAGCCTTGTCGCCTGAAAGTTCCGTTAGTTCATAAGAAGTGCCCCATTGTGTCAGATGAATCTGCGAAGAATGGATCAGATATGTATCTCTGTATATACCCGAGCCTGTATACCATCTGGAATCGGCACTCCGGCTATGGTCCACCCTTACAGAAATGATATTGGCTCCATCTACAAGATAAGGTGTCAGGTCATACATAAAAGAGACATATCCATTTGGCCTGTATCCGAGGAGGTGACCGTTCAGATATACGGAACTTCTGTTGTAAATACCTTCGAAGTATATAAACAGTTTCTCCGAGGCGGAAACACTGGCGTTAAAATGCTTCCTGTACCAGGCCACTCCTCCCGGAAGATATCCGGTACAACTGGCCAGAGAAGGCGAAAGTTTTCCCTCGATTGACCAGTCATGAGGCAAGTCCAATTGACGCCATTTTGAATCGTCGAACGTAGTAGCAGCTGCGGTTGAATCATCTCCCAGATAGAATAACCAATTCTCATTGAACAATTCAGAACGGCCGAATGAGACCTGGGCAAAAACAGGAGCACACATAACTCCTGCAATCAATACCACACTAAGACAGAACAGTTTCATTTTGTATTCAATCATGCCCATAGACTTTCTTTTTGCAACAGGATCGCTGATTTTTATTTCAAATTTATACAGGATACTCAATTTTACACAATATTCAATTCATTCAAAAAAGGTCTGTATTTGATCAATGAATTAAATGCATATGCTTAATGAAGTTTTAGATATATATTTGCGCTAATCGCAATCAGATAATGAAAAGACTTGTTGTTTCCCTCATTTCAATCTTTTTTTTGCCCCTTATTCTTTTGGCAGAAGAAGGCGCAAATAAGCATATTACCAAGTGGCTCCAGCTGGATAAAGGCCTTTCAAACAACTTTATAGTTTCTTTGGACATAGACAGATACGGTGTTCTCTGGATAGGAACAGAAGAAGGCATGAACCGGTTTGACGGAGTATCAATAAGCAGTTTTACCAAATATTCGGGCGTCCTCCCCGGAAATGAATTAAATAGAGTAGTTTCTGACCGGTTCAACGACAAAGTGTGGATCGCGTCACAGCGATCAGGTATGGCATCGTATGATTATTCTACCGGACAATCTCTCTTTATCAGGCATGGTGTCAACCCGGAACTGTCGCTGCCATCCAATGAAATAACATATGTTGCTCAAGATGACCGGGGCGATATATGGTTTAGCACGTATAATAAAGGTATTGGAAAGTACGAGGTAACTACGGGAAAAATGACTCTTTACAATTCCGGGAATGTAAAGGGAATGCCAGACAATATTATACGTTCTTTTGTCATTGGCGAGGATAATAATATCTATGCTGCTTATTATGGAAGTGGCATAGTCATTATAGATCCGGAAAACAGGACAGCGGTCCAACATCTGCCCGTTCCGGGAGATCCCGCCTCTCTGCCCTCAAATGAGATCGGCAGTATTTATAGAAGCAAGGACAATAATATATGGATTGGGACACGTAGAGGCTTAGCACTCTACAGAAAAGTCACCAAAGATTTTACTGTTTTTGATAAAAATAACTCCGGTCTTCCCG
>JAKQFQ010000290.1 GCA_029558315.1 Bacillota bacterium
GAGTAATTCTGGTAGCATAAAAGAATTGATAATCGTCAGAATTAATTTTCATAAATCATAAAACTGACATTCAATTGTTACTTACATTTGGTACCTTGGATTAATGTGCTTCTCAACAAGAAGAAGTGGTGAGGTTACTGACTATTTAATCAAAAAAGCTGAAAGCAACCTTTTGAGATAAAGAGAAAATGTAACTTAACAATCGATTTGTCGTTTAATATTGTATGTTTGTCAATTATAATATAGCATTCGTCAAAATATTTGATTATTCAATTCGATGAAAAAGACAGTTCTTTTCGTATTTTCTATATTTTTTTCTGCCACTTCTTTCAGTCAGATCATAGCTGATCACACTGTGGTTGACAGGTACGTTGATATACCACAGCAGTATATAGATGAGGTAAAGAAGATGCTTGTGGACATTGCGGGAGAAAGCCATTCAGAAGGATATCAGATTGGAATGAATCTTTTGGAAGCGTATGATTCCAGATTTCAGGTAACTACATATGACGGTTCTATCCCGGGTGTTACAAGCAGAAATCTCAGACTAGGCAAACATGCCTCTGTTGGGGAGGCGGAATTCTATACTTCCTTGTCTGCAATAAATCAATATAAAAGTCATATTACTGCACAAAATAACAGTGGGAATCCTTACTCAGTAATTGGTTTCGGATGGTGTTGGGACATGACCTGGTTAAATGCTCCGGGAGGGACTATTGACCCTGTGCACAGAGTAAGGTGGGCAGGAGCTTCTGTAGGAGGTCCGAATGGTAACCTTAGATGGGGTCTGGATGCCGGGGATCAGGCGTTAACTGGTAATTCAGTATGTATGGATACCTATCTCAATGCAGTTGAGGAATATATTCGGCATTGCAGTACAAATGGGTATGCCACAAAGGTTATATTCACGACCGGACCTGTAGATAACGGTTATGGTAATATGGCAGGAACTGAGAATGGTTTTCAGAGGGAAATCAAACATGATTATATCAGAGATTTTGTAAGGGGGAGCAGTACACGTATTTTATTTGATTATGCTGACATATTATGTTGGAACAACAACGGTGTGCAGTGTATTACGAACTGGAATGACGGTGGAACTATTCGTCCTCATGCAAACATTCATCCCGACAATATGAAAGATTATGACGGTTCCTGGAATATTATTTCACATTCTGAAGACGGGGATCATATTGGCGAGGTTGGAGCACTGAGACTTGCAAAGGCAATGTGGTGGCTGTTGGCCAGAATTGCCGGATGGGATGGAGGTGAAGGATCTATACCGGTTACAGGTATTACAGTAACAGGTGAGGGCGGAGCAACTACCATCACCCGGGATAACGGCACATTGGCCCTGACGGCAACAGTCAC
>JAKQFQ010000303.1 GCA_029558315.1 Bacillota bacterium
TCTGAAGAATAGGAAATAAAGGTAAATAAGCTGTCATTGTTGGTCAGATGCTCTGAAAGTGTATGAAGTTCTGTAGAATTGCCGGATGTATAAAAACCAATCTGTATACTGGGGCTTTTCTCAGGATTAGAGCTGTTGGAAAGCATCATTGTCAAAAGAGGTATCAAAAGAAGAATGGTAAGAAACAAGGGTTTCTTTAAGTATTGTTTTATAGTGAAAAGAAAAAGTCTATAATAATTCATAGGGTATTTTGCTCCCTTCTTAAAATAAATATAAGATAGCCAATGATAAAGAAAACGAGACTGTATCCAAAAAGAGGAAGCCAGGGATAAGAAAATCTGCCGCTTAACGCCATAATAATCCCATTCTGCAATTGTGCAGAGGGAAGTAGTGATGCAATTCTTGCTAAGGCGGTTGGAAAGAAGACAGATGGAATGATTCCGCCACCAAGGAAGACCAGCAGACTGCCCAGAACAAAGAAAAACAGAATTGCCATGGAAGAATCCGGGGCAATCTGATAGACCATCATATGATAACTTGCCAGAAATACCGCAATCGTGAAGAGAAATAAAAGATTAATTGGAGAGCGGGAAATCCATAGAAGATCCTCAACCTGCTCCATATTTTGCAGCTGAAGAAGGACAATTCCAAAAAGAAGCAGCAAACCAAACAAAATGATGACATGAGCCAGCCACTTGAGGAATAAATACTGCAGGGTTGAAATGTTCTGCGAAAACAGAACACTGTAAAAATCGTTTTTTTCTCTTCGCTGAGATGGCACAAAGGCAGCACCTATAAAAAAGAGCAGCAGTAATATGGCTGTGGAAATATAGAAAATAATGGTGGAAGAGGTTCCACCTAATGTGGATGCTTCAGTAACAAAAAGATCTTCACGATACAAGGCAAAACTTAAATTCATTAAGTCAATATCATTAAATGCATCATTTAAGGAATCATTTGCGCCAAATGAAGTATATAACTCAGCAGTTGTATAGGTTCCTGCCTGCGCACTGGAAAGCAGACTGGCTCCTGCTTTGGTAAGCTCTGTAAGAAACACGGAAGACAGGGAACTGTCGTTACAGAAAAGAACCTGTATGGGGATGTTATTGCCATACAGAATACCTTCGACAATGTTATCCGGAAAAATCAGAACAGCAAGGAGGTCTTCGTTTTCCAGAGCAAGCATTGCCTTTTCGGATTCCATAATCTCAAATTCCAGTGCAATAGAGGAACTTTCAAGCTGATTGATGTAATTCATTGCAAACAAAACATTTGGGTCATCTGCATCAGAGGTAATGACGCCGACTTTGGCCTGAACAATATGCTCAGAAGCTAGAACCGATTGAGAGGCAGTATAAGCAAAGACTCCAATCAGCGCAAGCAATATCAGAGAACCCAGTATTACCAGCGGCAAATTTTTTATATTTTTCTTGAGTTCCATCAGCAAAATCCGTTGTTTCAGTTGCATTGTTTTACCTCAATCAATATGCCAAGATATTAAAAGTTAAATGTTAATCCGTCTACAAAGTCGTTCAGTTCTTCCTCAGACATTTTTAGTATTTCATATTTTGTTCCACTAGGCTCCTCATACTCATCTTCGGCGATAGCGATTGTATATTCAAAGGAAACAGTAAAGATTTCATCATCACTTGGAGAATAGAAGGTGAGCTCATCAACAGTTAATGTGGCATCCTTACCTGGATCTGTTGAAGTTAAGGAACCTGTAACGTCAACCGTTTCTTTAACAGTACCTTTTGTGTACACTACGATACCGATATGAAAGGTATCATCAGATACATCGTAATCTAACTGACCGGTAAGCTTGATACTCTGATCATTGGAATCAGTAAAAGTAAGAACATAGTTATCGGTTCTGATTTCTTCGTCTGTCTCTGTGGTACGTGATAAGGAAATTTTTCCTTCTAAAGGATCTTCCCCGTCATTCGTCTGTGTGAGCGTTACTTCTAAATCAAATTCATCACAGAGATTCTGCTGACCACTAAATATCAAAGAAAAATCTATTGCATCACTTTCCATTTCAGCAGAAACCATTCTTCCTTTACGATCAAGATAGACATAAATGGTATAATCGTCTAATTCCATTTCAGAAATGATTTCGTCGTCGTCAAAATAATCAGTTGAAATTACGTCCAACAGGTTCATTAAGTTATCACTGGTCATGAGTATAGCGTATTCTTTGCAGTTCTCTTCTTTATCACCAATGGTGAACTCCTTTTGCTTGCCGGTAGCTTCGACTTCAATTGAATCATAGAATTCACAAATTGCATCATATGTTTCTTCCTGATTCTTCAACAGATTGGAGAAACCAGACCCGGACTGATAGCTACTCCAGAAATCATAATCCATATTGTCCAGATATTCTTCCGGAATCGGACTATACAGTAATTCACAAAGATCGGAATCGTTATAGGCATTACCAAAATCCTCTGTGTCAACGCAGATATATCCATCATAGAGAAGTGGAACTTCCATACTGCCGATGGTACCGTCCATATATAGATTCATGAGGTTTAACGAAATTCCGGAGATTGCTAATTTGAATTTGGCAAATGCCTGCTGCTCCATGGGATTGATATAGGAATGAGAGGTAAGTTTGGCATTTAGATCACTGATTATAGGAGAATCATAGGTTACATTGGAATCTTCAATGGAAAGAGTAAAATCCTGTGTAGATGCATTTTCTTTGGCATTCAGAAGAAGTTTACCAAACTGAATCTGATCAGATACTGGAAAAGCGTTATAGATTAGACCAGAATCCACCTTATCGTCATTACCGGATATTACAGCAATTAGGGAATCGCCACCAAAGGTTCTGGAAACGGCAAGCATAACTTTTTGTTTGGGACTCATAAAGACACCATGAAAGAATAAAATCAAAAATACGGCGGCAATGGTAACGAATCCCCCTATAATAGAAAGAATGATAATCATTTTTTTCTTTTTCATAATTAAGGTCTCCTCTTATCTTTATAGTTGTGCAATAAGGCCCTGGCCTCGTAAGTCTTTCGGAACAGGATGAAGCATGCCGTCCTTTAGGATATAGAGAGTGGTACACAGTGAGAGCTCATCTTCTTCATGGGTAGTTAAAAGAATCGTGCGTCCTTCTTTTAGAAAGGTCTGTAAATAATTATGGATATCACTTTTGCATGGAAGATCCAATGCGGCCGATGGTTCGTCCAGTATTAACAGACGTGGCTGATTAATCAATGCAAGAGCGAAGCTGACACGCTTTTTCATGCCACCGGATAATTCTTTCGCCGGTTTTTTTAGAAATGATTGAATCCCAAGCATGGAAATACTTGGCTGCAGCAATGCCTGCTCTAAGTCGCCTTTAGAACCGTGAAACCAAAGTAAAAGATTATCAAAAACATTAAGATCTGCCATCAAAGGATTCTCCTGAGGAACATATCCAATCAGTGAGGAACGTTTTCTGGAATCTTTCAACAGGTCAGTATTATCGTAAATCATAGATGCATTGTGACATCTGCGACTTCCGGATAGAATGGAAAGCAGTGTGGATTTGCCACAGCCATTTGCGCCTACAATTCCGATGCATTCTCCTGCTTTGATGGAAAAGGAGACATTTCTTAATATGCAGTTGTTGCGATAGGAAAAATGAATATTATCTACAGTAATCATAATTACTATTCTATCAGAAATGCCGAGTCAATCAATCCTAAATACTCCAAATTATAGGTATATATGGTTTGTAATTTCCATATATATTAACAAATGCATCTATTGGGGGTAGAATATGGATATTGGAGTAAATAAAGAATTTAACCTATACAACGATATGAAACTAAGAACCGGCGGAGAAATCTATATTGGAGTTGTTGGACCGGTTCGAACCGGTAAATCTACATTTATTAAACGGTTCATGGATCTATTGGTGTTACCCAATATGACAGTGGAACATGAGAAGCAAAGAGCTATGGACGAACTTCCATTGAGCTCTGCAGGGAAGACCATAACGACGACAGAACCCAAATTTATTCCCAAGGAAGCGGCTACCATCCTGCTCAATGATGAGACAGAAGTAAAAATCCGTTTGATTGACTGCGTGGGTTATCTGGTAGAAGGTGCTTCAGGTCATGAAGAAGAGGACGGCGAACGAATGGTACGGACGCCCTGGTTTGAGGACCCAATCCCCTTCACACAGGCGGCAGAAGTTGGAACGGGGAAGGTGATCAAGGATCATTCCACTATTGGAATTGTAGTAACAACGGATGTTTCGTTTGGTGAGATCCCAAGGGAGAATTACAAGGATGCAGAGAACCGTACCGTGGAGGAGCTGAAAAAACTGGGGAAACCATTTCTGATTCTTTTAAACTGTGCAAAACCATATAGTGATGAAGCCAAGGAATACGCCCTGGAATTGGAGGAACGCTATCAGACAACGGTAATGCCGGTGAATTGCGAGCAGATGAAGAAGGAAGATATTCATCGGATGATGGAACAGATACTTTTTGAGTTTCCATTATCGCGAATGGAATTCTATATGCCCAAATGGGTCGAATTACTGGAACAAAATCATCCGATGAAATCAAGCATTGTTAAGCGTATTAAGGATATGACCAAAGATATCCGTCAATTACGGGATTTGTCACAAATGAATCTTGTAATGGATGAGGATCCCTATGTTAAGCGCTGCAAGATAGATAAAGTGAATATGGCTGATGGAAATATAACGATCACATTGGATGTCTGGGATGGCTGCTATTATGAAATGTTAAGCGAGCTGTCCGGAGAAGAAATTACCTGTGAGTATCAACTGGTTGAAAAAATCAAAAACCTGACACAGTTGAAACAGGAGTATGATAAAGTAAAGAATGCATTGGATGCGGTTCGAATCAAAGGCTATGGTGTGGTTACTCCGGATCGCAGTGAGATTGTACTTGATCAGCCGGAAATCATCAAACATGGGAATAAATTTGGTGTGAAGATTAAAGCATTTTCGCCAAGCGTACATATGATCAAAGCTAATGTGGAAACAGAAATTGCACCCATCGTCGGTACAGAAGAGCAGGCCAATGATCTAATTCGCTACATAACGGATACAGGAGTTACCAAGGAAGGAATCTGGGAAACGAATATTTTTGGTAAGACTGTGGAACAGTTAGTGAATGATGGTATCACAACCAAGATTACAGCAATTGGTGAGGAAAGTCAGGTGAAGCTGCAGGAGACTATGCAGAAAATTGTGAATGACAGTAATGGCGGAATGGTGTGTATTATTATCTAAAACTTTTGCAAAGCATACAGGCTTCATGGTAAAATGTAAAACGTATGATGTGAAACATACAATTTGAAAAGAAATGGGGTACAGAAAATGGATGAACTGGAATTAATTGAATGTGCAATGAAAGCGCGAAAGATGGCATATGCACCTTACTCAAACTATCTTGTGGGTGCCGCATTATATACGAAAGATGGCAAAGTATTTACCGGATGCAATATTGAAAATGCATCCTATGGTGCTACCTGTTGTGCAGAGCGAACTGCGGTATTTAAGGCTGTCAGCGAAGGAAGCAGTCAGATTGCTGCCATTGCAATTGTTGGCGGCAGTCGTGATCAGGAATTGAGCTATGCTTTTCCGTGTGGCGTCTGCAGACAGGTATTGCGTGAATTTGGAGATCCTAAGGAAATGACTGTTATCGTAGCCAAAACAATGACGGATTTCAAACGCTATACACTGGAGGAATTACTTCCGGATAGCTTTGGCCCGGATTTTAACGCATAGGAGGAAGCTATGGAATACGTCGTAATTGCCTCTATATTTGTCGTACTGATATTAATCTTTTCTATCATGGGCTGGCTGGAAAAAAAGAAGCAAAGAAAATATTTTGCACTTTTGATGAAAGAACGTTATGGACAGCTGTCTGACCGGGAGATTTCTCTTGCTCATCAGGCGTGTATTCGTAAGTATTATGAAACCCATAAGGAAGAAGACAGCATCGATGATATTACCTGGAATGACCTTAATATGGACAGGCTGTTTGCGTTAATGAATCAGACTTACAGTTCAGCAGGAGAAGAGTATTTATACTATACCTTAAGAACACTGCTTTTTAACGAAGCTGGATTTGATACATTTGAAGAAAAGATTGAGTTCTTTATCAACCATGAAAAAGAGCGCAATAGCCTTTTGTTTTTGTTTGCTGATATGGGAAAAAATGAAAAATATTCGATTTATGATTATCTTGGATTTGCAGACAATTTAAAGGAAGAAAAATCCTTAAAATATCAATGGCTCGCTCCTATTCTGATGATTGCAGCTATCATCCTGATCTTTTTGAATACTGGGGTGGGGATTGTTGCTACATTTTTGGTTCTTGGACTGAATATTGCAATGTATTTTAAAGTCAAGGGAACTATTTTGCCTTATATTACGAGCCTGCGTTATATCATGAGGCTTGTCAATTATGGAAAAGAAATTCTAAGTATTGATCTTTTGGTGTGTGAAGAGGAGAAAGAGAAGATATCCGCTGCCACAAAGCAACTGAGAAGTTTTGCAAGAAATTCCAAGTATGTATTTGCCAGTGAGAGCAGTTCCGGTAATCCACTAGAGATTGTAAGAGATTATTTTAATATGATTTTTCATCTGGATATTATTCTGTTTCAAAAGATGTATTGGCAAATGCAGCTACATGAGGATGCAATCGATGCGATCAATGAAAATGTTGGACGGCTGGAAATGTATATTATGGTTGGTTCTTTCCGACAGGCAGTGGGAACCTATACGATTCCTGTTTTTGATGGAATGGAGAAGGCGGATAATATTTATCATCCCATGATTGAAGAACCGGTTAAAAACAGCTATGATTTAAAGCGTAGTATGCTGCTGACCGGATCGAATGCTTCCGGTAAATCCACCTTTTTAAAAACAGTGGCAATGAATATGATTCTGTCACAGACCATTCATATGGCATGTGCTGACAGCTTTCATACAGCATTTCACAGAATCTATTCGTCCATGGCTCTGACAGATAATCTTACTGCAAAAGAGAGCTATTTTATGGTGGAAATCAAAGCAATGAATCGAATTCTTAAGAAGAGCAGGCAGTCTGGAGCGCCCATCGTATGTTTTGTGGACGAGGTTCTTCGGGGAACGAATACAGTGGAACGAATTGCGGCATCTACACAGATCCTTAAGTATATGGCTAAGCATAAGATTCTGTGCGTGGCGGCAACACATGATATCGAGCTGACAACACTTCTGGAGAAGGAATATGAGAACTATCATTTTGAAGAAGAAGTAAAGAATGATGAAATCCTGTTTAATTACCAGTTACAGAAGGGTAAAGCAACTTCAAGAAATGCAATCAAATTATTGTCGGTTATGGGATACGATAAGCAGATTATTGAAAAAGCAGAGGCTATGGCAGCACTGTTTATGAAAAATAATTATTGGGAAGTATAGGAGGAAGGCATGAAAGTGACATTATATACAGATGGTTCTGCAAGAGGAAATCCGGATGGCCCTGGAGGTTACGGAGCAGTGTTACAGTACATTGATTCAAAGGGAGAACTGCATGAGCGGGAATACAGTGCAGGGTATAAAAAGACAACCAATAACCGGATGGAGTTAATGGCTGCAATTGTTGGTCTGGAGGCATTGACCAGGCCGTGTAATGTTACACTGTTTTCTGATTCTAAATATCTGACAGATGCATTTAACCAGCATTGGATTGAAGGCTGGATTAAGAAGGGCTGGAAACGCGGTAAGAACGAACCTGTCAAAAACATCGATCTATGGAAACGGCTGTTGAAGGCAATGGATGCACATGAAGTAACATTTTGCTGGGTAAAGGGACATGCCGGACACCCGGGAAATGAACGCTGTGACCAGCTGGCTACCAGTGCGGCAGATGGTAGCGGATTACTTGACGATGTTGCGAGTGAATGATATGATAAATATAGATTTAGGATGGAAAGGGTTGGTAGTTTGAGATGAATCAATTGATCTTGTTTCTGAATAGTTTTATGGAATATTTAATTGTATTTGGTATTTTTGTTGTAAGTATTATCATTGCCTGTTTAATCGGTGTGAATCTGAAAAAGAGAAAAAACGCTAAGGTATCACAGGAAGAAAGACAGTAAAGACTGAGAGTTAAGCAGCCAATATAGATGCAGCGTTAACGGGTGCCCGAGAGGGCACCTTTTGTATAGGAGAGGGGAAGATGATATGGCCAAGTCTGATAACCAGAAATTGAAATTACTCTATATTTTACAGATTTTAAAAGAGGAGACAGATGAGTTTCATCCGATTTCTACCAAGGAACTGATTCATAAGCTCATGCAGCAGGAGATTAAGGCAGAGAGAAAGAGTATTTACAGCGACATTGAATACCTGCGCTCCTTTGGTTATGAGATTGGTTTTGATAATTCAAGATCAGAGGGCGGATACTATCTCTCAGAGAGAGAATTTGAACTTCCGGAGCTAAAGATCCTTGTTGATATGGTGCAGGCCTCCAGATTTCTGACGACTAAAAAATCACGGGAATTGATCAAAAAGCTGGAAAACTTTGCCGGACGTCATGATGCGGATCAGTTGAGAAGAACTATCTATGTAACAAACCGTGTTAAGGCAGAGAATGAAACTGTTTATTATGGTGTAGACCAGATTCATAATGCAATCGGGAAGGATCACAGCATTACTTTTCAATATGCACAATATACAATGGATAAGAAGTTAACCTTAAAAAAAGATGGAAAGCGATATGAAGTCAGTCCATATTATCTTGCCTGGAACAATGAGAATTACTATCTGATTGGCTATGATGAATTAAACCAGTCGATTCGTCATTATCGTGTTGACAGGATGCGTCACATCCTTATGACGAATCAGGAACGTTTAGGTCGTGAACTGTTTCAAAACTTTGATGTGGCTGAATATACCAATGCAGCCTTTGGAATGTTTGGCGGAGAAAAGAAGAAAATCTCTTTATTGTGTGAAAATGACTTGATTGGTGTCGTAATCGACCGATTTGGTAAGAATGTAATGATTCATAAAGAAGATGATCTGCATTTTAGTGTAACTGCGAAAGTTGTAACCAGCAATCAATTCTATGGCTGGTTAGCCGGATTGGGACAGCGGGCCAGAATCATCGCACCGAAGACTGAAGCAATGGAATATCTTAAGTACATCCAGTCCATATTACTGTCATATCAGCAATAAAAAGATTTACGAAAAAACACGACAGAATTTGTAAAGGTTTCTATGGTATTCGTGTTGACATCTAAATTGCAGTTTAATATAATTGTGATTGGACACAATATATTGTGTTTGGACAAAATAACATCACTAGATAAAGATAGATCAAGAGGGAGAATAAAGATGTCAGAGATCGACTATGGTGCAATCTACAAAACAAAGCTGCCTGTGAAAGTTGTAAAAAAGGATAATTGTCTGGAGGACTTTAATGTTCAGAAGGTAATTAATGCAGTTGGTAAATCCGCTTATCGTGCACTAACGGAATTTACGGAAGATGAGAAAAAGAAAATCTGTGAATATGTAATTGAAAAAGTAGATGAAATAGGAGTGGATAAGATTCCTATCCCAATTATGCATAATATAGTTGAGAGTGCTCTGGAACAGGTAAAACCTATCGTTGCAAAGAGTTACCGCGATTATCGTAATTACAAGCAGGACTTTGTCAGAATGCTGGATGATGTCTATAAGAAGAGTCAGTCCATTATGTATATTGGAGACAAAGAAAATGCCAATACGGACTCCGCACTTGTATCAACCAAAAGAAGCCTTATTTTCAATCAGCTGAATAAAGAATTATATCAGAAGTTCTTCCTAACGACAGAGGAACTACAGGCTTGCCGTGATGGCTATATTTATGTTCATGATATGTCTGCTAGAAGAGATACCATGAATTGTTGTCTGTTTGATGTTCAGAATGTCTTAAGCGGCGGATTCGAGATGGGAAATATCTGGTATAATGAGCCGAAGAGTCTGGATGTTGCATTTGATGTTATTGGTGATATTGTATTAAGCGCAGCAAGCCAGCAGTATGGCGGTTTTACAGTGCCTGAGGTGGATAAAATCTTAGAACCCTATGCTGAAAAATCATACGAGAGATATTTAAAAAAATATGAGAAACTTGGTATTGATGAAACATCCGCAGAGGCAGAAGCCAATGCAGATGTGATACGAGAATTCGAACAGGGATTCCAGGGGTGGGAATATAAGTTTAATACAGTTGCTTCGAGCCGTGGAGATTATCCATTCATTACAGTTACTGCAGGAATTGGCACAGGACGTTTTGCAAAGCTGGCAACGATTGCAATGTTGAATGTAAGAAGACGCGGACAGGGCAAAAAAGAATGCAAGAAACCGGTACTGTTCCCTAAGATTGTATTTTTATATGATGAGAATCTTCATGGACCGGGAAAGGAATTAGAGGATGTATTTGAGGCAGGTGTATCCTGTTCTGCCAAGACCATGTATCCTGACTGGTTAAGCCTGACCGGTAAGGGCTATATTGCAAGTATGTATAAACAGTATAATAAAGTCATTTCACCGATGGGCTGCAGAGCATTTCTGTCCCCTTGGTATGAAAAGGGTGGCATGCACCCGGCGGATGATTTTGATACACCAATATTTGTTGGACGATTTAATATAGGTGCGGTATCGTTGCATCTTCCGATGATTCTTGCCAAAGCAAGACAGGAGAGCCGTGACTTCTTTGAGGTACTTGACTATTATCTGAATCTGATCAGGCAGCTGCATATCAGAACTTATGCATATCTTGGAGAAATGCGTGCTTCCACCAATCCTTTGGCATATTGTGAAGGTGGCTTCCTTGGCGGTAACCTGAAGCTGACCGATAAGATTAAGCCGTTATTGAAGACATCGACAGCATCCTTTGGTATTACTGCATTGAATGAGCTGCAAATGTTATATAATAACAAATCATTAGTGGAAGATGGCCAGTTTGCTCTTGATGTTATGGAACATATCAATGAGAAAATCAATGAATTCAAGGAAGCGGATGGCAACCTTTATGCAATTTATGGCACGCCGGCTGAGAATTTATGTGGCCTTCAGATTAAGCAGTTTCGTAAAAAATATGGAATTATTGAAGGTGTCTCCGATCGTGAATATGTTAGTAACAGCTTCCATTGCCATGTGACGGAAGATATCACCCCTATTCAGAAGCAGGATCTGGAATATCGTTTCTGGGAACTGTCGAATGGTGGAAAGATACAGTATGTGAAATATCCAATCGACTACAATATTGAAGCAGTGAAGACACTGATTCGAAGAGCTATGGAATTCGGATTATACGAAGGGGTTAATTTATCCCTGTCCTACTGTGATGACTGTGGACATCAGGAACTGGAAATGGATGTGTGCCCGATATGCGGAAGCAGTAATCTTACGAAGATTGATCGTATGAATGGTTATCTGTCTTATTCAAGGGTGCATGGAGATACCAGACTTAATGATGCCAAAATGGCAGAAATCGCAGAAAGGAAGAGTATGTAGAAATGAGATATCATAATATTACCAAAGACGATATGCTCAATGGAGATGGGCTTAGAGTCGTTTTGTGGGTCGCAGGATGCTCTCATTGCTGTAAAGGATGTCAGAATCCAATGACATGGGATCCGGATGGAGGACTGCTGTTTGATAATATGGCAAAGACAGAACTGTTTGAACAGCTCGATAAAAGCTATATATCAGGATTGACTTTGTCTGGTGGAGATCCGCTGCATTCGGCCAACCGACTTGATGTGAGAAAGCTTGCACAGGAAGTCAAGGAACGTTATCCGGAGAAAACGATCTGGATGTATACAGGGTATTCCTGGGATCAGATATATCATTATCCGGTAATGCAATATGTGGATGTTCTTGTGGATGGAGAATTTATTTTAGAACAGAAAGACAATTCGCTGCTGTGGAAGGGAAGTAAAAATCAGAAAGTGATAGATGTGAAAAAGACGCTGCAGCAGACCGATCAGCTAATTCCGGTTCTTTACTGCCCGGATTATGCGAAGTAAGAAAGGATGAGAAAATGCCAAATATTAAGATAAAATACTTTTCCGATCGGATTGAGAAGCTGTGCTATGTTGACGGCAAATCTGACTGGATTGATTTGCGAAGTGCAATCGATGTTACATTAAAGAAAGGCGAATTTATGCTGATTCCATTAGGAGTTGCGATGCAGCTTCCGAAGGGGTACGAGGCACATGTGGTGCCCAGAAGTTCTACGTTTAAGAATTTTGGTATTATTCAGACCAATCACTGTGGAGTCATTGACTATACATATTCCGGAGATAATGACCAGTGGTTTATGCCAGTGCTGGCCATCAGAGATACAACCATTGCAGTAAATGACAGAATATGTCAATTTAGAATCATGGAGAACCAGCCGGTAATTACTTTTGATGAAGTAACAGAATTAAGTGGACCTGACCGTGGTGGCTTTGGCAGTACCGGAAAGAAATAGTGACTGAATAAAAATCCCCATATCTGGATAAGATGGTAATGTCTTATTACAGAATGGGGGTATTTTTATGCAAAAAGTAAGTCAGAAACTAAAAGATAATGTTGATTACATGCAGGAACAAAAGGGGATCAAAGACAGTTTTGACATCGTTTATCGAAAGATTATGATTGGCGAACGCGATGCAGCAATGTTTCTGGTCGATGGGTTCTGTAAAGATGAAATGATGCAGAAATTTTTGCAGTTTCTAATGGAATTGAAGGCCGAGGATATGCCGGCCAATGCCAATGAGATGGCCGAGAGCTTTATGCCATATGTGGAAATCGATGTGCTGGATGATCTTGAAAAAATAAAATTCTTTCTTCTGTCAGGCTCCTTCCTTTTATTCATTGACGGTTTTGATCAGTGTATATTGATTGATTCAAGAACATATCCTGCAAGAAGTGTTGATGAGCCGGAGAAGGATAAG
>JAKQFQ010000317.1 GCA_029558315.1 Bacillota bacterium
CTAATATGCCCCAACCATATGCTGATCTTCGAAGCCAACTGATTACATGTCACCACACATAATCAGGCTCCGGCTTTCCCTTCTACAAACCAGAGATTGTTATCCTCATAATAAAGATAACTTTCTCTACCATCAACAACACATGTATATCTCATTCCTACACCACCTGCCTTCATGCTGGCAGCTCGACGCATATCTTTTACACGCTGAATCTCATATACTTTGCCATCTTTCCATATAAAACTTTTTGGTGTTAATACTCCTTCTTTTGAAAACTCAGCAGTAACATCCACATATACCTTTACACTCTCCATGCTACAACCACCTCCTCACATTATTTCAATTGCTCTTGGACTTCCTTCTACTCGGCGGATATATCCCTTTTCTTCTAATTGCTTCAAATAATGATGTGCACTAGATGCTGAAGCAAGTCCCGCCATTTCTGCAATTTCTCTTACAGTTGGCGGAAAACCATGCGCCTTAAGAAAATCACATAAAAAGTCATAGATTTTATTCTGTTTATCGTTTAAATCGTATCTCATATAAGCCATACTTAAATACCTCCTTTTAGCCAAAATATCCGATTGGATGAGTCGTATGATCCTCTTTTGCATTCACAGAAGAGAGAATCATATCACGATACATAAGTCCTCTTTGAACACTATAAAATCCAAATCTTTGCCTAATGGTATCCACTGCATCATCCAATTTCATCTGTTTTTCTCTTTGCTCTACACTAGAAAACAAATCCATCTGTTCCCAGTAATTGTCGTTGACAAGATCTGCCCCTCGAACTCCTACGCTTCTGATTGGCTTTCGCCAGTTGTAATTTTCCTTGAATATTCGATACGCTTCGGTTGCAATCTCCCCAGTAATATTCGTGGCATGATCAATCTTATGCTGTCTGGTAAATGAATAAAGTTCATTATCCCTGACACTGATTTCCACCACCCTGCACTTAAATCCATTATCTCGAAGTCTTGCTGCAACACTCTCTGCAAGAATGTAAAGAATAATTTTTACATCCTCATCATTCTCTAAATCTCTTTGAGTAGTAGTGCTATTTCCAATAGATTTAATTGGTGCATGTGTATGTTCCATTTTTACAGGTGAGTCATCATAGCCATTCGCAAATCCCCAGAGAATACCACCCATCTTGCCAAGATGTGACATTAATAAATGTTCGTCTGTTTGTGCTAAGTCTCCAATAGTCTTGATTCCAAATCGTGCTAACTTCTGATTGGTACTCCGTCCTACATATAAAAGATCAGATACTGGAAGTGCCCATGCTTTGCTTTTGAATTCATCTTCGTACATAGTTGTAATGGCATCTGGTTTCTTATAATCAGAACCAAGTTTAGCAAAAATTTTATTAAAGGATACTCCAATACTAACGGTTATGCCTAATTCTGATTTCATACGATTGCTAATTTCTTTTGCTATCTTGTATCCATCACCTTTTAATGAACCACTGGCGGTCACATCCAACCATGATTCATCCACTCCATACGGTTCTTGTAGATCCGTGTATTCCCCATATATCTCATGAGCCATTCTGGAAAATCGCAAATACAAATCCATTCTTGGTGAAACAATGTTGAGTTCTGGGCAAACCTGCTTCGCCTGCCAAAGTGCCATACCTGTTTTCACACCGTATTTTTTAGCTATATAATCTGCGGTTAAGACTATTCCATGTCTTGCTTCGGGGTCTCCGCCTACAGCCAAAGGTTTTCCATTCAGCTCAGGACGATGCAAATGTTCTATTGCCGCATAACATGCGTTAATATCTGAATGCAATATGACTCGTTTACCCATCTCTCATCACCTCGTTTCTTTTCAGAAGTTACCAATTATATAATCAGAACTTTTTATTGACAATTCGGAAGTTCTGATATATGATTAACCAGAAGTTACTT
>JAKQFQ010000349.1 GCA_029558315.1 Bacillota bacterium
TATTCGACAACTGTCCCTGTAAGCAAATACTTCTCTATTGCTCCGTGGATGCTCGAACCTCTGTCAATGCTGCTATCCCGTTTCTGATCCCACCCTGAAAGTATCTCTTCTTGTGCCTTCTCAACCGAGATTCCTTTTTCTGCGGCCAACGATACAGCCATCCTTCTCGAGATACCATCCCGATCAAAGGGAACCTGTAGTTTCTTGAGACCTCTGGTGACACTTTCATATTCATTCCCATCCTTATCAAAGTATTGATGAGTGGACTCAACAAACTTAATCGTATCGTCCACTCCTAATCCCATCCTACCCATATCAATCAAATTTCATATCATCAGGTTGTTCATCGCTAACCTGATCACTGTATTCATGCATTTCAAGATCAGAAGGAGATTCCGGACTTGTTCCGCGATATTCACCATCCGCAACCGGAAATTCATCAGCAATAGCTTCGCCTTTTCCGAATGGCTCTGCCTTTGCGTTTATCTGATCTCTCATTGCCTTGTCCTTTGCCTCTGCTTCTGCAATCATCTCCGGAGTAAGTTCTATATCACCATCTACCTCTTCTGCATGAGGAATATTCTCTCCGTCTATACTTCCGCTTTCATGTACAGTCGTTCCATTGAATGGAAGTTTCGGATAATTGTCTTCATTGTCATTTACCAAAACAATAAGTCCCTTATCTATGAGTTTATCGACAACCTTCTTAGAGAGATTACTTATATCCTCATCTTTCAGTTCATCTGCAGACAATACGGCCTTAGGATCATATGCCGGCAATTCCTTACGATCGAGATATTCGATGATGAGCTTTATACACTCATCAATCTTATCAATCACATCTGAGAAAAACCCAACATCATCTCCTTCTGTTATGAACGGGGTGTTGATAACAACACATTTGCCTTCGATCGAATTGATCTTACCGGTGATGACAAATCCTCCGTTCTTGTAGGATATCCCGGTAATGTCTGTTATACTCCACAGGTTCCTGAGCATGCTCTGTCCCTGCTTCATCTTCCCGTTCTCATCGAGTTCAATCTCTGCGAGCCGATGATTCTGCACGTCATAATACTTGTTAAACGGCGGAAGCCAGTGAGCAGTAAGGTTGAAAAAGAAATACTTCAACTCCTGGATCTTTGCAATCACATCAGGAGCAAGCATGAGCCGGCGCTCACGTTTGATCTTGTCAATAACTGCATAGCCACCCTGCATGACCATGCTCTCTCTTCCTTCGATCTCAATGCCACCACGGCCCTGATCGATCAGTTTGAATTTTGAAATCTGTAACATATCACAATCATTTTTTATTTAAACAGTAATTCTGTTGACCTGAATCCGGCAGCTCCTTTGTGGCCTCCGCCGTTATATAGTTTTGCAATAGCAGAACAGTCAACAAGTCCATTGTCATTATAGATGGAATAATTGAACATTCCGCTTTCATAGTGGAAGCAGACAAATACTTCGTATCCGTCTTTATGGTAATCAATGCCAAAGTTAACTGGGTTGAATCTCTCCCTATTTACAACTGCAGCATATCGTCCATCAATCATTGTCTCAAACCTTCCCTTGTATATCGACTTGGCTTCAATGCGAAGATAGCGATATATAGCAACTCCTCTTTCAAGTAATATACTGACAACATCAGTGTCCATACTCCAATCACCATTGCCTTTTGCTACATTCAATACGGCAAATGCATCATCAAGATTTGATATCTCTGATCTTGCTCCATACTGAAATTCAAGCACCCTTCTTTCATCATTTGTTCCTTTATGCCTGAAGCAGTCGTACATACCAAGTAATGTTACAACTTCAGGCGTTTTTAATACCGGAAAGAAATATGTCCACGTAAGTTCACAAGCAGCATATCTTGTGTCTCTTACTCCTCCAATATCAGAATACTTAAGATTCTCGCTATCCCTTATCGCTGATATATGATGGTCAATCCACACAATCTTGTCCTTAAGACCAAGCATCGCAAGATGCGGAAGAGTTATATCAACGAGAATGATCTCATCATACCCTGCAAGATCAGGAACAACATCACCATAGTTAAATCCAATAAAATCAATATTTTTGTCCTTGAGAGCCATCTTGACTATTGCCGCTGACATCCAGCCGTCAAGATCAATAGAATGATAAATACAACATATTTTCATAATCATAATCATTAAGTGCAAACCAAAAAAGACAATAATTCCCGGGAAGATCTCTCAACCCGGGAATCACTCAATGCTGTACAGCAACAGACCTGGCCGGAGCAGACTCAATAGCATCAAGCTTATTCTTCAAACCTTTTGCATATTTCTTCTGCCCCTCTACCTTCT
>JAKQFQ010000357.1 GCA_029558315.1 Bacillota bacterium
ATTTCTTGTTTTCATCCATTGTGAGTATAACCTTTCTGATAATGAATTCCTCCTGTTCATAATAATGAGCAAGAGTTAGTATACCATACTTGGGACATTTTTCCTTGTGGTATATAAGGACATTATCATAAATGGTTCATAAAAAAATGCTAATCCAAGAAAAAATACTTGCATAGTAAAAAAAACTATGCTACAATGATTAAGCTGTTTAGTGGTCATTGTCGG
This sequence comes from Bacillota bacterium, assembly GCA_029558315.1. GTDB lineage: Bacteria > Bacillota > Clostridia > Lachnospirales > Lachnospiraceae > NK4A136. The sequence goes on from JAKQFQ010000357.1 coordinate 226, forward strand.
ATATCTATCCGGTAAAGTAATTATAGAGAGGTGAGTATTATGAGAGAAGGAATCCATCCTGATTATCATCAGGCAACCGTAACCTGCAACTGTGGAAATACATTTGTTACCGGTTCTACTAAACCGGAGATTCATGTGGAAGTTTGTTCCAAGTGTCATTCATTCTACACAGGACAGCAGAAGGCTTCACAGGCTCGTGGACGTATTGATAAGTTTAATAAGAAATACGGTGTTGAAAGCAAATAAGCAGTGTTAAGGATGAGGTTGAGGTAGATGATATCTCAACCTTTTTACGGGAAGAAATCCGCCAAGCGTGTTCCTTCCCGTTTTTTCGCTTTATGGAAAAGACTCGAGTAATCGATCCTGTATTGATAATATGGAGGAAAACGGATTTGAGAAAGAAGAGAAAAAGCGTTTATTCTGGTATTGGTGGACAGGCTGTACTGGAAGGCGTAATGATGAAGAATAAAGAAAAGTATGCTGTGGCTGTCAGAAAGCCAGATGGAAAAATAGAGGTTCAAAAGAAAGAAACCGGTGTTTCATCCGCCAGTATATTGAGAAAAATCCCATTTGTCCGTGGTGTGCTTAATTTTGTTGATTCTATGGTCTTGGGTATGCAGACATTAACCTTCTCGGCCTCTTTTTATGAAGAGGAAGAAGAGGAGACCAAGGCAGATATAATGTTAAAGAAGATCTTCAAGGGTAAAGCGGAGAAGGTTGTGATGGGATTTACGGTATTTGTTTCGATTGCAATCGCAGTAGGATTGTTTATGATTCTTCCATATGTAATATCGGAGCTTTTATCCGGAGTATTGCTCAATGATTCTCTTATTGCAATTATTGAGGGTGTCGTCAGAATTATCATATTCCTGGCTTATGTGTTATTGATCTCACTGATGAAAGATATTAAACGGCTGTATCAGTATCATGGTGCAGAACACAAATGTATTAATTGTGTTGAGCAGGGAAGACCTTTGACTGTGAAGAATGTTATGCGTTGTTCCAGACTTCACAGGAGATGTGGAACCAGTTTCCTTCTCATCGTCATGTGTATTAGTATTATTCTGTTCTTCTTTATTCGTGTGGATACCGTTGTATTAAAAATAGTGCTTAGAATTCTATTAATTCCGGTGATTGCCGGAATCTCCTATGAAATTCTGCGTCTGGCAGGACGCAGCGATAACATTATCGTTCGGATTATTTCCGCACCTGGAATGTGGTTGCAGAGGATAACAACGAAGGAGCCGGATCCAGAAATGGTAGAGGTTGCGATTGCTTCGGTTGAAGCTGTATTTGACTGGGAAAGTTTTGAAAATAAGCATTTTAAACGAAGAATGGTAAAGAAAACAAAGGTTACTGAAGACGGTACGACTGTTGAAACCGGGGAAGAGACAATGGAAATTAATGTCCTTGAACTGGAAGAGAAGCTAAGTGAAATTTCAAAGTCAGAGGATGAACCTAAGGATGATAACATATAGAGAGGCCTATCAACAAGGCTTTAGTTGTCTTGAAAAGCAAGGAATAACAGAGGCACAGTTAGATGCCAGACTGTTGTTGGAATATATCTGTAAAACAGACCGTAATACATTACTGTTAGATGGAGAACGTCCGTTACAGGCGGAACAACAGCAACAATATGAGGAATTGATTCGTCAGCGTGCTAAACATATTCCACTGCAGTATCTGACTGGAGAACAGGGATTCATGGGATTAACCTTTCAGGTAAATGAAAATGTTTTAATTCCACGACAGGATACCGAGATTCTGGTAGAAGAGATTATGCGCAATCGTTTTGACGGACAGAGAATTCTGGATGTATGTACAGGTTCTGGATGTATCTTGATTAGTCTGCTCAAATATAGTAATAGTGTATGTGGTATCGGATGCGATATTTCTGAACCTGCATTGGAAGTTGCAAGAAAGAATGCGGTGAATATGGGTGTGAATGCAGAGTGGATCTGTTCGGATTTATTTGGCAATATATCCGGCACATTTGATATTATTGTTTCTAATCCACCCTATATTGAGGATGAAGTAATCAAAACATTAATGAAAGAAGTACAGGAACATGAACCGAAATTAGCACTTTCCGGTGGACCTGACGGATTGACATTTTATAGAAGAATTGTAAGGGATAGTGTGAAGTATCTCAACCCACAAGGTAAATTATTCTTTGAGATAGGGTGCGAGCAGGGGGAAGCGGTAATGGCACTGATGAAGGAAGCCGGATACCGGGAAATAAGAATTGTAAAGGATTATGCCGGTCTGGATCGGGTAGTCCATGGAACATATGGAAGGAATGGAGAATAGGGTAATGTTTGACAAGCTGGAAGACTTAGTAAGAAGATTTGAAGAAATATTGAATGAACTTTCGGAGCCGGATGTAACTTCCAATCAGAATAGATTTCGTAGTCTGATGAAGGAACAGAGTGATCTGACACCTATCGTTGAGGCATATAAAGAGTACAAAAAATGTACACAGGATATGGAAGATTCCATTACAATGCTGGAAGAAGAAAAAGATCCGGATATGCGGGAAATGTTGAAGGAAGAGCATAATGAGGCTAAGAAGAGAATTGGTGAAATCGAGCATGAACTGAAAGTCTTATTATTACCGAAAGATCCAAATGACGATAAGAATGTAATTGTGGAAATCAGAGCCGGAGCCGGTGGAGATGAGGCTGCGTTATTTGCGGCAGAACTCTATCGTATGTATGCACATTATGTGGAGACGAAACACTGGAAGCTGGAACTGGTCAATGCAGATGAGACCGGAATTGGTGGAATGAAAGAAGTTGAATTCATGGTTAGTGGACAGGGTGCATACTCTGTTTTGAAATATGAAAGTGGAGTTCATCGTGTACAAAGAGTACCAGAGACAGAATCGGGTGGCCGTATCCATACATCTACAGCAACAGTTGCAGTAATGCCGGAGGCAGAGGAAGTAGACGTACAGATTGATGAGAAAGATATTCGAATTGATGTAATGCGTGCTTCCGGTAATGGAGGACAGTGTGTCAATACCACAGATTCTGCAGTACGACTGACACATTATCCAACAGGAATTGTAATCTACAGTCAGACAGAAAAGTCACAGATTCAGAATAAGGAAAAGGCATTTACATTGCTGCGCGCAAAACTGTATGATTTGGAATGTCAGAAAGCACATGATGCAGAAGCGGATGCTAGAAGAAGTCAGATCGGTACAGGGGATCGTTCTGAGAAAATCAGAACTTACAATTTCCCACAGGGACGTGTAACAGATCATAGAATAAAGCTTACGCTTTACCGTATCGACTCCATTATGAATGGTGATATACAGGAAATTATCGATAATTTAATTGCAGCCGACCAGGCAGCAAAATTATTGAAAATGAATGAAAATCTATAAGAGGATAAACAAACAATTTCTAAAAGCCAGCATTAAAGAAAGCAGCAGTGAAATGAATCAGCAGGCAATTACATTCTGGCTAATGAAATTCCAAAGGGACTTAAGGCATCACGATGACTTTTTTTGATCTGTTCTCGATATTCTGTAGGAGTACGGTTTAAGTATTTACGAAAGATTTTGTTATAATAACTTGCGTTATGAAAACCAACCGAGGTGGCCAGTGCTGTGATTGAATCAGCAGACTGATCACCTTTTTGCATTCTTCTTGCTGATTCAAAAATGCGATGCTTGAGAAGGTAATCAAAAGGGGTGATATGAAGCGTACGCTTAAAGCAACGGCAGCATTCGCTCTTGCTGACGTGGATGCTCTCTGCAATATCATCAAGGGTCAAAGGAGAGGCATAGTTACTGTGAATATACTGAATGGCATCTTTGATTCGTTCTTCATCCATGGTGGCTAATGTTGCAGCATTGGAGGGTTTCTCGGATAAAGCACTTTTGGCCAGTAATTGTAACCAGAAAGAACACAGAAGACTCTTGGTCTCTAATTCGAATCCATAAGCTTTGGTAAGATTGGCATTCAGAATCGAGTTAATACATTCAATCCCTTTACGTCCAAAATCATCTGCACGATCAAAGGTCATGTAACGAAAGGCACTGTTCGAGGTGATGGGAGCACAGTATTTTACGGAAAGAAAAGAACGCTCGGAATCAAAGAGGTAAGCAGGATGAAATAAAAGAGAAAGAATGACGCAGTTCTCATCATTTGCCGAATGAATCGAATGAATCCGATTGCCATTGATTAAAATGACATTGCCCGAAGATAAAGGGATGGATTCCGCTCCAATTGAAAAAACAGCGGAACCACTTTTGACATAATCAATTTCCAATTCTGAATGCCAGTGGCTACGAACACTGTTCATATACATTTTTTCTAAATCAATATAATATACACCAACAGGATAATCTTTGCTGGTGTGTTCTGCAAACAGTTCCATCATTTCTGTATTCATCGGAATCCTCATTTTCATACATTATCGGTTACTCTTGATTATAACAATTTTTCGGCCTGCTGGAAAGAAGAAAACAGGATGAGCATATGATGAACTAAGCAGTGAATGTTAGGATAATATTGGGAAATGGAAAATCAAAAATTGGAGAATCTTTTGAATCTAAGCCTACAGGCGACTCCGGAGGAGCGGGAACAATCACAGAATCTAGAATCCGGTTATCAGGAAGCAACCAGAACGTGGGAGTTAATTGTCAAATACCACGGCAATCTACAGCAGGCAGCTTCAGAAGCGATACAAATTGAAGAATTGCTTGCCGGGTATGCAATTGTACAGATTCCGGAACAACTGATTAATGCATTTTCCATTCTTGAGCAAGTGGAATATATAGAGAAACCCAAGCGTCTGTTTTTTGAATAGGTTGATGGCAATCGTAGCAGCTGCGTCTATGAGGTGACTCGCAGAGAGCCATATCTTAGTGGAAATGGTGTTCTTATCGGAATTGCAGACAGCGGGATTGATTATCGCAATCCGGAATTCATTGATCAGACAGGAAAAACACGAATCATCGCATTATGGGATCAATCGTTGAATCCTGCGCTTAGGGAAGAGTGGCAGTCTCCTGCCGGTTATAACACGGGTGTCTTGTTTAGCGAAAGCATGATTAATGAAGCATTGGCATTGAATTCTATTGCCGAAAGCGAACGTCTGATTCCCAGTCGTGATAGTAGTGGACATGGGACCGCAGTTGCCTCCGTTGCAGCAGGAAGCACAATTGGTGTAGCGCAGGAAGCAAAGCTGATTGTTGTGAAGCTAGGAAATGTCAATCCTAATTCCTTTCCCCGAACAACGGAATTGATGAGAGCGGTCAACTTCATGCTTCAAACGGCTATTTATCGAGCACTTCCAATAGCAATCAATTTAAGCTTTGGAAGTGTCTATGGAAATCATCTTGGAAGTAGTCTTTTGGAAAGATATATGGACAATGCTTCAGAGGTATACCGTAATGTGATCTGTGTAGGGAGTGGAAATGAGGCGGCTTCAGGCGGACATTATTCAGGAAGAAACACAGGGGAAACACAGAGAGTGGAATTGGCAGTCGGAATTATGAGCCAAGTCTAAGTATTCAATTCTGGAAAAACTATAATGATATTCTTCGTATCAGTATTATCGCACCAAGTGGGGAACGGAGAACGTTTCAGACGATGAATCCTGGTGTCGAACGTATTGTTTTGGGAAATACTAAGATTCTGTGCTATTTTGGAACGCCCCTGCCATACTCAGCCGTACAGGAATTCTATTTTGATTTTCTCCCTAATCAGACTTATCTGACGACTGGTATCTGGACTTTTGAGATTGAGGGAGTCAGCATTCGAAATGGGGTATATAACATGTATTTATCGTCCTATTCTGTTAGAAATGCTGATACTGTTTTTTTTATCTCAGATCCCAATGGAACCTTAACGATTCCTTCAACATCCAGAAAAGTTATTACGGTTGGAGCGTATAATTCCATATATAATTCCTATGCAGATTTCTCTGGGAGAGGATATGAGTCCGGAAGCGCAGATATTACCTCGGCACAGTTCATTGCAACTTACGCCAAACCAGAACTGGTTGCTCCGGGCGTCAATGTGAATGCAGCAGTTGCCGGTGGCGGATATGCAGGATTTACAGGGACCTCATTTTCCACACCTTATGTGACAGGGGCAGCGGCACTTTTGCTGGAGTGGGGAATCGTAAGAGGAAATGACCCTTTTCTGTACGGGGAAAAGGTAAAGGCATATTTGATTCGAGGTGCCAGACGACTCCCCGGTGTGAGTGAGTATCCCAATCCGGAGGTGGGATGGGGGGCGTTGTGTGTGCAGGATAGTCTGCCTGTTTGAAACATGGGTATAATTTCTTGATGATGGAAGGATTGTTATTTGTTGCTATTTCATCTATAGTATGAATATAAATAAATCGAAAACTGTAAAGATGTTAAGAAATCAGAAATTGATAGCATTAAAAGAGTAAAGGAGTTCATAACCATACGCTTTACTCTCTGGCACATCATATATACTTTACATTTTAGCGAAAAAGGGTAAGGAATG
>JAKQFQ010000361.1 GCA_029558315.1 Bacillota bacterium
GTTCGTCCGCTTTGTCTTGTGAATAAAGCATTTTTGATGTACAATATAAGCAGAACACGGTATGTTTGGGATGTTTGACATGGAGATAGCGGATGACTGGATGGATTGTGCATTATGAAGTGGCATCAGTAGTAATCTTAACGGCGTTACTGATTCAATTTCTCTACGAAAAGAGAATTAAAACAAAAACAACATCAGCGTTTCTGCTGATGCTTATTTTAGCGTTGGCCACCGGAGTATCAGACCTGTTGTCTGTGTATATGATTAATCATAGCCAGGAGTTTTCACGATCAATCAATTATTTTGTTAACATAGTATATTTGATCAGTCTAAATATGCTGGTGGCCACTTACTTTGTGTATTTTCTGTTCTTGTTAAGGGGCAATGATAAGCTTCGCCGTCATGATAAATTTTTCATTGTTCTGCCGATTTTATATTATGTAACAATGATTGCAACAACGCCATATACGAAATTGATCTTCTTTTTTGATGAAGAAGGAAGGTATTTGCATGGTTTTCTGTTTAACAGTCTCTATTTTATTGCCGCATCTTATGCTTGTGGAGTTGTGGTGATGGCAATGCGCAGAAGATTTGCACTGACAACATCGCAGGCAGTTGCTTTGATTTTCTATACTACTTCAGAAATGGTATGTCTTGTTATTCAATACTTCTTCCCAAACTATTTACTTAATAATTTTGGCGTGTCAGTTGGCATTTTGCTACTATATCTTTCCATGCAGAACTCTATGGGAGATTCCGATAAGCAAATGGGAACTTTTAATAGTGAGGCTCTGAATAAGAAAGTGGATTATTCCATTCGAAAAGGAAGAGAATTCTATCTGATTGCAGTTCAGATGAGTGGGTTTGAATCAATTAATAATACATTTGGTACGAACAGGGGTAACCGGCTGATCAGGCAGATTGCAGAATATTTAATGATGGTGGTTCCAAAGGCAATGGTTTTTCATATGACAGGCCTTCAATTTTGCTGTTACGTTGAGAAAGAACAGGAAGGCGTTGAGAATCTGGTAAAAAAGATTGAGGACTTCTTCCAAAAGAAATTTCAGATAGATGAAAGCAAGACTGAGATTATGATTTCCTGTATGATAGCAGTAGCGGGATATCCTCAGAGCCATTCAACGAATGCAGAAGAGATGATTGAACTTTTGAACTTTGCATTAAAGGAGCCGGGAATTGCTGCTGCGGATCATGTTGTTTGGGTGGATGAGGAAGTACTAAAACGATGCGATCGTAAAGCAATCGTTGAGTCAGCCGTAAATCGGGCGCTTCTGCAGAACTCTCTGGAAGTCTATTATCAGCCGATTTATTCAACCGAGAAGAAACGTATCACCTGTGCAGAAGCTTTGCTGCGTTTAAATGATACAGAATATGGTATGATATCGCCGGATGAATTCATTCCTGTGGCTGAGAAAAATGGAATGATTATGCAGATTGGCAATTATGTATTTGACAGCGTGTGCAAGTTTACAAAGGAGAATAAACTCTGGGAATATGGGATTGAATATATTGAAGTGAATCTGTCTCCTGTGGAATGCATGCAGGTCAATCTTCATGAGAGAATTCTTGCAGTAATGAGTGAGTACGGAGTGGACAGAAGATATATTAATCTGGAGATAACGGAGACCGCAGCGGTTGGATCCAATGAACTGATTAATGCGAATATGGATGCACTTATACTGGCGGGGCTTTCTTTTTCGCTGGATGATTATGGAACCGGATTTTCTAATACGACGAAGCTGATTGAACTGCCATTTAAGATAATTAAATTAGACAAATCCATTCTATGGCTGGCAATGAAGGATCAACAGGCGATGAGTGTACTTCGTCATACCGTATCAATGCTCACGGAGCTGTATCGGGAGATTGTTGTTGAAGGAGTGGAAACAAAGGAACAGGTTGTCATTTTAAGTGAATTGGGTTGTAATTATCTGCAGGGATTTTATTTTTCAAAACCAATTCCTGGAGGAGAATTCCTTCAATACTTAAATACATATAAAAACAATTTAGTGTAAAGAAAGAACACATTTAGAAAGGAAATAAAATTAATTCTTGTCATTAGGAAAAAAACATGATATGATATCTACCGTCGGGTATTTACCCGACGAAAATAGGGGCGTAGTTAAACGGTTTAACATCGGTCTCCAAAACCGTCGAAGAGGGTTCGACTCCTTCCGCCCCTGCTAAGAAGATGCATGTTTTTGACACATGCGTCTTTTTTTTGTATAATGAAGACGGTTTGATATCTAACCCTATTACAGAAGAAAGAACGGTTCTTGATATGTATCTCTATTTTTGGGGAAGTTGTATTGTAGGAATCCTTTTTTTATTGATTTCCTTAATCATTATCAATATGGATGAGACTTCTGTAATCCAGAAGCTTCTTAACTTTACCGGCGTTGCTGTTGGTATGGTTGTCATTGGCAATTTCTTTGGATTGCTGTCCAAAACACTACCGGAAGCAATTGTTGCTACGAGACTTGAAAATATGGGAAATGGTTTCTTTGTTGTGATGCTGGCCTATTTCTCATTTATTTCCTGTGGTGTAAAAATCCCCAAAATGATTAAAATCCCCATGATTGTATATGCGATTACCAATTGTCTTGTGATTTTGGTGGATTCGTGTTATCACTTGCCATATTTTACAGTCAATCTGGTAGAGCATCTGGGGTTTCCATTCATCACATGTCAGTTCGGAGTACTGAAATACATTGATGTTGTGATTGCTGTCATGATTAGCCTTTTTGGATTCTATATTACCTATAAAAACTACCGAAAAAATCCCGGCGGAATTAATCGGGGATGCGCAAGCCTGGCTACGCTGAATCTGATTCTTGCCATAGGAAATCTGCTGACTCTGCTACAGATCAATCTTGGCTATTCCATCATGCCATCCTGGATTGTCCTGTGCTGGATTCTGATTGTTATTGTCGTATATAAGTATCGAATGTTTGATTCAATGCAGATGGCAAGAGATGATATCATTGAAACAATTGAAGAAGGATTCGTAGTTGTAGATACAGCCAAAAGAATTCTGTTTGTTAATGAGAAAGCAAAAGAGATATTTCCGGAGTTATGTTATGAGGCAACACAGGATCAGATCATAGATCGTATTATGCGAAATGATAAGACGGTGATGCAGACAGGTGATGAACGCTATCAGATTTCTTCTGTTCCTTTCTATGATAAGAAAACATATAAAGGAACCACAATCTGGCTGACAGATAAGACAGAAGAATACGAATTTACGCAGAGACTGATTGAACTGAAAAATGAAGCTGAGAAAGCAAATGATGCTAAATCAGTATTCCTTGCCAATATGAGTCATGAGATCAGAACGTCAATGAATGCAATTATTGGTATGAGTGAACTGATTCTTCATGATAATATTAACAGCAATGTTGAGGAGAATGCCAATAATATCAGAAATGCAAGTAATACGCTTCTTTCTATTATCAATGGAATCCTGGATTTCTCAAAGATTGAGACGGGAAAGATGGAGTTGGCAGAGGCAGAATACAACTTCGGACTGGTACTTAAGGATATTGGTAATATGATCAATCTGAAACTGATTGATAAAAATGTGGAACTGATTGTTCATATGAAAGAGACAATTCCAATCATATTATGTGGTGATGAAACACGAGTACGACAGATCTTCACGAATATTTTAACCAATGCGGTGAAATATACCAAACGTGGATATATTCGTATGAATGTGGACTGGGAACGACAGGGAGACCAGGCAATCATCAAGGTTTCTATTGAAGATACCGGATGTGGAATTAAAGAGGAGAGCATTCGAACTCTTTTTGACAGCTTCCAGAGAGCGGATATGATAAAGAACCGTACAATTGAGGGAAGCGGACTGGGACTGGCAATCTGCAAACGATTAGTGGAGTCACTTGGTGGAACCATAGGGGTAAAGAGTTCCTACGGTATCGGAAGTGTATTTTCATTTAATTTTCGTCAAAGGATTGTGAATGATGCGCCGGTTGGTAATTATGATTATCTTGAACTGCCGACAATGTCAGAACACGGTAAGAAAACATTTATTGCTCCTTTGGCTAAAATCCTTGTTGTGGATGATAACATTACAAATATTAAGGTTGCACAGGGAATACTTACGATGTATCAGGTTCGTGTTGATACTGCATTGAGCGGTAAGGAATGCCTTGAAAAAATAGAAAAGCATAATTATCATATGATTTTTATGGATCAAATGATGCCTGAGATGGATGGAATCGAGACCACCAAACTGATTCGTCTTCACAGCAACCCTGAGATTCGCAATATGGTCGTAATTGCATTAACGGCCAATGCAATTACCGGAACCAGAGAATTATTTTTACAAAGCGGTTTTCAGGAGTATATCTCCAAACCTATTAATCTTACCAGTATGGAAGCGATACTTAAAAAATTCCTTCCACCGGAGATTATTCATTATGTAGATAAAAATGATGAAGATGCTGATTATTCAGAAGTGGAAATCCAGCTTCCATATGTTGATGTAGAAGCCGGAATGCAGAATTATGGAAATGCCAAGGGCAGATATCTTCAGATACTGAAATTTATAAATGATGATGGCCCAGGGCATGTTCAGAGAATTAAGGATTGCCTGCAAACAGAGCATTACAGGCAGTATATTTTTGAAGTACATGCATTAAAAGGCTTAATGGCCGGGATTGGTGCCAAACAACTGGCGGAATTTGCCAGACTGCAGGAATATGCAGGGCGTGATGGTAATATTGAGGTTATTAAACGAGAATCTGCATTCATGATTGAAAAGTATGAGGGAATGCTTGAGAATATTCGAAATGTTTTGAGCGAAACCGGCTTGCTGAGAGAAGAAATTATTCAGATCAGAGAAGAAGAACTGACGTGGGAGGAATTCTGCAATATGCTGCATTCTCTTCAGGGAAGTCTGGATCTTTTGGAACAGGGAGAAGCAGCAAGAAAGGTTGATAATCTTCTCACATACCCGCTGGATGAAGGAATTAGAAAGCAGCTCTTGGATGTGAAACATGCCATTGGAGAATTTGAGTACGAGGAGGCAACAGAACTGATCAGACAGTTGATGAGCTGATAACCTGAAAAATGAGTTGACAAGGAAGAGAATTGATAGTGCCTGACAGCACGGAACGGGAGGCAATAGTGGAAGAGAACAAAGCAGGAATAGAGGAGAAAATAACGAAGTACCGAAGTGATGTTGAGCAGCTGATTCGTTACCTGCCATGGTTGGAAAGCAAGAGCGGACGTAATATAACAGAAGTATATCTGCCCGATGAAGGAAAGAAAAACGGTTTTCAGGTGCCGGTCTATGATTCTACACTGCTTTCATTTATCAAAACAGTACAGAGTACTCAGTTGATAGATAAGAATTATGTCTATGTGTATAGTAGAAAGCGAATCCGTACACCGGAGGATGAATTAAGGTTAATTGATCATACCCAGATTATGGAGATGGAGAATATTGGTGCTGTGCTTTCGAAGTATGTATTGAAGGGAAGAACGAAAGCATCACTTTGGAATGAAGGGATAACGAATGGCGTATTCTATCATGCAGTAAAGAAAATGAAAGAATTGATTGAATTTTGGTCAGTACCAATGTAGAAGAACTATAGGAAAAGGAGCAGAGCACATGGGTGAGAAAGTTGAACTGAAGAGAAAGTATATCGTGGAAACGGCACGTAAGGTATTTGCCCAAAAAGGATATACGGGTGTGACGATGAAGGATGTTGTCGAAGCCTGCAATATTAGCAGAGGTGGTCTGTATTTGTATTTTGACAATATCAGGAGTCTGTTTGAAGAAGTTCTGGCCAACGAGGAGGCTTCGGACGATCAGGAAGTAGAGAAAGATCTGTCCAAGGCAAGTAGTGATACAGATTTATTTGCAATTTTTATAAAGGAACAGAAGAAAGACATTTTACAGAAGGAGTCATTGCTGGTTGCATTGTATGAGTATAGTTTTTCACTTGAAGATAAGAAGAAAAATAATTTTTACAAGTCGCAGTATGAAGCGGGAGAATTGTTTTTGACCAGGCTCCTGGAGAATGGGAAGAAGCATGGTGAGTTTGCTATTGAAGAACCGAAAAAAGAAGCAAGGCATATTATGATTAGTATCGAAGGGCTGAAAATACTAAGACAGAGCATTGGAATCTCAGAAAGACAGATTAACGAAGAACTGTTGTATCTTCTGTCTGGAATCGTTGCTGAGGAATAGGTTGAAATAAAGAACAAAAGTCAGTATAATGTTGGATGAATGTTGCAAACGAATAACAATTCTGGAGGACAGAGAGAAAAAATGAGCGGCGTAAAGCGGATTTATGTGGAAAAGAAACAGGAGTATGCAGTAAAAGCAAGGGAATTACAGGAAGAAATCAAAGGATATCTGGGGATAACCGGAGTAAAGGAAGTTAGAATCCTGATTCGGTACGATGTGGAAAATGTATCTGAAGAGATATTTGATAAGGCTTGCCTTACCGTATTTTCAGAGCCGCCTGTTGATATTCTTACAAAAGAAACAATAGAGATTCCGGCTAACGGCAAGGTGTTTAGTGTAGAATTCCTTCCCGGACAGTATGATCAGCGTGCTGATTCTGCAGTGCAGTGTATTCAATTTCTAAAGGACGATGAGGAACCTGTTATTCGTACTGCTGTGACTTATCTGGTGATTGGCAATATTACAGAGGAAGAATTTACCAGAATCAAACAGCATTGTATCAATCCCGTAGATTCCAGAGAAACCGGCATGGTGAAGCCGCAGACGCTGATTACCAAGTATGAGGAACCTGCAGATGTGGTTGTTTTTGATGGATTTATTTCCATGGACGAGAGTGCATTAAAGGAACTCTACAGCTCATTAAATCTCGCGATGACGTTCCAGGATTTCTTGCATATTAAGAAATATTTTACGGAATCAGAGCATCGAGACCCATCCATGACAGAGATTCGTGTACTTGATACTTACTGGTCGGATCACTGTCGTCATACGACATTTTCTACAGAATTAAAGGATGTGGAATTCGAAGAAGGATTCTACAAAACTCCGCTGGAGACTACGTATCAGAGTTATCTGGATACCAGAAATGAATTATATCGCGGCAGAAGTGACAAATTCTTGTGCCTGATGGATCTTGCTTTGATTGCAATGAAAAAATTGAAAAAGGACGGTAAGCTGACAGATCTGGAAGTATCTGATGAGATAAATGCCTGTTCCATTGTTGTACCGGTAGAGATTGACCCGGGAGACAAAACAGACTCCTATACGGAGGAGTGGCTGGTATGCTTCAAAAATGAAACACACAACCATCCTACGGAGATTGAACCTTTTGGTGGTGCTGCGACCTGTCTTGGTGGAGCAATCCGTGATCCTTTGTCGGGACGTGCTTATGTATATCAGGCAATGCGTATCACCGGAGCTGCAGATCCGACAGTTCCTGTTTCTGAGACACTGAAGGGTAAATTATCCCAAAAGAAACTGGTTAGAGGTGCGGCAAGCGGCTATTCTTCCTATGGTAACCAGATTGGTCTTGCAACAGGATTTGTAAAGGAATTATATCATCCGAACTATGTAGCCAAGAGAATGGAGATTGGTGCCGTAATGGGAGCTGCTCCAAGAAAAAATGTTATCAGAGAGAATTCTGACCCTGGAGATATTATCATTTTACTGGGTGGACGTACCGGACGTGACGGCTGTGGTGGAGCTACCGGTTCTTCCAAGGTTCATACTGAGAAATCCATTGAAGTGTGCGGCGCAGAGGTTCAAAAAGGAAATGCTCCAACAGAACGTAAGATTCAGAGACTGTTCAGAAGAGAAGAAGTCAGCCGTCTGATTAAGAAATGTAATGATTTTGGTGCCGGCGGTGTTTCGGTTGCAATTGGAGAGCTGGCAGATGGCTTAACGGTTGATCTGGATAAAGTGCCCAAGAAATATGCCGGTCTGGACGGAACGGAACTTGCAATTTCTGAATCTCAGGAACGTATGGCTGTTGTAATCGATCCAAAGGATGTAGATACATTCCTTGCTTATGCAAAGGAAGAGAATCTGGAAGCTGTCAAGGTGGCTGTTGTAACCAAGGAGCCACGTCTTGTATTGAATTGGAGAGGAAAGGATATTGTCAATCTTTCCAGAGCATTTTTGGATACCAATGGAGCACACCAGGAGAATGCAGTGAAGGTTGAAGTTCCTGTGGAACAGGAAAATTACCTGAATAAGATATCGATTCGTAAGGTTGCAGAGGCTGTAGAAGCAGAGGATGCCAAGAGAGCCTGGTTAGAGACACTGGCGGATCTGAATGTATGCTCACAAAAGGGACTGGTTGAAATGTTTGATGGTTCCATTGGAGCGGGAAGTGTTCTGATGCCCTATGGTGGTCAGTATCAGTTAACAGAGACTCAGACGATGATTGCCAAGCTTCCAATGACAGGAAATAAGAGTACAGAGACAGTTACCATGATGAGCTACGGATTTGATCCGTATCTGTCTTCCTGGAGTCCATACCATGGTGCAATCTATGCAGTAATGGAATCAATTGCGAAGATTGTAGCAAGTGGTGGAGATTATAAGAAGATACATTTTACATTCCAGGAATACTTTAGAAGAATGACAGAAGAACCATCCAGATGGAGTCAGCCTTTTGCAGCACTTTTGGGAGCATATGATGCACAGCTTGGATTTGAACTTGCGTCAATCGGCGGCAAAGACAGTATGTCGGGAACCTTTAACAGTATTGATGTACCACCGACACTTGTCTCATTTGCTGTTGATGTTGCAAAGTATCATGATGTTATCACACCTGAATTTAAGAAAGCCGGCAATAAACTGGTTCTCTTTAGTATCAATAGAGATGAATATGATATTCCGGTATATAAAGATGTTATGGAGATGTATGATCAGGTTGCACAGCTGATTGCAGAGAAGAAGATTGTTTCTGCCTATGCGTTAGATGCCAAGGGTATTCCGGCAGCAGTATCCAAAATGGGATTTGGTAACGGCCTTGGTGCTGCAATCAGTGATCATCTTGATCTTGATGAGTTATTTGCAAATCAGATGGGGAATCTTCTGGTTGAGATGCCTGCTGAATATGTCAGCACTTTGGAAGGAGAATGCAGTGAAATCGGTACGGTTACTGAGGGCGAATTCACTTACAAAGACATGGTAATAACACAGCAGGAGGCTGTAAATACATGGAAACAACCGTTGGAAAAGGTCTTCCCTACGAAGGTTACAAGCGATACTGACACGGTACAGAGCAATCTGTATCAGGCTATAGATATTCATATCTGTAAATCGCCGGTTGCCAAACCAACTGTATTTATTCCGGTATTCCCAGGTACGAACTGTGAGTATGACAGTACCAGAGCATTCCAGAGAGCTGGCGCAAAGGTGGTTACCAAGGTATTTAAGAATCTGAGCGCAGAGGATATTCGTGATTCTGTTGCTGAATTTGAAAAGGCAATTGCACAGGCGCAGATTATTATGTTCCCAGGAGGATTCTCTGCTGGTGATGAGCCGGATGGAAGCGCCAAGTTCTTTGCGACTGCATTCCAGAATGAGAAAATGAAAGAGGCAGTAAATAAGCTGTTAAATGAAAGAGATGGTCTTGCACTCGGTATCTGTAATGGATTCCAAGCATTGATTAAGCTTGGGCTGGTACCCTATGGTGAGATTGTTGGACAGAGAGAAGATTCGCCGACACTGACTTACAATACGATTAACCGTCATATTTCCAAGATGGTCTATACGAAGGTAGTGTCCACCAAGTCTCCTTGGCTTGCACAGGCAACACTTGGTGAGACCTACTGTTCGCCTGCATCTCACGGAGAAGGACGCTTTGTAGCTAAGAAAGAGTGGCTTGACCAGTTGATGAAGAATGGACAGATAGCAACACAGTATGCTGATCCTAGGGGTAATATCTCCATGGATGAGGAATGGAATGTCAATGGTTCCTACCTCGCAATTGAAGGTATCACTTCACCGGACGGTCGCTGCTTTGGCAAGATGGCACATGCTGAGAGACGTGATACGGCAGTTGCGATAAATATTTACGGTGAACAGGATTTGAAGATCTTTGAATCCGGTGTTGCATATTTTAGATAATAGCGGATAGAACCAGAACCTCCCGTTTGCAAGCGGGAGGTTTATTTTTTACATAAAAAATAGTTTTGAAAAAATAAAGGAAAATTGACAATTGAACAGAATATTAGAATTAGAGTGTCTGAGAAGAGAAGTGTTCTACTATTAGAAAGGAAGGATACAAATGCTAATCCGCGAGCAGCTAGAGAGGATGGAACGGGAGACTTTAAGCCCGTATGCAACTCTGAGCGAGAAATCCCTTGGAAGGCTTAGATCTGAGGAACAATGTGATATCAGACCGGTATTTCAAAGAGATCGTGATAGAATCATTCATAGTAAATCGTTTCGGAGATTGAAGGATAAGACACAGGTGTTTTTGACTCCGGAAGGAGATCATTACAGGACAAGATTGACACATACACTGGAAGTGTCACAGAATGCAAGAACGATTGCCAAGGCACTTCGATTAAATGAAGAATTGGTCGAAGCGATTGCACTCGGGCATGATTTGGGACATACGCCATTCGGACATGCCGGTGAACGGGCACTTAATGAGGTCTGCCCCGGAGGGTTCAAACATAATGTTCAAAGTGTCAGAACAGTAGATGTACTGGAAAAGAGTGGAATTGGATTAAACCTTACGCTGGAAGTCAGAGATGGAATTTTGAATCATCAGACAAGCAGTACACCATCGACACTGGAAGGTAAAATAGTCAGATTGTCGGATAAAATTGCTTATATTCATCATGATATGGATGATGCAATTCGTGGCAATATTATACATGATGAGGATGTACCCAAAGAAATCGGTGATGTGCTGGGTTATACAACCAGGGAGAGACTTGATCATCTCATTCATGATATTGTCAGTACAAGTTTTGGAGAGGCAGATATTATGATGTCGCCTAATGTGCATGAGGCAATGCAGAAAATGCGAAGCTTTATGTTTGAACGTGTTTATCAAAGTCCAATTGCGAAGGCAGAGGAAAGTAAGGCGGAATCGCTTGTGAAGACTTTGTTTGAGTATTATGTTCAGCATATGGATAAGCTTCCGCTGGAATATCACCGGCTGTTAGAACTAGGAGACAGCGTGGAGCGTGTGGTATGTGATTATATCGGCTCCATGACAGATCATTTTGCAATATCGGCATATGAAGAACTCTTTATTCCAAAATCCTGGCATGGATAATCGAAAGGAGCAGATACACGATGTTTTACCCGGAAGAACTTGTGGAAGAGATCAGACAAAAAAATGATATTGTAGATGTAATTTCCGGATATGTTCAGCTGAAGAAACAAGGTGGTAATTATTTTGGGCTATGTCCTTTCCATAATGAAAAATCACCATCGTTTTCTGTTTCGTCACATAAGCAGATGTACTATTGCTTTGGCTGTGGTGCGGGCGGTAATGTGGTAACATTTGTCAGAGAGTATGAGAATTATACGTTCCCTGAGGCAATCCGGTTTCTTGCAGAACGTGTTAATGTGCAGCTGCCGGAAGTTGAGTATACAGATGAGATGCGTAAACGGGAGAGCAGGCGTTCGAAATTACTTGAAATCAACAAAGAAGCAGCGAAGTACTTTTTCTATCAGCTGCGTGGTAAGGCAGGAGAACTGGGGAAACGCTATTTGACAGACAGAAAGCTGTCAGAAGAAACCATGAAGAAGTTTGGCCTGGGATATGCACTGCAATATAGCGATGATTGTGTAAAATATCTGAAAAAGCAGGGATTTACGGATGAAATCATTAAAGACTCCGGTCTGGCCTTGTTTAATGAAAAGTATGGAATGAGTGATAAATTCACAAACAGGGTGATGTTTCCGATTCAGGATATCAATCATAGGGTAATCGGATTTGGCGGACGAGTAATGGGAGATGCCAAACCAAAATATCTAAATTCACCGGAAACAGAGATCTTTGATAAATCAAGAAATCTGTATGGACTTAATTTTGCCAGAACCTCAAGAAAGAGTTATATGATTCTTTGCGAGGGATATATGGATGTCATTGCAATGCATCAGGCCGGTTTTTGTGAGGCGGTTGCTTCTCTGGGAACCTCCTTTACATCCGGACAGGCAATGCTGTTGAAAAGATATACCAAGGACGTGTACCTGGCATATGACAGTGATGGTGCAGGTATTAAGGCGGCGCTGCGAGCAATCGGAATCCTGAGAGAAGTCGGCATGAGCGGTAGAATTATTAACATGGAGCCCTACAAGGATCCGGATGAATTTATCAAAAATCTTGGGACGGAAGAATTTCAGAAGCGAATTGATCATGCAGAGAATAGCTTTTTGTTTGAAATCCGCATTTTGCAAAAGGATTATGATCTGTCTGATCCGGAGCAAAAGACAAGATTCCATACTGAAATTGCCAGAAAACTATGTTTGTTTGAGGAAGAGATGGAACGGGAAAACTATCTTGAGGCAGTATCTAGAAATTATCAGATCAGTCCGGATAGCATGCGTAAGATGGTTATTTCTCTGGCATCCAAGGTGGGATTAGTAGAACAGCATACACCGCCTAAGAGTGGTATTCAGAAGAAGAATACGGTAGAAGATGGAACTAAGAGGGCACAACGATTCCTGCTTACATGGCTGGTGGAAGAACCCAAGTTATATAGCAAAATTGAAAAATATATCACCAAAGAAGATTTTACAGATGCCCTTTATCAACAGATTGCAGATAAACTGTTTGAGGATTTTAAAACAGATAATGTTCATCCCGCAGCAATCATTAACATGTTTGAGGATGTGGAGGAACAACGGCTAGCGGCAGAAGTGTTTAATACAAAGCTGGAAGCGATTGATACTAGGGATGAGAAGGAAAAGGCATTTCACGATATCATCGTGAGTGTGAAAAAGAACAGCTTTGCATACTATTCCTCAATGCTGGGAACGGATGTAAGTGCAATCAATCAGGTAATTGCCGGGAAGAAAGCGTTAGAAGAACTGGAAAAGACGCATATTTCTCTGGATTGAAGATAAGAATAATTACGAAATCATGGAAGGATGGAAAACAAAAAATGGATGAAAACACGCAAGCAAAATTTGACGAGAAACTAAAAGAACTTTTAGCAAACGCCAAAAAGAAGAACTACGCAGAATATCAGGAGGTTATTGATACATTTGCGGAATTTAATCTTGATGAGGAACAGTTTGACAAAATCTGGGATGCCCTGGATAAAAACAAAATTGTTCTTCGTTTAGAGAGCATGGAGGAAGAAGAAATTCCGGAAGAAGAACTGACTCTGGAAGAAACTACAGAAATCGAACTGGATGTTGAGAGTATTGAGCGATCTCTTGGAGATGGTGTCAGCATTGAAGATCCGGTCAGAATGTATCTAAAGGAGATTGGACGTGTTCCGTTGTTGAGTGCGGAAGAGGAAATTTCGCTTGCGAAGAGGATGGAAGCCGGAATGGAAGCAGAGCTTGCTATCACAGAACTTGAAACTGCGATTGCGGAAGAAAAGAAGGCTGCCAAGAAGGAAAAGATTACAAAAGAAATTGAGGATAAGAAACTGATTATTGCAGATGGTAAACGTGCTGCACAGGATCTGTCAAAGGCCAACCTGCGTCTGGTTGTCAGTATTGCCAAGAGATATGTTGGACGCGGAATGCTTTTCCTTGATCTGATTCAGGAAGGAAATCTGGGACTTATTAAGGCAGTAGAGAAATTTGACTACAGAAAAGGATACAAATTCTCTACGTATGCTACCTGGTGGATTCGTCAGGCGATTACAAGAGCAATTGCTGATCAGGCAAGAACCATTCGAATCCCGGTTCATATGGTTGAGACAATTAACAAAATCATTCGAATTAATCGTCAATTATTACAGGAACTTGGCAGAGAACCGGCTCCTTCTGAGATAGCAGAGCGAATGGATATGCCGGAGGAGAGAGTTCGAGAGATCTTAAAGATTTCACAGGAACCTGTCTCACTGGAAACGCCTATTGGTGAGGAGGAAGACAGCCATCTTGGAGATTTTATTCAGGATGATAATGTACCTGTACCTGCAGATGCTGCCGCATTTACGATGTTACGTGAACAATTAGATGAGATTCTGGATACATTAACAGAGAGAGAGCGTAAGGTTCTGACGCTACGTTTTGGCCTAATTGACGGAAGAGCAAGAACCTTAGAAGAGGTCGGTAAAGAATTCTCTGTTACCAGAGAGCGTATTCGTCAGATCGAAGCCAAAGCACTTCGCAAACTTCGTCATCCAAGCAGAAGTAAACGAATTAAGGACTATTTAGAGTAATGGTTGATTTATCAAAGAGATTAGAAGCAATTGCACATTTGATACAGCATGATTCCTGTATTGCTGATGTTGGGTGTGACCACGGATACATCAGTATTTGGCTGATACTAAACGAGATTGCAAATCACGTCATTGCAATGGACATTAAGCCAGGGCCGCTGGAAATTGCAGATAAAAATGTAACATTATATGGTCTTAAGGAGAAGATTGAGCTTAGGTTATCTGATGGCTTGCGTAAACTTGCCGCCAGAGAAGCTGACGGTGCTGTCATTGCGGGAATGGGCGGCTCACTGATGGTCAAAATCATACAACAGGACAGAGACAAGCTGGTTACCATGAAACAGTTGATTCTTCAACCACAGTCAGAAGTACAGCTGGTAAGACGTTACTTAAGAGAGATTGGGTGGACTATTGACCAGGAAGATATGGTGGTCGAAGATGGGAAGTATTATCCGATGTTTCATGCAATACCAGGAGCGGATGAGGAATTAAGCAATCAGGCACAACAGATTCTGTTTGACTATTATGGCAGGCAGACGTTGGTTGAACAGCATCCGGTAGTGAAGGAGTTCCTGCAAAAAGAGTTAGGAATCGTCGAAACAGTAATAAAGAAGCTGGATGTTCAAAGACGGGCTGATTATACAATGAATGCAGAGAGAAAACAAATAAGATTAGAAGAATTACATAATCACAAAGCACGGATTGCTGCTGCACTGGAATACTATTCCTAAACAGTAATACCAACAAAACAGTAATACATATGGGAGGAGCGCCTATGTTACTGGCTGAAGTAATGGAAGCTTTAGAACAACATTCTCCATTGAGCTTTGCAGAAGACTGGGATAACAGTGGACTGATGTGTGGACGAAAGAACAAGACAATTCAGAAAATCCTGTTAGCAGTTGATGCAACCGATGAAGTAATTGACGAAGCAATATTATCAGAAACAGACTTACTGCTGACACATCATCCATTGATATTTCCGAATGTATCAAAGATTACAGAGGACAATCTTACCGGAAGAAGATTGTTAAAGTTAATAGCATCGGATGTGGCATGCTATGCGATGCATACCAATTTTGATGTGATTGGCATGGCGGATGAGGCTGCAGACCGGTTGAGACTAACCAATCGAGAGGTCTTGGAAGTTCTATATGAAGACAACCTGTCCAAGGAAGGAATCGGAAGAGTCGGCAGACTGCCGCAGGAAATGAGCCTGAAGGATTGTGCTGAATTCGTAAAAGAAGTCTTTTTGATTGACAGCGTTCGGGTATATGGCAATCCGGAGAGTCGAGTCAGTTTTGCTGCGATTTCTCCGGGATCTGGCAAAAAGATGATAAAGTATGCCAGGAAAGCCAATGCCAATGTAATTATTACAGGGGATATTGATCATCATGAAGGTCTGGATGCAGTGGCAGAGGGCGTTGCTGTGATAGATGCAGGACATTACGAAATCGAAAAAATCTTTGTTAATTACATGAAAGATTTTTTACTTCGTACAATGCCGGAGATGAACGTAATTTGTGCGTCACAAACACCACCTTTTGTGGTAATATAAGTAAAGAAGCAATCTGAATCTAGAGAAAGACAGGGAAGAGCTTATGGAAAAAGCAACTTTAGTAATTAATGGACAGAAGAAAGAATATGCTATTGGTACTGGCTATGAGACAATTACTGCAGAGTATCAGTCGCAATATGATAATTTGATTGCACTGGTGACAGAGAATGGAAAAATCAGAGAACTCCAGAAAAAAGTAGAGAAAGATGCTGAAATTACATTTCTTACTTTAAAGGATGAGATTGGACACAAGACTTATGTGCGGACAGCAATTCTTGTTATGGTGAAAGCTATTGATGACGTACTTGGACATGATGTAACAAAACAGGTTAAAGTCGAGTTTGCGATTGGGGAGGGATATTATGTGAGTCCCAAAGGCGGACTGGTGATTAATCAGGAATTTGTTACAAAAGTTCAGAAAAGAATGATGGAGCTGGTGGCTGCCGGTGAAGTAATTCGTAAGACGGCAATGAATACAGACGAAGCCAGAAGAGTATTTGCTGACAATGGTATGATTGATAAAGATATCTTATTTAGATACCGCAGAGGCTCCATGGTTAATGTATATGAACTTGCAGGCTATCAGGATTATTATTATGGTTATATGCTTCCCAATGCAGGTTATGTCAAGTATTTTGATCTGGTGCCATATCAGGAAGGCTTTATGTTAATGCTTCCTGAGCGCAAGGAGCCTACAACAGTACACAGCTTTGAACCAAGAGCAAAATTATTTACTGCGCTGATGACAGCAACAGACTGGAGCCAGAAATTAGGTGTCGATACGGTTGGAGATTTGAATGATAAAATATGCGCAGGGGAATTGAGCGACATCATTCTTGTGCAGGAAGCTTTACAGGAGAGACGTATTGGTGAGATTGCAAAGGATATCGTAGATCGGGGCGGCGTCAAATTTGTTATGATAGCAGGACCGTCTTCCTCAGGAAAAACCACCTTTTCTCATCGACTTTCAGTTCAGCTTGCATCCTATGGAATGAAACCACATCCGATTGCAGTAGATGATTATTTTGTGGATCGCAAGGATACACCATTGGATGAAAATGGAGATTATAATTTTGAATGTCTGGAAGCAATTGATATTAAGACCTTCAATGAGAATATGACAGATCTTATGAATGGAAAGACGGTAGAACTGCCGACGTTTAATTTTAAAACCGGTGCCAGAGAATATAAAGGTAACTATAAGACGCTTGGAAAAGATGATATTCTCGTTATTGAGGGAATTCATGGACTGAATGATAAGATGTCCTATGCTCTACCGGCAGAGAGTAAATATAAGATTTACATCAGTGCATTAACGTGTCTGAATATTGATGAACATAATAGAATACCGACGACAGACGGACGACTGCTTCGCCGTATGGTCAGAGATGCAAGAACAAGAGGTGCATCTGCTAAGCGAACAATTCAGATGTGGCCATCGGTTAGAAGAGGAGAGGAAGAGAATATCTTCCCATTCCAGGAGAGCGCTGATGCAACCTTTAACTCGGCTTTGATTTATGAACTTGCAGTTCTAAAGCAGTTTGCAGAACCATTGCTTTTCTCTGTACAACCAGGAGAGCCGGAGTATTATGAAGCTAAGAGATTGTTAAAATTCCTGGAGTATTTTCTGGGTGTGAGCAGTGAAAATCTTCCGATTAATTCAATTGTAAGAGAGTTTGTTGGTGGTTCCTGCTTTAATGTATAACTAATGGTAATAATAAGTGGGACGGATGATCGCGCGAAGCAATTCGTGAGGAAAGTCCGGGCTTCGTAGGGCAGGGTGCCGGATAACGTCCGGTGGAGGCGACTCCAAGGCCAGTGCAACAGAAATATACAGCCATAGTAATATGGTAATGGTGGAAAGGCAG
>JAKQFQ010000370.1 GCA_029558315.1 Bacillota bacterium
TTTATTTTCTTCCAGTTCGGAGTGGTAACCGATTTAACCCATGCGATTGTTGGATTACTCATAGTTCTGATTATTTCATTCCTGTTTACCACAGTTGCGGCAAATGCGATTGCAATAGTTGGAACAAATCCGGTATCGGGCATGACCTTAATGACTTTGATTCTTTCCTCGATAGTACTTACTTCGGTAGGATTAAAAGGGGAAGCCGGGATTGTATCGGCGTTGATAATCGGGGGGGTTGTTTGCACAGCATTATCAATGGCGGGGGGATTTATTACTGATCTCAAAATTGGATACTGGCTTGGATCTTCACCATATAAGCAGGAAAGCTGGAAATTCCTAGGTACTTTGCTTTCGGCTCTGACAGTGGGTTATGTGGTTATGATACTTAATGAAACATACGGATTTACGGGTGAAGGAGCACTTGTGGCACCGCAGGCTAACGCAATGGCAGCGGTAATACAACCCTTGATGAGTGATCAGCCGGCACCATGGATGCTTTATATTGCGGGTGCCTTCATAGCGCTCATACTCACGATGATAAAAGTGCCGGCACTTGCTTTTGCGCTGGGAATGTACATACCGCTTGAACTTAACACACCTCTGGTGATTGGCGGATTAATCTCACACTATGTATCCACTAGATCAAGAGACGAAGGACTGAATACAGCAAGAAGAGAAAGAGGTACTTTAATTGCATCAGGATTTATAGCAGGCGGAGCACTGATGGGGGTATTCAGCGCATTCCTGAGGTATCTTGGATACAACTGGGTGGATGCAGAGTGGTTTGAATCCCATTCCGCAGAGCTGATTGCGCTTATGATGTTTGCATTGTTAAGTGCTTATATGATATGGGATTCGCTGAGGGCTAAGAAAGAAGAATAAAAGAATATTTAACAATAGAGAAAAAGAAAAGGATAGAAAGTTTAAGAATGAAGTTTAGCAGCAGGACGCACACATGCGGTGAGTTAAGAGAATCAAATATTGGCGAAAAGGTCGTCCTAAACGGATGGGTGGATACGAGAAGAGATCTTGGAGGAGTAATATTCATTGATCTGCGCGACAGATACGGATTAACACAGATTGTGTTCGAGCCGGGATATAATGAATCCGCCCATCATGAAGGAAAGCATTTAAGAAGTGAGTATGTTATCTCGGTTGAGGGGAAAGTAAGAAAGCGTCCGCAGGGGACAGAAAATCCAGAGCTACTCACAGGATATGTTGACGTAATGGTGGACAAGTTAATCATTCTGAATGAAGCAAAAACCCCGCCTTTCCAGATATCTGATGAGACGGAAGCCGGGGAAGATCTGAGGCTGAAGTACAGATTTATTGACTTAAGAAGACCGAGAATGCAGAAAAATCTGGTTATGCGACACAAAATGTACCAGGTGACCAGAAATTATTTCGACCAAAACAGTTTTGTTGAAATAGAAACCCCGATATTAATGAAAAGCACACCGGAAGGTGCGAGAGACTTTCTTGTACCGAGCAGACTTCATAAAGGAAAATTTTACGCTTTACCTCAATCCCCACAACAATACAAGCAGATACTAATGGTCTCGGGGATGGACAGGTATTTTCAGATAGTGAAATGCTTTCGTGACGAAGATCTCCGGGCGGACAGACAGCTTGAGTTCACGCAGATTGATGTTGAAATGTCATTTGTAGATCAGGATGATGTTTTCCAAATGATGGAAGGATTAATGGCAAAACTTTATAAGGAGGTCTGGAAAAAAGATCTGGAATTGCCGTTAAGAAGGCTGACGTTTGATGAGGCGATGGAGAAATACGGAAGCGACAAACCGGATCTTCGTTTTAATCTTGAGATGAAAACGCTGAATAAAGTGTTTGAAAATACGGGTTTCAAGTTATTCAGGGATCAGATTGAGAAGGGGATAGTAACAGGTTTGCTTGCCCCCGGATGCGGAGATTATACAAGAAACCAATTGGATGTACTTACCGACTTCATGAAAAAACTTGGTGCCGGAGGATTAATCTGGATCCGGGTGAAGGAGGAGGGACTTGAATCACCGACAATGAAGTTTTTTACAGAGGAGGAGCAGCAAAACCTTGTGAAAGAACTGGGGGCTAAGGCGGGAGATCTGATATTAATATTATCGGGCCAGAAAATAAAGACATTGAATCTGATGGGACATTTAAGGCTTGAGATGGCGAGGAGGCTTATGCTTATCAAGGCAAATGCCGAGCCAAAGTTATTATGGGTTACCGATTTCCCTTTATTCGAGTGGGATGAAGAGACAAAAAGATACTATGCAATGCATCATCCTTTCACATCTCCGCGAATAGAAGATGTGGATTTAATGGAAAGCGATCCCGGAAAAGTGAAAGCGAGAGCTTATGATCTGGTACTTAACGGGAGTGAAATTGCTGGAGGAAGCATCAGGATCCACAACTCGGACCTTCAGAAAAAAATGTTCAAAGCACTTGGGATAGGGGAAGAGGAAGCCGAGATGAAGTTCGGATTTTTAATGAATGCATTCAAATTTGGTGCTCCGCCACATGGTGGAATAGCATTCGGTTTTGACCGGCTTGCAATGATATTTGCGGGGGAAGAATCAATCCGGGAAGTGATTGCATTCCCTAAAACCGCCAGTGGTGTATCCCTGATGGATGATTGTCCTTCAAATGTTTCGGATGAGCAATTAAAGGAACTGCACATTAAGATAAGAAACCAGGAAAAACTTATATAAACACGAGTGAACTATTGTTTATAGTAAAATGTTTTAGAAAAAAAAGAGGTTTAGTATGCAAATAATAGATGTTGAATTTACGCCTAATCCACAAGCATTAAAATTTGTGGTAAATGAAAGACTCCTGAGCTACGAATCAAGAAGCTACAAGACAGAGGCAGAAGCAGAGAAAGATCCGTTTGCAAAAGCAATATTCGGGATTGAAGGGGTTGTATCTGTTTTTTACATGGATAAGTTTGTAACAGTTGAAAAGGGGGGAGAATTTCAATGGGGACCAATTCAGAAGAAACTGATAGAAACGGTAAAGAATTTTGAAAAAGCCAATATACCCGAGGAGAAAACCCCGGAAGGTCTTAATTTGGATGAAAGTGACCTGATGAAGCAAATAAATCAAGTTTTGGATCAAAAAATAAGACCTGCATTGGCAAATGATGGTGGAGGACTGGAAGTAATGGGTTTAGAAGGACTTACGCTCAGAGTAAGATACCAGGGAGCTTGTGGAAGTTGTCCGAGTGCCCAAAGAGGAACTTTAGCAGCAATTGAGGGACTTTTAAGACGGGATGTGCATCCAGGGATACAGGTTCTTCCCAGTTAAGGAAATTTTTCTGAAATTAAGAATTTTTGTTTGGTATTTAGTGATATTTTGTTTAAGTTAGTAATTATTTTTTGAGATTATAGTGAATAAGACCAATAAAGTAGCTATCCTTATGGGCAGTGATTCGGATCTGCCAATAATGAGGGAAGCCTATGAACTTCTGAAGCAATTCGGAATTGAGTATGAGGTAAAGGTAATCTCTGCCCACCGATCGCCAAGGTATTTAACGGAGTACCTTTCCGACGCAATTGAGAGAGGAATAAAAGTAGTAATAGCAGGAGCAGGAGGGGCAGCACATCTACCCGGTGTTGTAGCTTCGTATTTTCCATTATCCGTAATAGGAGTGCCTGTAAAAGCCAAATCCCTTGAGGGATTGGATTCTTTACTGTCCATAGTCCAGATGCCTCCGGGAGTACCGGTTGCAACGGTTGGGATAAACCAGGCAAAGAATGCAGGGATATTAGCGGTTCAGATTTTAGCCACGCATGATAATGAAATGCTGGAAAAATTTGTCGCATTTAAGAAGAGACTCGAAGAAGATTCATTAAAGAAAAATGATAATCTGAATCTGTAAGATTCGGTGAATGAGTTGCCAAAGTTGAAATAACAGAGGCAGAAGGATTTGTTCTTAATTAATTTACTTTATTTAACAATAAATAGGAGTCCTATGAAATACTTAGTAACTTTTCTTCTTTTGTTCGTTTTTAGCGGACAAGTATTTAGTCAGGGTCAGACGATCCCTGAGGGTAAATCATCTCCCAAAATGAAAGTATCTGAGAGAATAACTGAATCAAATGAAATCAGAGCAAATTTCAATGCAACTGAATCAATTGTTTTTTCTGATAATTTCGATTCATATGCTAATGGATCATTAACATTTGGAAACTGGGTTTTGGTTGATGTTGACGGCGGATTAATAGGGGGTATAAATGGTTTTACATTTCCACATTCCGGAGAAGCAATTGCCTGGACAGTAGTAGACTGGTCATCTTCTACTACTATTGCAGCACATTCCGGGACTAATACAGTTGCAACTATGTACAATGATCCTGTAGTAGGGAATAACGACTGGCTGATTTCACCAGCAATTCCACTAACAGCCTTGACTAATGCCTATTTATCATTCTGGACACAAATCCTGTCAACTGCCTACGGTCCGGAATATATAAGCGTTTATGTCTCCACAAATCCAAATGCAGTTACACCAGCTGATTTCCCGGTAGATCCAGTTCAAGCTTACACTTTGAATACAGCAAGTACATGGGTAGAGCAGGTTATATCGTTGGATCAATTTGTCGGAAACACAGTAAGGATAGCAATAAGATATCATTCAACGGATGTATTTACCGTTCTTGTTGATGATTTTACGGTTGGATCATTAATTGGTCCGGGGATGGCATCAAATCCCACACCATCAGACGGAGCTGTTGGACTTCCTCTTTCAGGAAACAACTTAACCTGGGCAAATCCATCTGCAGCAACAACACTATCTGTATATTTCAGCAGTGATGAAACAAAGGTGCAAAACATGGATCCATCTGCTTTACTTTATAGTGGAGCAGTTGTAACAACACAATCATTAGCTTCAGTAGAGCCACTGCTTTATTCGACTTCTTATTATTGGAAAATAGTCGAAACAGGTCCAACTGGTTCAACAGAGGGACTCGTTTGGAGTTTTAGAACGATGAGAGATCCGGCTACATTTTTTGAAGATTTCACAGCAGGCGCAGGAGCGTGGACAATTACAAATGAAGCCGGAGCGACGTGTCAATGGACAATATTTACTCCTCCATGGCCAAATTCCTACATGGGATTGTTAGATGGAGCAGTTTTATCAGCTGATACTGATGAATGCGGATCCGGTTCTACGGCAAATACAACAGCCACCCTTAATACGGGTTTGAATTTTTCAGCGTTCAGCAAAGTATTCCTCGAATTTGATTCCGACTTCAGAGGTTTTTCAACAAGTGCGGATATGTGTTATGTTGACGTCAGTGTGGACGGTGGAACCGTTTGGACCAACGTTTTAACTTATCAGAATACATCAAATACCAGGATTACTGAACATGTATTAATTGATATTTCACCACTTGCAGCAGGTCAGGCAAATGTTAAGGTCAGATTTCATTCAGTTCAACCAGGTTGGGACTATTTCTGGGTGATTGATAATATTACCTTGTACGGAACAGATCCTATTCCGGTGGAATTAGCATCATTCGTTGCAAATGTAACAAACAACACAGTTGTTTTGGAATGGCAGACAGCAACAGAAACCAACAACAAAGGTTTTGAAATTCAGAAGAAATCTCAAAACGGGGATTTTATGACCATTGGTTTCACGGGGGGTGCCGGTACTATAACCCAAGCACAGAATTATTCATATACTGATTCGAAAGTGGCTGCTGGAAACTATACCTACAGACTTAAACAAATAGATTTTGACGGTTCATTTGAATATTCCAAGAATGTTGAAGTTAGTGTAACTAATCCGTTAGCATTCTCTTTAGAGCAGAACTATCCGAATCCATTTAACCCGACAACCAACATCAGATTTAACTTAGCTGCAGACTCAAGGGTTTCGTTGAAAGTATTTGATATCCTCGGACAAGAGATTACAACTTTAGTTAATGGATTAATGACCTCAGGTTCGCATACTGTGCAATTCAACGGAAAGAGTTTACAGTCAGGAATCTACCTGGTTAAGATGGAAGCTAGCGGAACGGACGGAAAGAATTTCTCTTCTGTAAAGAAGATGATTCTTAACAAGTAAGATTTGTTAACATTTCTCCGCAAAGAATTTTGCGGAGAAATTCTATTTTAATTAGTGCTTTATTTATTTAATTATTTTGGAGGTTCTATGCTAAAAAAAGGTTTACTCGTTCTTTTTTTGGTTAGTTTTTTAACTCTCAATGTACTGGCTCAGCTAGTGGATACAAAAGTTGAGAGCAAACCAACCCTGACGCAAGATCAGAAAGTAATGCTTGACCAAAACACCCCTTATGTAAATCCAAAAACTCTACCGATTGAGGGAGTAAAGGGAGTAATCCAATGGTCAGAAGGATTTGAAGGAGCCACCTTCCCACCAACCGGCTGGGCAGTTCATGCATTAGACGCCGGATTGTACACTTGGGAAAGATACGCCTCTACCCCGATATTCGGAACTGCAAGTGCAGCAGTCCGATGGGAAAGTTCAACCCTAGCGAATGATGACTGGCTGGTTACACCACAGTTTTTAGTTCATGGTGGTGATGAATTCAAGTTTTGGGGAAAAGGTTCATCATCTTTCTATGATAGTGTTCAGATATGGGTATCCACAACCGGTGGTGTTCCACCAACAGGATATACTTACATTGGTTCCTGCAGACCAATGGCAACTGCTACTTTATATGCATTCGGATTAAGTGCATACGCTGGGCAGAATGTTTACGTTGCATTCAGATATGCTGCAACAGATGAGTTACGTCTTTATGTTGACAGTGTTTACGTAGAAACACCGGTTGACAAAGACGTTGCACCGATTGCTTTAAATATGCCCGCAGAATTACCTGTGGGTCCATTTACTCCAATTGGAACGGTAAAGAATTTAGGTGCACTTGCACAGACATTCAACGTAACCCTGACAATCAATCCGGGTGGATACACACATACCCAGACAGTTACCAATTTAGCTCCGGGAGCAACCCAGGATCTAACATTCAACAGCTGGACAGCAAGCATGGGATCATTTGTTGCAAAACTGTTCACACAATTAAGCGGCGATATGGTACCGGGTAATGATACGCTTACTAAAAATGTAGCAATTGCCAATGCCATATATACGAACGGTCCATTTATTTCACATCCGGGAGGCGGACCAGGCGGAGCTGACGGAAGTGTTTTAGCTACCGGAATGAATATACTTGGATTTGGTATAAGCAACACAGCCGGATACAGAATGGCAGACGATTTCGTCATACCCCCTGATACAAGATGGCAGGTTGATTTAGTTGAGGCTTTTGGATATCAAACAGGTTCCACAACTACTTCTACGTTTAATTTCATGAACTATAAAATATGGAACGGACAACCGGGACAACCCGGAAGTGTTGTTGTTGCAGGTGATGCAGCAGGAACATTAAATCAGATGTCAGCCACTGCATTTACAAATGCTTACAGATACTCTGAAGGTGCTGCCGGAACAACCAGACCAATTATGAAGAATACAGCTACCGGTGGATTTACACTGGATCCAGGAACATACTGGTTTGATTTCACATTCGGCGGAACAGGCACATCCGGACCATGGGCTCCTCCAATCACAATTCCTGGAACTCAGGTTACAGGAAATGCAATTCAGTGGCAAGTTTCTACCTGGGCTCCGGCAACGGATTCGGGAGGAACTGCTGGAATATTTGCTCAAGGAGTTCCGTTTGTATTCAAGGGCGTTCTGCTTCCAATTCCTGTTGAGTTGACCTCATTTGTTGCAACATCAGACAAAGATGTTGTT
Organism: Bacillota bacterium; assembly: GCA_029558315.1. GTDB lineage: Bacteria > Bacillota > Clostridia > Lachnospirales > Lachnospiraceae > NK4A136. Next base: position 7,796 of record JAKQFQ010000370.1, read on the forward strand.
ACTTTAAGCTGGACAACTGCAACTGAAACAAATAACAAGGGCTTCTCTGTTGAGAGAAAGACCGCTGACGGTAACTTCACTGAGATTGCATTTGTTAACGGTAAAGGAACAACCACAGAAGCTCAGAGTTACATATTTACAGATAAAGGATTAACCGCAGGCAACTATACTTACAGACTGAAACAAGTTGACTTTGACGGAACATTTGAATATTCAAATGCTATTGAAGCCGCTGTTGATTTGCCAAGTGAATTTGCACTCGGACAAAATTATCCTAATCCATTCAACCCGACAACCAACATTGACTTTGCATTAAAAACTGATTCGAAGGTTGTTGTAAACATTTTCAATACACTTGGTGAGGAAGTTGCGAGTGTGGTAAATGCCGATCTTAAGGCAGGAACATACAAAGTTAACTTCAATGCATCCAATCTTACAAGCGGTATCTATTTCTACAGAATAGATGCCAGCGGCGTTGACGGAAGCAAGTTCTCATCAGTTAAGAAAATGATGTTGATGAAGTAATATGTCGTTCTGACGTACTGAAAGAATTAAGAAAGGCTGACCGGAATGTCAGCCTTTCTTGTTTTATAGCAAACTAACAGGAGGATTATTTAAGCAAAAGCAATGTCCTTGCCATCGCATTATTCTCTGTCTGGAGCCTGTAGATATAAATCCCTGAAGCAAGCTGATCAGATGAGAAAGAAACAGAATGAGTGCCGGATGTAAAATAACTCTCGTTGATTGTAAGGACTTTATTGCCAAGGATATCAAACAATGACAAATTTACGTATTGCGGAGCCGGTAAGGAGAAATTAATAACCGTAGAATTATTAAACGGATTCGGATAATTCTGAGAGAGAGAAAAAGTTAATTCGGGGGACACATCATTTATGTTTACGGTCTGCCCTGCGAATCCAGTTAACGGAACCTGTTTAAGCCCGGCGGTTGAGTAAATGTTTAAAGTACCTGATGATAATCCGGACACAGACGGGGAAAACAGGAGAGGGAGTTCAACCGAACTAAATGCAGGAACTAGAGCCACCGGAGTAAAAGAAAATGCTGAAGAAGATATTCTGATGCTGTCAATAGTAAGCGCTGAATTGCCTTTGTTTGTCAGAATCAAGGAAGAAAGAGA
>JAKQFQ010000371.1 GCA_029558315.1 Bacillota bacterium
TTTGAAACTGTTGTATACTCTTAATCATAGAAAGCTCCTTCTCTTGTCTCAGATTTTTTCTTGTCGCTAAAATCATAACACAAGATGGGAGTTTTCTTCTTTTGTCTATTTAATTTTCCTACAAAAACTTTACACTAGCGACTTTGTAAGGTTGACCATTAGAGTATGATACGATATGATATTTATGAGAAAGAAGGGTGGCAGATGAAAAACATTTTTTCGACCGATAGTAAATTTTATACAATTCCAGCCAAGATTGTTGATGTGCTATGGCTTTCAATTCTATGGATTGTCTGTTCCATTCCGATTATTACAATAGGGGCATCAAGCTGCGCAATGTTCTATGTGACTTTAAAGATGTGTAGAGACGAGGAGGGTGGAGTTACCAAGCAGTTTTTTAAGGCATTCAAAGCGAATTTTAAGCAGGGAACAATTTTGTGGCTGATCATGCTGGTAGTTGGAATCATTTTGGGAGTGAATCTGGTAGTGTGCAGACAGAATGAAACAACATTTGGCATTGTTTTATTTATGTTAACAACCGTATTGATTTTGTGGTATCTGATGGAACTGTTGTATCTGTTTCCGGTAGTTGCCCGGTTTGAGAACACAGTAAAGAGGCAATTGGTGTTTGCTTTTTTGCTGGCTACGGCACATCCATTTCGAACGATACTGATGATTGCTATATTCGCAGGTGCAGTTATACTGATTTTTTTTGTCCCAATTGGTTTGGCAATCGCAATTGCAATTTATACCTATTTAACTTCCCTAATTATTCTTCCGATCTTTGAAAAGGGAATAAAGAAGGAAGAGTAAGACTTTTTCGGAAATAATTTGGGGAACTTGCTTGACAATGAATGATTTTTTTGAGATAATGTCACTTGCGTTGGTAACGCACAATTCGTATTTGTGCATACGAATGCAGCATGTGTCCATAGCTCAGTTGGATAGAGCAACGGCCTTCTAAGCCGTGGGTCGGGGGTTCGAATCCCTTTGGGCACGCTTGTCATTATGACAATAATTGATAGCCCCATTATCAATATGGTGGATATGGCGCAGTTGGTTAGCGCGCCAGATTGTGGTTCTGGAGACCGAGGGTTCGAATCCCTCTATCCACCTTCTACTGGGCTATCGCCAAGCGGTAAGGCACAGGGTTTTGATCCCTGCATTCGCTGGTTCGAATCCAGCTAGCCCAGTTGATTATGAAATCTCCGATGAAGATCGGGGATTTTTTTTGCATACAAAATATGATATAATCGGTATGGGAGGATTGAATCATGGATATTACAAAGCGTATTGCAGAATTTATGACAGACCATGTAGGTGGTATTTATTTAAAAAAAGAAGACAACGGGGAAATTGTCTATGCAGATGCACAGATTCAGGCATATTACCCGGGAATTCAGGCAGGAAGTAATGCACAGGAGTTCATGGATTGGGAATATGAATAGACTGATTACGAAATCGGTAAAGTATACAGCTTTGATCAATATGATATCGTAACAAAAAAATATTTTGTAATTCGATTTTATTTATTCCGCGAAGAAGAGATAACTTATCGTATTGCGCAAATGGTTGAAATCATGGAGTTCATGGAGTTATCCCGCGATATGGCTGAGGTGGCACGATTTTTTAAAGAACTCAATCAGTTTAAAACAAGTGTTATGGAACAAATGACAAAGCCATTCTATATGTTGTTGCCCATAATTGAGAAGTATATTTGTAAGTGCGGTGCGAAGCTGATTCGCTGCACACAGAATCTGGCTGAATGTTACAGCTATGATATGGAGAAAAAGATCTACATAAAGAAGGAGCTGCAAAGAGATTCAGAATTAGAACAGCTGATCACAAAAAAGTCAGGAAGTATTGTTCAATGGGATATTTGGGGAGAGGACGAGTATGCATGCCTTCTAAGCGGCAACATTATGCATAACGCCTATGCTCTTTATGGAAAATGCGACAAAATGTCGAATGCCAAGGACGATAACAAGCTTCTGATTGATGATTTGAAGCTGTATCTTGAAAATGGATTGATGCGTGATGAAATCCAATATGAGAGTGAACATGACAAGATGACTGGCCTGTATAATAAGGGCAAATATCTTGCAAGACTGAAAGAAGAGTATCAGGCGCTAGACAGCATTGCTATTTACAATTTTGATGTTAATTACTTAAAGAAAATCAATGATACATTAGGACATGAGGCAGGAGATCGACTCCTGAAACGAGCAGCGGATAGTATTAAGAATGTGTGCACGCAGGATAATATACATGGCTACCGTATGGGTGGGGATGAATATTTGATGATTGTTGCGAATGAAGACCGTGCTTTTGCGGATCGTTTACTACAGGCCTGGGAGGAAAGCTTAAAACAGTTGAATCAGGCTGCTGGTGATTTTGAATGTATCATCGCAGTCGGTATGGTCTATGGCGAGAAGGGCTATCTCTTCGAAGACCTAATGAAAGAATCCGATGAGCTGATGTATGAAGATAAGAAGAAAAAGAAAAAACCAGGAGAAGAGATTCGATGATTTATACACCACTTACGAAGGCAGCTATGCTGATTGCCTGTGATAAGCATGCAGGTCAGAAGGATCGCAGCGGATTTCCATTTGTTCTTCATCCAGTGCATGTAGCTGAGTCTATGACAGATGAAGTTACAGTTGCGGCCGCGTTATTGCATGATGTCTTAGAAGATACGTCGACGACGTGCAAAGAATTGCGGCAAAATGGAATTTCAGAAGAGGTGATAGAGCTGGTTTTGCTTTTGACCAAAAATGAGGGGGAAGATTACTTTGTCTATATTCAAAGAATCCTTCAAAACCCAAGGGCTGTAAAGATCAAGTTGGCAGATCTGGAACACAATATGAATCTGGATCGCTTAAATGAAGTTACAAAAAAGGATTTAGAACGGATGAAGAAGTACCAGAAAGCAAAAGAATTGTTGCAAGGGGAAAAGAAATGAACGTGCAGGAAGTGGAACATTTTATAAAGGAATTTTACCGGGGGACTTTTACGGACAGAGATAGAGCAAAAACAGCGGATGCATTATGCCCGGATGTGACATATCTGGATAATACAGGAACCTTTATTGCTAATCGGGAAGATTTCCTGAACCATTTCTTTGATAAAGAGAATAAGCCTTATAAAGTGAGCGGTGTACATCATATGACGCTCAATGTTGTTATGAAAACAGAAGAACTGGCTGTGGTTTTTTGTGATTGCGGAATGAAGACGAGTCTGCGGGATGAGCGCTATGCCAATGTGAAAACAAACACCCAGCTGGTGGTAAGAAAGACGGCGAAAGGGATACTGCTGGAACATATCTGGTGTACCATGGATATTGCAGAAGGACTTCGAAACAACAGTATGAAATTGCGCAGAGAATTGCTGGCAGAGGATTACGAAGAGTACCGTACGCATATCTTTGGTGCAATGACAAGAGAATATGATACAATGGCAGTGATCAACCTTGATACCGGAATGATGGATATGATTAAGAAAGATCATTTCATGGACGGTGTAGAACAATCCGATGTCTTGCTGACGCGCTCCTATGAGGAATTTGTCAGTGAACTGGCAGCGAAAAGAATTGCAGAGGACAACCAGGAACATCTAAATCAAAATATCGGTCTGGAAGCACTTCGGTGGAGATTCATAAATCTTGGCTTTTGCCATTATTTCTACCTATGCAGAATGAAAAATCAAGAGAAAGAGGAACGTTGGTATCGTTTTCGCTTTACGGAATATGATCAGGGGATGAGCGTTGATAATCGGGTGTTTTTGGCAGTAATCGATTTGAATGATGTTATCCTAAAAGCTTCGGAACTGCAAAGAGAGAATCACATTCTGAATCGAATACAGAATCGTATTATGAGCGCAATCTTTGTGGCTGCTGATTCACACGCATCCGTTCGCGTACTGCAAGGGGATGATGAGTTCAGGGGATTGCTGGAGGATCGTAACCTGATTGGTATTTGTGAAATGTTACGCTCGCAGATTCATGAAGAAGATTATCACAAATTCCGAGATGCCTTATTGCCCAATGATGAGGGGCAAATGTTGCAATCACAGCAGATTTTTACGGTGGAATATAGACGTAAATGGAAGGGCGAATACCTTTGGGAACATATCAGTGTGATTCCGGATTATGATGAAGAGACACAACAGTATCAGAGGATATTTGTACTGCAGGATGTTACGGAGGTCAAAAATAAAGAGAAGATGACGAATTTGTTGCTGGAAGAGGCATTGCAACGTGCAAATGCAGCCAGTGAAGCAAAATCCATCTTCTTATCGCAGGTGAGTCATGAAACAAGAACACCCTTGAATTCTATCAGTAATGCAGCGATTTTTGCACTGGCGAATCTGGAGAACCCTGTGCAGATAAAGAAGAACCTTGAACGGATAACTTCATCGGTGGATATGCTTGATTCCATTATAGGGGATGTCTTAGACATGAGTACGATTGAGTCGGGCAGAGTTAATCTGGATTATCAGACGATTCGTATCTCGAACCTGTTGGCAAATGTAAAAGGCAGGATGGAACCGATGGCGCATGCCAAAGGAGTTCGCTTTAACATAGAGCTACCCAGGCAATTACATGATCGTGTTGAAACCGACCAGCATCGGGTAGAACAAATTCTTCAAAATCTTTTGAGCAATGCAATAAAATATACAAGAAGTGGTGGTGAGGTTCATCTTACGATACAGGAGAAACCATCCTCACGCTGGGAGTATGCAGAGTACATCTTTGTTGTTCAGGATAATGGAATTGGCATGAGCGAAGAATTTCAGAAGAGAATGTTTGAACCATTTACCAGAGAGCGTGATGAAAGAGAAATCCAGGAACGTGGAACTGGTTTGGGGATGAGTATAGTGGATAATCTGCTCAAACGAATGGGTGGAACAATAAAAGTTCATTCTCAGAAAGACGTAGGAACGACCATTGAGGTTAATCTGACCTTGCATATTATGGAGGAATTGCTGGTGCCAATGCAGGAACTTGCAAGAATGGCAGAACTGGAAGGCCACAGAGGCAATGAAGATATTGTAGAGCTGATGAAAAAGAGATTTGCCAATCTTCGTATTCTTCTTGTTGATGATAATGAGAGTAATATCGAGATTGAGAAGGATATCTTGGAAATGCTTGGACTTAAAGTAGAGGTTGCACTGGATGGCAGAAAGGCACTGGAAATGTTTGAGAACAGTATGCCTGGGTATTACAATGTGATTTTTATGGATATCAACATGCCAATAGTGAATGGGTTTACATGTACGAAGCTGATTAGGCAATTGCAGCATCCGGATGCACAGAAGATACTAATCTATGCCATGTCAGCCAATGCCGGAAAGGATGATGTAGAAAGATCGCTGCAGAGTGGAATGAATGATCACTTATCCAAGCCGATTGATTTGTCTAAGATGATACGACTTTTACAGGCTGCAGAGAAAAAGGCGTAGTGCACCATTTCTTGCGTGTAAAACTTGCTTTTTTACAATCTATAGTTTAAAATTAAGAAAAAAGAGGGAGAGAGATAAGATGAAAATATGTAGTAGATGCGGAACGCAATTAGATGATAATGTAAAGTTTTGTAATAAGTGTGGTGCTTCTATAGAAGATGTAACACCAACACCACAGGGGGCTCCAACACCACAGGGGGCTCCAATGCCACAGGGGGCTCCAATGCCACAGGCGGTAATGACACCGGTACCGATGAATCAGCAAACAACTTCAGCTCCGAATACAGATCATACGGCTGAGTTTGATCCAAAGGATATTAGTGATAATAAGGTAATTGCAATGTGCCCATACTTATTTAGTGTTTTTGGGGTTCTGATTGCACAGATATCCAGTAAGGATTCACCTTATGTAGCATTTCATGTTCGTCAGGCAATCAAGATCTGGATATGCTTTATACTTTCGATTTTTATGATGTACATACCTATTCTGGGATGGATTGCAGCACCAGTCTGTGTTTTGATATTAACGGTTGTGCTGATTATATCATTTTTCTCAGTATGCAGCGGAAAAGCAAAAGAAGTTCCGATTATCAGTGGTTTGAAATTTTTAAAATAAGTAAATTAGAAAGGCTCCTTCGTTTGAGAAGGAGCTTTTTTGCGTAATGGGATAATGAATTAGTCCGGAAAAATTTCGAGAACCCACTGATGTCGCCGCAGTGCAGCAATTCTTTCTTTGTAATCGGGTAGAATGAGTTGAATTTCATGATAGAATGCATGACTATGATCGCGATGACGAATATGGGCCAGTTCATGTATGATAACATAATCAATTTCCGCTAAAGATACAGTGATTAGATGCCAACTGTAATTGATTCCGCCATCTTTATTACAGGAGCCCCAATTGGTACGGGCTTTGGTAATTCGAATTCCGGAGCAGGAAAGTCCCATTAAGGAAGCATAATAATCAGTTCGTTCCTGAAGTATCGTATGCGCAATATCGCGATACCAGGAGACAATCAGGGCTTTATTCTTTTGCTCAATCAGTTCTGATGTCAGAGTAGTATCATGAAACTTGATTTCATTGTTACGAATTTTGGGATGTGGAAGATAAAGAAAAAATGAATCAAATTGCACAACGTGCCTGGAATGATATAGAACCATGAGTTCTTTGCCTAAAAAAGGCAGGCAGGAGTATTCTGCGCCTGTTACTTCACGGGCAATAGAAGTTTGGGACTTGCTATGGCTCATTTTTGCAACAATCCATGATTGCTTTGATAAGACAAATGCAGAAATGTCATCCTGTCTGGCATGTTTCGGAGCACGTACAAGAAATGTACCATCTTCTGTTATCTCCAAAGAGATGCTTCTTCGATTGCTGTAGATTATTTTATCGGGTAATATCATAGAAACCTCATTTCATTTAGAAGTATAACATTTTAAAGAGAAACCGCAAGAAAATAATTACAAATTCTGCTTGCTTGTGAAGCGCAGTCAGACATGATAAAATGAACAGATAGTGTCAAATAAGTTATGAAAAAAATGAGCAAAGAAAAAAGGCTCAGATGAACCTTGAAAACGGTAGATGTTTTAGGTTGTGGTAGCTGATCGCCACCCTTGATTGCACGAAAAAGAACTGCTGAAGGGTACTTACC
>JAKQFQ010000372.1 GCA_029558315.1 Bacillota bacterium
GATGGCAATCCGATCACCTTTGAATTTGTGTGTGAGGATTAAATTCTATTAATCTAAATCCACAGTAAATTTATGCTATCCTTAACAGGAGAAATGCTTGACAAGCCATCTGAGCTATGTTACATTTTTCTTAACTTAAGGGAGTAGATGGCGTTCATACGTGGCAAGTCAACATACTGATTAGTGATAATCTGGCTTGTCTTAAATATTGAGACTTGAGGTGCATTTTTTATGTACCTCCGGTCTTTTTTATTTCTTGAAATACAACACGAAGCAATCCGGTGTTGAAACTCTTAAGATGCAATGGGTTGGATGTAATAAGAAAATGAATCACGGTGATACTAAGGATAAGATGAAGGAGAAGAACAAATGGGAATTGCAGAGTTAATACTGATTGCAATCGGACTTTCCATGGATGCATTTGCTGTATCCATCTGTAAAGGGCTGTCAACAAAGAAGGTAAGGCTGAAACATTATCTTTTGGTTGGTGTATGGTTTGGTGGATTTCAGGCATTGATGCCGCTGATAGGTTATCTTTTAGGATCAACATTTGAAAAATACATTACCGCTATTGACCACTGGATTGCTTTTGTGCTGCTGATATTTATCGGTGGTAATATGGTTAGGGAAGGAGTGTCGAAGGAAGAAGAAAAACAGGATGATTCCTTTGGCGCCAGAGGTATGCTGATTCTTGCGGTTGCAACAAGTATTGATGCACTGGCTGTGGGCATTACCTTTGCACTGTTGCCAAACGTTAACATCCTGGCGGCAGTGTCACTCATTGGTACAATAACATTTATCCTGGCGGCAGTTGGTCTTAAGGTTGGAAATGTATTTGGAACCAGATATAAGTCACGGGCGGAAATCGCCGGTGGAATTATACTGATTCTGATTGGAAGCAAGATTCTCTTGGAACATCTTGGTATTCTTGGTTGAATTGCGACAACGAGATGAAACGTGAACCCAAAGAATCGGGGGCAAGTGCTGGTATGTGAATAAAGATCCTATCGTCGATAGATACATACACCGGATTTATAGGTTGCAAGAATAGATATTTCTTTAAGCTGTTTGGGTACAGTATCTAACGGATTAACATCTAAAATGATAAAATCAGCAATTTTTCCAGGAGTAATACTGCCTTTAGATGTTTTCTCTCCATACTGATAGGCGGCGTTAATTGTAACGGCCCTAAGTGCTTCATAGACTGGAATCTGCTCATCTGCACCAAGGACTATACCATTTCTCGTTTGACGGGTAACCGCACACCAGATTGTTTCCAGCATATCGGGTTTTATGACAGGGGTATCCTGATGAAAGGTAAATAGAAGCCGCTGATTCAGCGCACTCTTGGCAGGACAGATTGTGGCAGCTCGGTCAAGTCCAAAATTTTTGATATGTGTATCGCCCCAATAATAACAGTGTGCAATAAAAAAGGATGGTATCATACCAAGTCCTTTGACTTGAGGAAGTTGATCCTTAGAGAGAAGCTGTCCGTGGATGATGACAGGGCGGATATTTTTCAGTTCCTGTGGACTTGCTGCCTGCCTTGCAATCGTAAGGAGTTGTTCGACAGCGGCATCTCCATTACAATGAGCCAGTAACTGCCGCTTATCCTGAACCGCTTTCTGCACCGCAGCGAAGACTTCGTCATCTGTCATTGTTGATACACCAAAGGCATTGTCACTGCCCTTGTAGCTGGAACGCATCCATGCTGTTCGACCCTGCGGTGAACCATCAAGGATAATTTTGTATCCACCAAGCCGAAAATGTTCATGATAGTTTCGGGTGCATTCAGATAATGCATCATAAAATATATCTCCATCTGCAATCTGTGGATATCCGATAATATCCAGCGTGAGAACTTTATTGTGAAGAAGCATTTGATAGAAAGGTAACATTTGCTTAACCATCATACCTTCCTGAATCGTAGTGATTCCATAAGTGGCATAAGATCTCAAGGCTTTCTTATAGGCATCCATCATTTGATCAGGCGCTGGCATGGGAATCTTCTTTACTGCATCAACAAAGGCATTTTCCTCCAGATAGCCATCGTGGTCCATTCCATCCAACCCAATTCGATGAAGCGCAGTAGTATTGAATACTCCAAAATGTCTCGACTGATGGTGCAGAACAACGGCTGTTGTAGGGAAAGCCTGGTCTAGAAGTGACCTGGTTGGATGCGCATTTTCCAAAAGGGCATTATGATCGTAGCCGACACCGCTAATCCATCCATTTGCAGGAACTTTTGCATCTTGGGCAAACTGATTAAGCCGATTAATAATATCTTCAAATGAGCCTGCATCGTCTAGCTGTGCCTGAAGAAAAGAATTGGCATAGGAAGACAAATGACTGTGTGCATCAAGGAACGCAGGCATAACGGTTTTTCCCTGCAGATTGATCCACTCGGTTTCTGAGGAAGGTGACGATGGTTCAGGATCATTGATTTTGATAAAATATCCATCTTCCACTGTGAAGGACTGCCCTATAATAGAGCCTTCCATGGTGATAATGTTGCCATTATAGTAGAACTGTCTCATTGGGTTACCTCGTCTCTGATTCTGCAGCTATCTTAGTTGTCCCCCTTTGCTGTCTTTGTTATTCATACCAAGCAGTTATGGCGGCTTAGCTTAATATATTTCACTGCGAAGCGAAAAACTGGGAGAAGAGAGTTGAATATATTCTTGACAAAATCGACACGCGTGTCTATAATTTAGAAATCGACACTGGTGTCGGTAATGAAAAAGGAGGAAGCTGCATGGGCTCTAAGAAGGATAAGACAAGAGAATTTATTATTGAGACTTCGTATGCAATATTTGCCCACAATGGATTCAATGCCATTACGATGAAGGATATTTGTGAAGCAACACAACTAAGCAGAGGTGGACTATATAGTCATTTTGCAAGTACGCAGGAAATCTTTGAAGCAATTCTTGTAAAGATGAATCAGAAGAAAGAAATGAATTTTGCGGAGGAAATGCAAAAGGGGGAGTGTGCGGTAACGATACTGGAGAATGCATTATTGCTGATGGAGGATGAGATGAACCACCCGGAAGATTCCTTAAGTCTTGCCATGTATGAATATACCGGCAATGTCGCGACAGGACGGATGGAGGAATTCAATAAGTTAGGTGAGGATAAATGGACTTCTCTGATTGAGTATGGTATTGCACGAGGAGAATTCAGGCCGGTCGTGGTAGAAGAAATTGTCAATGTAATCCTATACGTTTATCAGGGAGTACGAATGTGGAGCCGTATCGTTAAAATGAGTCCTGAAACAATGCAGTCAATCACTTCGCATATTAGAAAACAATTAGTACAATAAACGATACTTATTATGGAGGAAAATAGAAATGGAATTTAGAACAGAAAGATTGATCCTTCGTCCATGGGAGGAAGGCGATGCAGAGAGTTTATATGAATATGCCAAGAATCCAGAGGTTGGTCCGATTGCCGGCTGGCCGGTTCACACGAGTGTGAAAGACAGCCTGTCCATTATCAGAAATGTTCTTTCGGCACCGGAGACCTATGCAGTTTGTTTGAAAGAAGATAACAGGCCAATCGGCAGCGTTGGACTGATTATGCCAATGCAGTCACATAGATAGTGTCAAATAAGTTATGAAAAAAATGAGCAAAGAAAAAAGGCTCAGATGAACCTTGAAAACGGTAGATGTTTTAGGTTGTGGTAGCTGATCGCCACCCTTGATTGCACGAAAAAGAACTGCTGAAGGGTACTTACC
>JAKQFQ010000373.1 GCA_029558315.1 Bacillota bacterium
TCTCTCTGAAAGAAAACCACTGGATTTTAATTTGAAATTGGTTAACTAAATGACATTGATAAAATATATGTTTATTATGTTGTGAATGGTCTTTTTTTTGTTGTGAATGGCGAGGATAAGCATCTCTTGCTGTAAGCAGGAAAGAAATAATTGATTTTACACCTATATTTTCAAGCCTATTATAACATAGCTGCACGATTTGATGGACAAAAGAGTAGAGGTTATGTAATCACTTGAAATTTCGTAGCAGTCTTTTTTTTTATGATATTATAGAACTGAAAATTATACTAAATAAATTTGAATTAGGAGATTTTTTATGAATAAGTTTTTAAACAAGATTAGAAATGGAAAAAAAACACTTCCTATTAAATAGAAGAAACAAGGAGTAAGGAACAAGAAAAAGCTGTTCCTTACTCTTTTGTGAACAGAAACCAATAGAAATATCTGAGGTAGGGAGTAAGAGAAAGAAAAACATCTGACTTTGCTCTCTTATTATATAAATAGGTCGGAGACTCATTATCTATGGCAGATTTATATGAAAGCTTGAACTAGCGTCTTAATCCAAAAAAGTGTTGAGAAAAAATGAAAAAATTAGCACTCACCCCTTGACAGTGCTAACAAATCATGTTATAACTGTTGTAGAACAAACAAAGAGAGATGTTAATTCGACATCTTGACATAAGTAAAATAAGGAGGAATGACCTATGTTTACACCCAGTATTTTTAATGACAGAGCAATGGATAACCTGTTTGATGGTATCTTCGGTATGCCGGTATTTGAAATGTCGAAGACGGCAGAGGTTATGAAGACCGATGTCGAAGAAAAAGACGGAGAATACCATATGGAGATTGAACTTCCTGGATATCGTAAGGAAGACATTAAGGCAGAATTGACGGAGGGATACCTGACCATCAGCGCAAGGAAGGATGCGTCTAATGAGAAGAAAGACAAGAAAGGAAATGTGATCTTCCATGAACGTCACAGCGGCGAATGCAGCAGAAGCTTCTTCGTAGGTAAGCATGTAACGGAAGAAGATATCAAGGCGAATTTCGACAATGGAATTCTAACGCTGGAGTTTCCAACTGAAGAAAAGAAACCTGCAATTCCAGAGAAGAAATATATTGCAATCGCATAACTCCCCTCTCTCCGGTCACAGTCTTAGGATTGTGACCGGTATTTTTAGGTAAGAGAAAACGAGGCACTGTAAGGCGTGGGAAACGGTGTAAAACAGGTATAGAACTGAGATGTCAAGGAGAGGGTGCTGCGTTATACTGTCTGCGAATGAAAATTTAAGGAAAGAATTTATGAGGATTTGAAGTATGAACGAAGGACAAGGAAAGAAACGATTAATGATAAGCATATCGAGGTTTCTTTTTTATTTCTATTGATTTCGTAGAATCACCAGATTTCTAAAATCTGTAAAAAAGCTAAATTTTATTAAGAAAAAAGCATTAATTCTTTCCTAAATCTAAAAATATATGTTATAATTATAAATCCAGGGGAAAGAATGGAGCGTGTAAATGAGTAAAATCCTTATAATTGAAGATGACAATGATACCGCAGACTTACAGAAGGATTATTTGGAGATGAATGAGTATCAGGTTGATACGGTTGGTTCTGGAGATGCCGGATTAAATAGAGCACTTAAGGGCGACTATGATATGTTAATCCTGGATCTTGGACTTCCTAAGGTGGATGGATTTGAGATTTGTAAAAGAGTCCGCGAGGAGAAAGAAATTCCCATCATGATTATTTCATCCAGAACAGATGAAATTGATATTGTGAGAGGGCTTGGCATTGGCGCGGATGATTATATGACAAAACCATTCAGCCCAAGTGAGATGGTTGCCAGAGTAAAGGCGCACCTTGCCTGCTATGATCGTTTGATGAAGGTTATGCATCGGAAGAATGATGTTATTGAGATTCGGAAGATCAAGATTGATAAGACGGCCAGACGGGTTTTTATTCGAGATGTGGAGAGAAGCTTTACGACAAAGGAATTTGACCTGCTGTGTTTTTTGGCAGAGCATCCCAATCATGTCTTTTCCAAGGAAGAGCTGTTCCGCGAAATCTGGGATATGGATTCTGTTGGAGATATTGCCACCGTTACCGTTCATATAAAAAAGATTCGTGAAAAAGTAGAAGAAGAGTCTTCCAAGCCACAGTACATCGAAACAATATGGGGTGTAGGCTATCGTTTTAAAATGTAGAGGAAACCAGTGATAACAGAGATATTATTTGAGGATAATGATGTGCTCGTATGCCATAAGAGGGCAGGAATTGCAGTACAAACTGCTGGAATCGGCATGCCCGATATGGTGAGCGAACTAAAAAATTATCTGAGTATAAAGACAAAAGAAAAAGATCCTTATCTTGGTGTGGTTCATCGTCTGGATCAGCCGGTAGAGGGAATTATTGTATTTGCCAAAAACGCGAAAAGTGCTGCTGCGCTTAGTGATCAGGCACGTGGAGACAGTAAGGCGCAGTCGCTGAAGATGAAGAAATACTATGAAGCCGTAGTTTTTGGACATATGCCAGAACAGAGCGGGACGCTGATGGATGAAATACTAAAAAGCGGCAGAACGAATCTGTCTGAGGTAGTCAGGAAGCAGAATGGATCACAGACTGCAAAGTTAACCTATGAAGTCATCGAAGAGACGGACAAAGCACAACGTCTGAAAATCTGCCTTTACACCGGCAGACATCATCAGATTCGAGTGCAGCTTGCGCATGCAGGATGTCCAATCTTGGGTGACTTAAAATATGGTACAGCAGAGGCAATTGCCTGGGCAAAGGATAACGGATACAAAACCTTGCAATTAAAGGCGAATCATTTGGAGTTCATGCATCCAACGACAAAAAAAGTGTTGAAATACTATTTGGAGGGGTAAATCTGTTTAGTATGGAGGTTTTTCAATGAGCAGAGGAGAGAAGATGGAACATGGTCGAGATAATTTGATGTGAAGAACCGTTTTATCAGGCAATTCATGAGAAATGCGGTTGACAAAGACCAAGGAAAATCCTAAACTTCTACATAGTGAGTTATGAGATAAAATAAGTTGCAGTATGGAGGCAGAAATGGCAGAGAATAAGAAGTTCGTGGAAGCAATTACTTCCATGGAAGAAGATTTCGCACAGTGGTACACTGATGTTGTAAAGAAAGCAGAACTGATTGATTATGCGAGCGTGAAGGGATGTATGGTAATTAAGCCGGCAGGCTATGCTTTGTGGGAAAATATTCAGCATGAACTGGATACCAAATTCAAAGAGACCGGTGTGGAAAATGTCTATATGCCGCTCTTTATTCCTGAGAGTTTATTACAGAAGGAGAAGGATCATGTAGAAGGCTTTGCCCCGGAAGTGGCATGGGTAACCCATGGTGGATTGGAACCTTTGCAGGAGAGACTTTGTGTCAGACCGACTTCCGAGACTTTATTCTGTGATTTCTATAAAGATGAAGTGC
Organism: Bacillota bacterium; assembly: GCA_029558315.1. Classification (GTDB taxonomy): domain Bacteria; phylum Bacillota; class Clostridia; order Lachnospirales; family Lachnospiraceae; genus NK4A136. The sequence goes on from JAKQFQ010000373.1 coordinate 3,465, forward strand.
AGTCCTATCGTGACCTGCCCATGTGTTATAATCAGTGGTGTTCTGTCGTACGTTGGGAGAAGACCACAAGACCTTTCCTTAGAAGCCGTGAGTTCTTATGGCAGGAAGGTCACACTGTTCACGCAACCGCAGAGGATGCCGAGAACAGAACAGTCCAGATGTTAAATGTATATGCTGATTTCTGCGAGCAGGTGCTTGCAATTCCTGTAATTAAGGGACGTAAGACCGACAAGGAGAAATTTGCAGGAGCAGAAGCTACTTATACAATAGAAGCATTGATGCACGATGGCAAGGCATTACAGTCTGGAACCAGCCATAACTTTGGCGATGGATTTGCGAAAGCATTTGGCATTCAGTATACAGATAAGGACAATACGTTGCATTATTGTCACCAGACTTCCTGGGGAATGAGTACCCGTATCATTGGTGGTATCATCATGGTTCACGGTGATGATTCCGGACTTGTGATTCCTCCTCGGATTGCACCGACACAGGTAATGGTGATTCCGATTCAGCAGAAGAAGGAAGGCGTGCTGGAAAAGGCGCAGGAGTTAAGAGAACGTCTGTTAAAGGTTGGATGCAAAGTCAAGGTTGATGACAGCGATAAGAGTCCGGGATTCAAATTTGCGGAGCAGGAGATGCGTGGTGTTCCCATCCGTATCGAGATCGGACCAAAGGATATCGAGGCAGGTAAATGTATCGTCGTTCGTCGTGATACCAGAGAAAAGATTGAAGTTGAACTCTCAGAATTAGAGGCAAAGACTCGTGAAATCTTAGATACCATCCAGAAGGATATGCTGGAAAGAGCAAGAAAGCATGTTGCGGCACATACCTATCAGGCAGCCAACTATGATGAGTTTTGCGATGTCATCAACAACAAACCGGGATTTGTTAAGGCTATGTGGTGCGGCGATCAGGCATGCGAAGATAAGATTAAAGAAGATACCACGGCAACCAGCAGATGTATGCCATTTGAACAGGAGAAGATTTCCGATCATTGTGTATGCTGTGGCAAGCCGGCAACCAAGATGGTTTACTGGGGCAAAGCATACTAAATAGAACAACAGTTAGAAATGAGGAGATTGAGTTATGAAGATACTTGTAATTAATTGCGGTAGTTCCTCTCTGAAATATCAGTTGATTGATTCTGATTCAGAAGCAGTTCTTGCAAAAGGACTGGCAGAAAGAATTGGTATTGATGGAAGCAGCCTGACGCATCAGGTGCCGGGCAGGGATAAAGTTGAGAAAAAGGAATCCATGCCGGATCACAATGTAGCAGTGCGACTGGTGATAGAAGCACTGACAGATCATGAACATGGAGTGATTGATTCTCTGTCTGAGATTGGAGCAGTCGGTCATAGAGTGGTTCATGGTGGAGAGAAATTCACCAGTGCGGTATTGATTGATGATAAGGTGATTGAAGATATTGATGCATTAAGTGCATTGGCACCATTACACAATCCTGCTAATCTGATCGGTATTGATGCCTGCAGGAAGAATATGCCGGGTACACCGATGGTTGCAGTTTTTGATACGGCGTTCCATCAGTCGATGCCCAAGAAAGCATATCTGTATGGACTTCCCTATGAGTATTATGAAAAACATAAGGTGCGTCGATATGGCTTTCATGGAACCAGTCATGACTTTGTGTCCAGACATGCAGCAGAAATGATGGGAAAGGACAGAAAGGATTTAAAGATTATCGTATGTCATCTTGGCAATGGAGCAAGTGTTTCCGCAGTCAAGTATGGAAAATGTGTTGATACAAGTATGGGATTGACGCCGTTGGAGGGACTGCTGATGGGTACTCGTTCGGGAGATATTGATCCTGCCATTATCAGTTATATCAGCGAGAAGGAAGGTCTGAGTCTGCAAGAGATAGAGGCGGTTTTAAATAAGAAATCCGGTGTGTTTGGATTGTCTGGTTATCTGTCCAGTGATTTTAGAGATCTTGATCAGGCGGCACAGGCAGGAAATGAATTGGCGAAGAATGCGTTGGAGACCTATTGCTATCGAGTTGCCAAATATATTGGCAGTTATGTCGTTGCAATGCAGGGGATTGATATCATTGCCTTTACAGCAGGCTGTGGAGAAAATAATTATAGTGTACGTAAAGGAATCTGTGACTATCTGGATTGCCTGGGAGTAACCGTAGATGATGAGAAATTAAAGATTCGGGGGGAGGATTTGATAGTATCTAATCCCGACAGCAAAGTGACCGTCATGATTGTACCAACCAATGAAGAACTTGCTATTGCAAGACAAATAATGGAGTTGATATAAAGTTACACTTGCAATTTTGCAAGACAAATAATGGAGTTGATATAAAGTTACACCCCCGTCCATGTGAACGGGGGTGTTTTAATGCATAAGACTGTTTACGTTAAATTATATGGTGTTGAAATCTATCCACGATTTAGAGTGATACTATATCTGCGCTAACGACTGCAATGCATCATAACCGATAATGGTGTCGTAGTGCTCCTCCATATATGCTTCAATCGAGGCCGTGGAGACTTCAGGAGTTCCATACTCCATCAGAATGTTACATACGTGAACGTAGTCCTTTTGATTATAGTATTCCTGACACAAAAGCAGATAATATTTACCATTACGTGTATTCTTATACAAAATACTATCACCGGAAGTGTATCCTTTTAATATGCCTGCCACACTGGTCAGGTCGCTTAAGTTATCAAATGAGAAAATACGGTTGCCATAAACAGCAGGTTTATCTGTAGAGGTTCCGGATTTTACTGATTCTTCAGGTAATGCAGGTTTTCGACCTGTAATTTTTCTGAAGAGATCATACACATCACTCGCATTTTCTGGCATGTTCTCCATTACCTCATCAATAGTATCGGAGACAAATGCATCATCCTCATACACATCATCCTCATGAATTGAAGGAGCAAATTTGGAAAATCTGGTATCCAGTTCTTCCGGGTCATCCACCTTGGTAATAATAAATACAACGCATCCTGTATTCATGGGGATTGCTTCTATCATCAAGGGAATATCCTCTGCTTCAAATCCATATTCATAGTTGGCCTGCTGCATCATATCTTTAAAAAGGGATTTGGCCTTCTCGCTGCCATAAGCAATCTCGCTGATTTTGAGTTGCCTCTGGTCAAGATCTTCTCTTGTTAGCGTGCACCTTATCTGATTGTCATTCACTTTCTCAATCTTCATAAATCATCACATCCTTTCCTATATTCAAGGACCTACTTCCAGTGTGACTTTGTTACTATAGTATACTTTTTGCAGTATCTTTCGTCAATAGTACATACTGACAGATTCACAAAAGATTCTTAATTTTACTACAAAAGTCTTGCCAAATAAAGAAAAATTTTCTATAATATCTGACATAAGATGTCTTTGCGGATAATCAGTACCGGAACGGAGGCATTAAAGTCACATTCTTATTGTATCTATATGAAATCTTTCGGGCGTTGGTTCCGAATCTAAAGACCGCAGTCATACGCGGTGAAGTCTTACAAGCCTAAGTGCTTGATCGGTTTTCTAAATTTTCCAGAACATGAGATACCGAATAGTTGTTTTAGCAAAATAATACGTTAATTTTCATTTGGTACAATTCGCACATCTTATCAGACCAGAATAATTCGTCTGAAGGAAGGGTAAGTTCATGAAATAGTTTCACAGACTATCTGCTTTTGGCAATTAAAATCTTACTCTAAATCATATACAGTTTTGACAATCCTATTCATAAGAAAAAACAGGGCAAAAGACCTTCTCAGACATATTTAGCCTTAAACTGTCAAAATTGTTGATGACGATAATTTTCTGGTCTGTTATAATGAGAACTGTTGGTAAGAAGACAAAGTGCTGGTTTAGCAAGATGCACTATGAAGGAAAGGCATGGTTATTAGAATGAAACAATGGAAACATAAAGTCATTTCGATACTTGTTGCAATCGTTCTCATTATTATTATTGCACTGATAGCATTTGGTGGAAAGATTAAAGAAAGTATGAACAATGGAGAAGAGATCGGCATTCACTGGTTGCTGGCTCTATTGTATCCAGATAAATACAGTTATTCTGTAGAGACGGCAGATTTGAATGAGTATTACCAGTTATTCTCAGAAGATGATATAGCTATTATTCTGCAGGATGAGAGAATTGAGTCAAGCGGCAAGCTGCTTGATGGAACAGTTTATTTTTCAATTAGTACGATAAGTGATTTATTTACAGATCGATTCTATGTCAATGATGAAGAAGGAATTCTGCTTTATACAACTTCTACGGATATTTATAAGGTCAACATAGGTGAGAACAGTTTTGAGTATGCAGGCAGCAGTACTCCTGTGGATTATCAGATTGCCCGCTACTACAATGATGGTACTTTATATATTGCTGCAGATTATGTCCAGAAATTTGCTGATTTTTCTTATGAATTTTTCCCAGAACCCAATCGTATGCAGGTCTATACACAATGGGGAACCAGAAGAGAGGCTGAGATTCTGAAAGATACGCAGGTTCGTTACCAGGGTGGTATCAAGAGTGCGATTCTCAGACAGATTGCTGCAGGGGAAAAGGTTACTGTCTTGGAAGTAATGGAGACCTGGACCAAGGTAAAGACAGCAGATGGATATATTGGATATGTAGAAAATGATAAACTGGCAGATTATGTTGAGGTTGCAGATACTCCGACAACTGGTGCATATCAGCCTGAGAATGACTACCAACAGGCTGTTAGCGGTAATGATATCCAGATAGGATTTCATCAGGTTTACAGCGAGGATGACGGAACCGGCTTAACGAGCCTTCTCCCGGGAACGACTGGAATGGATGTGGTATCACCGACGTGGTTTTATCTTGACGGTGCGGAGGGAACCTTTACCAGTCTGGCTAATGCTAACTATGTTGAGACAGCGCATGCCAATGGACTTCAGGTGTGGGCATTGATGGAAGATATGACCAATGATTTTGACGAATATGCTTTATTCGCCTCTTCTATCAGCAGGAAAACTTTGATCGATAATCTAATCAGTCAAGCCAATACTTATGGATTTGATGGAATCAATATAGATTGCGAAGAGATTGACAGTAAGACAGCACCACATTTTGTTCAGTTTCTGAGGGAATTGTCAATTGCGACCAGAAACAATGGTCTGGTTTTGTCGATTGATAATTATGTACCTAATGAAGGCAACCGATACTACAATCTTAAAGAGCAGGGATATGTCGCAGACTATGTCATCATGATGGGATATGATGAACACTGGGCGGGGTCAGAAGCCGGAAGTACAGCCTCTCTGGATTTTGTTGAGAAAGGTATCAGCGATATGCTTACACTGGGGGTTCCACAAAATAAATTGATTTGTGCTGTGCCGTTCTATACCAGAATCTGGAGAACGGAAGGTGCGGAGACAAGCAGTGAAGCTGTTGGAATGGAGACAGCAGCAGCATGGGTAGCGGATCGCAACCTTACACCGGTCTGGGATGATACTCTCTGCCAGTACTACATTGATTTTCAAGATGGAACAGCATACTATCAGGTATGGCTGGAGGATGATGAGTCAATGACCACGAAGCTTGCTGTGATTCAACAATATGATTTGGCCGGGGTTGCAGCATGGAAGCTGGGCCTTGAAGATGATACAGCATGGAACATTATTAATGCCTATTCCAATTAATATTTTTATTCCCCTTAAAAGCCTTCTACAATTTGCAGAGGGCTTTTTGTATATTAGAAAAAATGCTCGTATGCAGCGTATGTTAAGGAGGTAAAGACGTTGGAATAAGGATAAGCTGTTTCTGCATAAATTTAGACATAGCAAAACGCAGTGGTATGGTGCCACAGGAATGGTGGTAGGAAGATTTGTTTAGTGTTCTGAAATCAAAGCCAGGCAAAGGAATTCAAATTGTGATGGGAGTGCTTCTTGTTGCGGGGTTATTGTTGCTCGCCAGAAAACTGGCAGATATTACCACACAAGAGGCGGATGCAGGAGTAAGCAGCATTTCCGGACAGGAAGTTTCGTTTAATACAATTCCGGCCCAAAGACAACCGGGGCAGGATTGTATTATCATTGATCCCGGCCATGGAGGCATGGACTCCGGAAAAGTAGGAATTAATGGAATCTATGAGAAAGATATTAATCTGCAGATGGCATTTCTCCTAAAGAGTGCTTTGGAGCAGGAGGGGTACTATGTCATTATGACCAGAGACGGAGACTATGGGCTGTATGAAGATTCCGCGTCCAATACCAAGGTGCAGGATCTAAAGAACCGGATTCGTTTAATCGAAGAGACGGCCCCTTTACTCGTCATCAGCATTCACCAGAACAGCTATACTGCAGAGTCAATTAAAGGCGCACAGGTATTTTACTATGAGACGAGTGCGGAAGGTAACGCTTTGGCGGACTGTATCCAGAATCGGATGATTCAGGACGTAGATCCTGCCAATCATCGTGTAGCCAAAGGGAATGATACATACTATTTGCTAAAGAAGACGCCTGCAACTACTGTCATTGTAGAGTGTGGATTTCTCTCTAATTATGAGGAGGCAGAATTACTGTGCACGGAGGAGTATCAGGAGAAAATGGTAAATGCAATTACCGCAGGAATTCTTGATTATGTCGATATAATGAAGGAAGGTTAGATGAGATACGATTGTTGTAGGAGTCTTTGTAATAAGGGTATGAAAGACATTTGGATTAAAGGAGTATTATTGTACCACGCAGTTTCCTATGCTATAATACTTTAAAAAGTCATTGCTTGAGGACGAATGATGATGCCCCAAATGCATTTAAAGAGGTTATAATAGAGCTATATATATGAAGGGAAGAGAAGCAAGTGAAGACAATAATGCAGACGCTTAATGCCAATCAAGTGGATTCTACAATAATGGAGGAGGCTGGCAAGATTATTCGGGCCGGTGGACTTGTGGCATTTCCGACAGAAACAGTGTATGGACTTGGTGGCGATGCATTGAACCCGGAGTCCTCGAAGAAGATTTATGCCGCGAAGGGACGTCCTTCCGACAACCCACTGATTGTTCATATTAGTAAATGGGAAAGTATGGCGTTAATCTGTACTGACATTCCCAAAGAGGCAGAGCTTCTGGCTAAGACGTTCTGGCCGGGGCCTTTAACAATGATTGTTAATAAAAGCGATTCTGTTCCTTATGAAACCACAGGTGGACTGGATACTGTAGCAATTCGTATGCCGGATCATGCGGTTGCACTTGCATTTATCGAGGCAGCCGGTGGTTATATTGCGGCACCCAGTGCCAACACTTCAGGTAAGCCAAGTCCGACCTTAGCCAGGCATGTCAGGGATGATATGAATGGTAGAATCGAAATGATTCTAGATGGTGGGGAAGTTGGAATCGGTGTAGAATCAACGATTGTAGATCTTACCGGTGGTACGCCCACAATCTTACGCCCGGGCTATATTACGAAGGAAATGCTGCTTCGGGTACTGGATGAAGTTGACAGTGATGTCACTTTGATGCGTTGTGATACGAATCAGGCTCCAAAGGCACCCGGAATGAAATATAGACATTATGCACCCAAGGGAGCGCTGACTTTAGTAGAGGGTGAGCCGGATGAAGTGGTAAATGTTGTTAATCAAAAGATTGCCGAGGCGAAGGAACGAGGAGAGAAAACAGGCATTCTCTGTACGGATGAAACATTTGCCCAAATGAAGGCTGACGTGGTGAAAAGCGCCGGCAGCAGAGAAGATGAACATGAGATTGCGAGAAGGTTATACAGAATACTTAGAGAATTTGATGAAGAGGGAGTTACAGTAATCTATTCAGAGAGTTTTTCCAGGGAAGGTTTTGGACAGGCTGTTATGAATCGGCTGTTAAAGGCAGCAGGTTACACAGTAATTAGAGAATAATCAAAAAGGGATAGTGTCAAATAAGTTATGAAAAAAATGAGCAAAGAAAAAAGGCTCAGATGAACCTTGAAAACGGTAGATGTTTTAGGTTGTGGTAGCTGATCGCCACCCTTGATTGCACGAAAAAGAACTGCTGAAGGGTACTTACC
>JAKQFQ010000374.1 GCA_029558315.1 Bacillota bacterium
GGTAAGTACCCTTCAGCAGTTCTTTTTCGTGCAATCAAGGGTGGCGATCAGCTACCACAACCTAAAACATCTACCGTTTTCAAGGTTCATCTGAGCCTTTTTTCTTTGCTCATTTTTTTCATAACTTATTTGACACTATCATATATTTATTTGTGCCAGTAGAAATAGTATAAGTCCTACATTACATATCAGAAAATTTCCTATTAACCTAATTGTTAATCCCCTCGAAATATCCTCTCCTTTGTCATCACATGTCAATTTCTTTTGCACTTTGGGATTATAATATATTGTAATTAGAATTAGCAGGATTACATACGGTGCATATGTGATTGTCCATGCCATATAGTAGGATGCATGTCCAAATTTATCCCATATATTACTTAATGCAATAAAATCTCGTTCCGTCTGAAACACTTTGCTTACCCACATAACTCCAAATGCACTAAAGCACCAATAACTATTAAGAATATACCCAACAGCTAATGCCCATGAACATACTGTCTCAATAAAAAGCTTTCTTTTTCTCTTTTTTGTATTTATAAAAAAGAAAAGACATGTAAATGGTAGGAAATAGATAAACCAATAGGGATATGTTTTCATTGGTAAGAACAATACTAAACATCCTAAATAAGCAAAATAAATGTACCAATTTCCTTTTTCTTCTGATATTTCAAGATAGTATGCAATAATACAGACTGCAATATATGTAATGAAGATAATTGGTATTGTATAACCCAAAAAGTAAATCTTACTTTCCAACATATACTCCACCATTTCAGACAGTCTACTTCCTTTTCCTGCGACTCCAAGCGGATCTGCAAGTTTAAACGGCAACGCAATAATTACTGTAACAAGCAAAGGTATTACTACCTCAATACAGCACTTCCATATTTTCTTTTCCTGTAGAAGAATTACAGGAGTAAGGATAAACAAGGCAAAAAACTTACATTGAACTGCAAGTATAAAGAATAACATGAATAATTTCTTTTTATCACATAATAAATAGTACAAAGCATATAAAATAAAAAGAATTCCAAATAAATCTATTTGTCCAACTACCCCTGCCGTTGTGAATATGGTTATTCCTGAAATATACATGAGGAAAAGATTATCTAAAGATTCATCATCATAGTTCATCTGTTTTCCTATCTTTTGTAATACTTTTCCGGTCCACCATACGAGAATAATTAAATATAATTTACTATATACTTTCGCAATATAGAATTGAAGAATATTACCACCAATTATTTTTTCTAGAATGAATAGTGGTAATTGCCACAGTGAAATTAGCAAATTGAGAACCATATCATAATTTGCATAATGTATCATTTCACCCTGCTCAACTGATATCTGACTTAATGAATAGTAGTGTAGAATATCTCCTGTAAAAAGTGCCTTCCAGAAATTTATACCCTGTCGTGTAATTGACATTGAATCACTATAGTAATAACTGATTGACGTAATAAATATTAGTAAGAAACAAATAATAACTTTTATTTTCTTTTGATTAAGAAATTTGCTTTTCATATAACCATTTCCCCCTAATTTATCTACAATATTCGTATCTTAATGATGTCATATCCTCTATCATTTCTTCCTTTACTCTTGTAAACCCCACCGCTTTCAAAAGTTTGATTGACGAAACATTTCCTTTCTCAACAACAGCCTCTATGGTATTTCCCATTTTCTTCCTCGTTATATAAGATAGAATACTTAAAACTGCCTCCTGCGCATATCCCTTATGGCGATAATCTGTTCTAATAGCATAACCCAACTCTAAGCATTCGTTTCCGCTACTATTGCTAAATCCAGCTAGTCCTATCATTTCATCATTTTGTCTGTGAAATATTCCCCAGTATCCATATTCAAAGAATTGATAATTCTCTCTATAGTATCTTCTCAAGCTATGTTTTAACTCTTCTTCTTCGTTATACAGACCAGTCGCTATTCTGGCTATCGATTTATCTTCAAATATTTGTTTTACTTGATTTGCATCTTTCTCACTTAATTCTCTGATAATAAGTCTCTCTGTTTGTGCTATCATCATCGGTAACATGTATGTCCTATGATATACCAAATCTATATAATTGTAATCAATTGCGTTTAAACAGTCAATTGCATAACGAGCAGACATTAATTCTCCACTAACTTCATCATTAGGAACATAAGCTATAACCGGTATTTGTTTATCCATCATTTCATTAAGCACTTGTTTACTATCACTGATACAAATAACTCTTTTCTTTGCTTCTGGTGATGTTGTCACTACATCAATTCTATCTGTATCAAACTGTTCCTGCTCCTCTTTTGAAATGCTGTCACAGGTGATATATATTGAATACTTATTTTCGTACATTCTCATAAATCCCTTTTAGAATAGTATAATTACTTTCTTCTGAATATTTATCACAAAAAGTTTGGTAAGATTTCTCTTTTAATTGCATACTGTTATAGATTTCTATTCTCTCCAATATCCGATTAAGGGATTTCCAAGAGTTATATTTAAATATGCATCCAGTTTCTCCATTATCTACTAACATACCAATATTACCAATATTACCGGCAATTACAGGAACACTATTAGCATATGCTTCTATAATTACCATTCCAAAAGTTTCATACCATTGAGAAGGAACGATTAATGCTTTTGCCTTTTGTACAATGTCATTCACTTGATCATGGCTTACTTGCCCTGTCATTGTAATATTCTGCAATTTATGATAACTGATATATTTCTCTATAGTATTCCTTTGTTCACCATCCCCGATGATTAATAATTTCTTTTTATTCTCCTTAAATGCTTTTAAAAGCACCTTTGTTCCTTTAATTTCCTCTAGTCTTCCGACAAATACATAATAATCCTCTTGGTTAATGTTTTGTTTCTTAATTACATCGAATGTAAAATTAGGTTTTATATAAACTCTTGATTCATCAATAATTTCTTTTCTGCCTGAATTCAAATATAAAAGCTTGTCTTTATTAAATTCTGTTAAACAAATAAAATTAACTCTTCGATATGACCCCAAACTCTTATGCAAAATTAAGTTCATAACGCTCGCTATTGTTTGAATTCGACTATTACGATAACACTTGTTTTTTATTGAACACATTATACCTCTACTTATACAGTTCTCGCAAATATGTCCATCTCTATAAAATGTAGCTGCAGGACATAGTAGGCGAAAATTATGCATCGTCTGTATAACAGGGATTTGGCAAGAGAAGCCTGCATAATACACGGAAGGACTAATCAAGTTCAACGTATTATGCACATGTAAAATATCTATTTTCTCTTTGATAATAATGTCTCTTACTTCATGATATGTTTTTATAGAAAAGAAAGTATTAAAACACATACCTAGCTTTTGTATTATGGAATATGTTTTAATCTCACTATTATTTCGCGTATATAAGTAGACCTTATGACCATGATCTTTCAACAATTTCATCTCATTTGCAACTACAGTATCTTCACCACCTGGTTGCTGATAGTAATTGTGAACGATTAATACATTTTTCTTATGCTCCACCTAAACGCCTCCACAAAAATCTATAGTAATAACTGGTAGCACTTTTCGCATTATAACATACATCACTTAAGATATACAGTTAAGCATAAACTAATAGGTATTTTCCCTCTCTTAATCTAGAAATACATTTAAAACCCAATTTCAAACAAAGTCTTTCGGATGCCTCATTTGTCTCGTCTATTATAGCATATACCTTTTGTATATCTATCATTTTTTTTGCATAAGCCAACACTTCTCTACAAGCCTCATAGGCATATCCATTTCTCTGATAATCACTTCTAATTGCATATCCTATTTCAACACCATCCTCCAATTCGCCACCATGAAATCCAACAATTCCAATTAGCTCCTCTGTTTCTTTACATATAATTCCCCAATATCCATATCCCAGGAAATCATACATCCTTTTACAATACTGATCCAGATACTCTTCCAAATCAGACCTGTTTTCATAATACTCTGGAAAAAAAGAGGAAACGGAAGGATCTTCGCAAAGATGTTCCATACCTGCTGCATCCTGCTTTGCAAGCTCCCGTATCATAAGCCGATTCGTTTCCGCAATCTTCCGTGGTATCCCTTTTGTATGATGCCATACCATAGATAGATAATCATCCGTTAAAACAGATAGATCTTCTATTGCATATGGTATAAAAGTCAAATCATTTCTGTTGCTGTCATTTAACAAAGCTATTACCGGGAAACCCTTTTGCTTCATTTCCTGTGCAATTTCCTTTTGTTCAGTAATACAAATTATATAAGGTTCCTTCTCCATCATTCACAGCTCCATCTCCAAGCAATGTTAATATTCCCTGCTTAGAAGGAAATCGGCAATATGCATGGTCTTTATCCCTTTATAATTTCCTCCGGCATAATCATTGGTCAACAGAACATATTTCGGATAATTGTCTCGAATTTCGAGTAGGCGTTCATACTCTCGCTTCTCTGTCTTATCCGATTTGACTTCCTGCGTCACCTGAACATAAATCTTATCGTTTTGTCTTGATGCTACAAAGTCGATTTCTCCGTCCGGGGTTTTACCAATCTGAACCGTATAACCACGGCGGCACAATTCTAAATATACAATATTTTCAAGGCTTGATGCCACACTGTCTTCATGATACCCCATCACACTGTATCGAAGTGCAGTATCTGCAAGATAGAATTTTTCCTGTGTTTTCAAGATTTCTTTCCCCAGCAAATCGTAACGAGAACAACGATGAAGCAGGTATGCTTTTTCAAGTTTTTCAAGATAACTGTAAACTGTCTCATTGTCAATCTTGCGGTTCTCAGACTTCATATAGTCCGATATCGACTTTGCCGAGAATGTGTTCCCCACATTTCCGAAGGTATATTTCACAACTCTTTCGAGCTGATCAATCTTACGAATCTGATTTCTCCTGACAATATCAGCAAAAATCGTTGAATTGTAAATATCTCTGACAATCGTATCAATCTCATCTTGAGAGTATTCCTGCAAATGTGTTGCCGGAAATCCACCTAACCGTAGATAGTTTACAAGTTCACTCCTTGGTTCACCAACCTTTGCATATGTCGCTTTGAATGTAAGATATTCTTCAAAAGACAAGGTGTAAATGCGAAAAGCAATGTAACGCCCTGTAAGATAAGTCGAAATCTCAGAAGACATCATCCGCGAGTTGGAGCCTGTGATATACATATCCACATCATAATCGGAAACAAGTGAATTAACCACCTTTTCCCATCCCACGATTTCCTGTACTTCATCAAGAAACAGATAGGTTTTACCTTCTTTGGAACATCGCCCTTTTAATTCAGAAAACATCTGCGCTGCTGTCATATCTTCGTATTCCATGGAATCGAAGCGATAACTGACAATACAATCGGTCGGAATATGTTTTTCCCTCTGCAGTTTTTCCATAATCATCTTCAAAATCGTGGATTTACCACAACGACGTATTCCTGTAAGAATCTTAACAAAAGGTGCATCCACATACGCCATAATTTTATCTACATACATTGGTCTGTTGATCATTGCTGTCACCTCCATTTGTACATAGTATATCCGAAATTATAATAAATTACAATTAGTTTTGCGGTTATAAACCGCAATCTCTGTTTGACAGACTACTTTCTTTCTCCACTCCCGCTGTCGTTACAAATTATTGACATAAAAATCATGTCCTGAAAAGAACCATTTAACTTCACCATGTCCCGATGTCTCCCTTCTTCTATAAAGCCTGCCTTTTTGTAACTTTTATAAGCCTGCACATTATTCGCCAAAACACGCAAGTATATTCTATGCAATCCCCAATTCTTTAATGCAAAGTCTGTAAATAAACGTGCAGTCTCTGTGCCAATACCCTTTCCGCGTGCCCGATCCTCTCCGATAAAGAATCCATACTCTGCAGATTCATTTATTCTGTCAATATTTCTTAGATAAACAGATCCAACCTCTTCGTTATTATCTTTATTTACGATAATATATTGAATTACCAGTCCTGTTTCAACCTTCGTTTTTATCCAATTATTGTGTTTTTGAAGTATCCTCATACTTAATTGGACGTATTAGTATATTATCATTTTCAATTATTCTCTCGTAATCCATTTTTATCCCTCATTTTTCAATGTTAATATGTCCTTACCAGCTTGTCCTTCCTCCATCCAATACCACTGTTGCACCGGTCATATAGGAACTGGCATCAGATAACATATACAGTACCGTATTGACATATTCATCTGGCTTTGACATTCTGCCCATCGGAATCAGATTGGAGATCTTCTTCTTAAATTCCTCATCCTGTCCATTTTCAAGACTTGCCGGACACAAGGTATTAACACGAACGCCTTTCTGTGCCCAGTAAATTGCCAGATATTTTGTAAGTCCGATAATACCATGCTTTACGACAGAATAAGATACTGGCTTAATAATCTGTTCGTCTTCCGGAACGCCTTCCTTACGATAGATTCTCTGATCCGGAGAAATCAATCCGTAGTCTGATGAAATATTAATTACAATCCCTTTGCCCTGTTTCTGCATCACATCACCAAATACCTGTGCACACAGTACCGCTCCCGTCAACCCAACGGCAAGATCATCTTTCCAGATATTGACCGGGAATTCCTCAAATCTGGTTGCTGCCAGGTTCTTAGAACCGCCTTCTACTTTCGGATTATTGGCTGCGTTATTAATGAGTCCATCAATATGACCATACTTTTCCATCAGGACGTCGCGAATCTTCTCCAATTCTTCACGCTTTGTGATATCTGTAACAAAAGTCTCGACAACACCTTCTCCATACTCTTCCAACAAAGAGTTCTTTACTCGAATCATACCGGCTTCCACAATATCAAGCAGTACCGGGATTCCTTCCCCTTCCATAACAGCCTCTGCGTGCTTCATTCCGATCAGTCCGCCACCACCGGTAATAATGATAACCTTATCCTTTAAGCTGAATCGATCCATATAATTCTTTTTCATAGCAGTAACCTCTCTTTGTTATTCTAAATTATAGTAACATCCTCACAATAGTTCTATTAATCGCTTATTTCTCACTAAATTTCATTTAATAAAACAGCCTCACTATTCATTATTGACTTCTTAGCCGCTAATGCAATCTTCAGTCCATCTATGCCATCCTGCAATGGAATAGCAGATTCCTGTCTGTTCGCTTTGCTTGCAAAGAAATCTTTCTCCTCCTGACAGAACATGTCATTTCTCTGGAAATCCGGGTACGTCTCTAATGACGGTTCTTCATCTCCAACATAGAGAAGAACTGAGGACTTATTATAATCCAGTTCTACCCTTCCCTTCTCTCCAACCACAACGATTCGATGGGTTGGTGGGAACTGTAAGAAGTCAGACCTTGTTGTAACTGTAACATTTGCGCCTTCATAAATGGTCTGATAGGAAATAACTGCATGATCCTCCACGTCAATCTTAAGATTACTATTTTTTCCGCCAACAGCCATTAACTTCTCCGGCATACCAAAAATCCACTGTAGGATATCCATATCATGAATCTGCAGATTCAGTATCGGACCTCCGCCCATGTCTTTCCTCGCCATATAGGTCGTGCTGTAATCTTCATAGGTATGCATGGTTGTAAGACGCTCACAAAAAGCTGCATCTACACTGACAATCTTTCCAAGCACCTTAGAATCCAGTATTTCTCGAAGTCTCCTGGTACAGATATGGTATCGATTCTGAAATCCCATGAATATAACACATTGATTCTCTTTCGCTAATTTCTTAAGTTCTTCAACGCCCTCCATGGAATCAGACACTGGTTTCTCCATAAAGATATCATATCCTCGTTTCGCTGCTGACAATGCACATTCCATATGCTTACTTGTAATATTAGTGATAAAAACCGCATCCGGATTCTGATCCAGTGCTTCCTCATAATCCGTATAACAGGTAATATGATATTCTTCTTCCAGGCTGACACCATCCCGAATCTTCATTGCATCCGAAAATGTCTGCTGCAATCTTCGCACACGATAAGCAATAAATTCAATGTTATCGCCATATAATCTTCTAAGATTTCTCACATGTCTTTGTCCGATACTTCCAAGACCAACCATCAATATTTTCATGATTCCATTTTCCCATCTGTTCGTTAGTAATTTCGTCCCATATTATGACACAGTTGTCATTTATTCATCTCATCTAATGTCTGATAATGTTCCTTCAGATAATCATAGATGTCCGATTGATTATCCCTAATATAGTACTGCAGATATTCCAGATCCTTCATGGCATCCACATCTATTCCTCCCGGAACTACATATCCGATCATCCTATCTCCATGCATCAGATCATTTTGGATAATGAATTCACTACGTAAGACATCTACATATCCATCCGGAACGTACACATCCGGAAATGCCTGTCTGGGATTATTGGCCTCATCAAGCGTAAGGTTATCAAGAATGCTCTTATAATAACCATCATCACGCATATTAAACCATTTATAAGGGGTGTTGGAAGCCAGATGTGCAGAACGCAGAGAAGTTGCCGTAACATCTTCACACATTTTACTAATTGCTTCCTCAATGACACGAATCTGCCGAAGCGGATAAGTCGGTCTGATATGAACAAAATACTCCGGAACTGTCTTCTCATTTTCTGCAAGCCAGTCAATCGCATGCTCCATGAATTCGATATCTGTGGATTGATCACCTGCAATCTCTGCCGGTCGCAGAAATGGTGTCTCTGCGCCGTAGTATCGGGCAATCTTTGCATATTCCTCCGAATCAGTTGATACAATAATTCTCTCTATCTGCTTACTCATCTTACAGGCTGCTATGGAATATGCTATCATTGGATAACCGGCTAAGCAACGAATGTTCTTATTCTTCACGCCCTTAGACCCTGCTCGTGCAGGAATTATGGCATATATACTATCCTTTTGGATTATATTAAGTAAATCTGAATTCATGATATTCGCTTCTCCTATTATTCATAAATTGCTAATTCATTTTACCATGTTTTATAGATTTATCCATACTCAATAAGGAACCTATAAAAATATCATTCCAGCTCCTCTCTCTCCATCCTCACCCGAACCTGCTTGCGGAAGAAACTAATCCCATAATGAATCACCTCGGTAAAGCCATCCTCCTCCAGAGGTGCATCATAGCCCTTCTCTGTGATCTGTAAAAGAGCAGACTCTGCTTCCTCGTCGAGTTCCTTGAATTTCTTTGCTACCTTTAATTCCAAAATCGCCGGTGTCATCTCCAGATCATCATTTCGAACACAGATATCCAAGCGACCGTTTCCGGCCTCCCGGTTGGATTTCACCCTGAATTCATCGATATTGGCAAGAATGCCTAACAGGAAGCCATGATAGAAGCTTTCATGATTGTCCATGTAGCTGATGGTTTTCTTTAACTGCCTGCCAATCTCCTTCTCAAAAATATCCGGTTTTCCCTCCATCATCGCCGCATACATAACCGACAGATCCTGTACCTTAATCTCGTCGCGAAACCAGTTGATGATCTGGTTCTCATATATACTCTGTACTTCCAGGTTTGGAATACCCATGGTCACATAACGGTTTACACCCTCTTGCCTTATGGACATTGCTTTCAGATATCCCGTAAATAGCAGGAAGTTCCACAGATTATCCTCCGACTCATGAATGTCTCCATAGGTGATATCCTCGTGGATTTTCTTCTCTATGGTTCTGCCATTCACCAGCCCTTCAATCTCTTCCTTCACTTCTCCACTTGCATGATAGATCAGATCCTTGACAATACTGTTAGAGCTTGTATTGGACCATGCAGGCGTTGGAAATGCATTTTCATTAACTGCCAAATTCTTGACATAATTAATCACAGACCATGGATTATAGACCTCGGTAGTTCCAAATCGATAACCGTCATACCACTCTCTCATGGTATCCATCTTGTTTTCCCGTCCATAGAATGCCAGCATCGCCCTGACTTCCTCTTCCACAAAGCCAAAATGCTCTGCATAATTCTCATTCAGGATTGAAATCACATCCAGATTATTCAGACCGCTAAAGATGCTTTCTTTACTGATTCTAAGACACCCTGTGATTACGGCACATTCCAGATAAGGGTTGGTCTTCAGTGCAGACTCAAACAGTGAACGGATGAAGCCAATCATTTCATCATAGAAGCCTGTATAGTATGCATTTTCCAGCGGAACATCGTATTCATCAATCAGAATGATTACTTTCTTTTGATGATACTCACATAAACATTGCGATAAATACTTCAATGCATCAACATAGTCATCCAAATCTCCCTGTGCCAGCATGATTCTCTGATATCGTTCCATACGGTTACTCTTGCGTTCATCATCAAGGATATACTTATGGCGATCAAATTCTGCGCAGATTTCCCGTTTCAGCAAGGTATATGCCAGCTCCCACGTAGGCTGTTTCGCTGATTTCAATGTCAAAGAAATCACCGGATACTGCTCCTGCTCCTTGGTATACTTTTCTCCGGCATCCATGATCTTTAACCCATCAAATAAGTATTTTCGGCTCTTCCCATCCATCGGCTTCTCGAAGAAATAACGAAGCATACTCATATTCAAGGTCTTACCAAAACGTCTGGGTCTGGTAAAAAGATTCACTTCCCCTTTTTTATCTAAAAGCTCCTTAATCAGCCATGTTTTATCCACATAGTAATAGCCCTTTGTAATCATGTTTTCGAAGTCATCTACCCCGATCGGTAATGGTCTGAATTCCATGTCACAACCTCCTTGTAGCGCACAAAAACTGCTATGGATATCATAGCATCAATACCGGTTATTATCAATCGTTGCTATCTAGTGCAACGTTTATAATATTAAAAATGCAGACTCAATTCCGCAATATTTGAATGGTTTATTTCAATAAATCCTAAATAATTGAGTAGTTTTAATGCTCTATCATTCATTTGACTTACACAGGCCTTTATATTGCTCTCCCCAAGATAGTCTCTGGCATAATCCAGAGAAATCTCAATAGCCTCTTTTGCATATCCCTGTAATCTATAATCTCTGTCTATCGCAAACCCCAATTCCAAACCCTTCTCTCTTGGTGTATATCCAACCAAGCCAATAAACTTATTGGTATCACGAAGATAGACACCCCAGATTCCATACCCATAGAATCCATACACTTCCTTACAATATCGGTCAATGACCTTAGGAATCTCATCCGGGCTATTATAGAATACACCTAAATATTTCCTTGCTTCCCCATCCTCATAGAGATGGAGAATGGCATCACTGTCCTTAGGCGTAAGCTCACGAAGAACCAGACGTTCACTCTCAGCAATCACAAGCGGGATTCCCTTGGTTCGACAATACACCATATCAACATATTCATCATCTATCGCAGTAGTATCCATAACTGCATACCGGCAAAATGCAAAATCCTGATTACGATTCTCTTCTGTAAGCAATGCAACCACTGCTCCACCATTACCGTAACATGCCTTGAGCTTCTCTGCATCATCGCTGAGAAAGACATAGGGAGTGTCCTGACTGCCTTCCCAAGTACCTGCTACTGCTCTCACTTCGTGTAGCTTGAATTGTCGCTTCGCCTCTGTAAGGTTATATAATAATTCCAACGCGATTCTCATCCTGCCCTATCTTCTTGAAGCTGCTCCAATGCAACTCCAACCAACCACAATAATACCATCAAAAACAGAAATCCCGCAATAAATCCGACTCTTGTTCCGGAAGCATAGATGGATGGCGACATGCCAAGGATTGCAATGTCGCAGAAGGATGCCAAGAAAAATAATCCCATCAGCAAGCCCTTCTTCGGAGATACCTCAAGCCAGATAAGAAAGAACAAAATAATAAATGCAGTCAGACCAATCACCATACTTATTACGCCTTCCGGCATTAATTCGAATCTCTCATAGGTAAACTCTGTAAAGGTAAAAAGATACTTTTCAAATTTCTGCGGTTCTATCGGATCTGTATAGATCTTACTCTGCTTTCCTATGAGATACACCACACAGTAGTATAATGCCGGGAATAACGCTACCAGTTTAACACTCCATGCATTTTTCCGCTTCCACACAACGATACCGGCTATGACACTGATTGGAGCAAGAAGAATCGCCCACTGCTCCTGCAGGAATCTCAAAGTATAGTTAATGGAAAACAGCAGCTTATCACCAAACGAGAAGGAATCATAATACGGCATATACAATAAGGCTTCGGAAAGCGTTCGTTCCGCATTTCCCTTCGCTGTTACAGAGATAAGCAGCAGCACAATGGTACCTGATATCATTGCATAGTGAATCAACGGAACCTTGTTCTTCCTGCCTAAGGTAAATAGCGTTAATACAGCAGCCACTGCAATCGCAATCGGTGCCGCCTGTTCAAAATTACTGCAATAGATAAGACCAATGCATGCCAATACATAATCCACTATTCTATTTTTTCTACCGAGGTAAGTCTGATAGAATGGCCATATTCCGAAAAATACTCCAACCAGACCCCATACATACAAAACCGTTGCCGCCTTCCAGAATACAGCATAAATTAACATATCCTGTGTAAATACGAATAAGAAAAGCAGAAAGGCTGCAATCATAAATGCATTCCTATATTTTCCCTTCGCATCTTCTGTATAGCGAATTCCAAAGAAAATCATCAGGGACAGAAACACCGAATTCACTATCTGAAAACACACATTCGGCAGTCGTTGCAATAACACCATCGTACCATGCGTAATCACTCGTCCACTCCAGATCTCCGCATATTGTTTTGCCCATCCCAGCAATCCGTTCTGTTGTTCATACATTGACCGAAATACCAGATCATCATACCGATCCACTAAGGGCCAATTCAAAATAAAGAAACCTAACCCCATACCAACACAGCATAGAAGGGTTCTCCATTGTCCTCTGTCTATCTTCTTCATTTGCCCACCTCCACCATTTGACCGGTATATACAATACCGCGTTCCTTGTTCGGATGGGTTACCACAATGACCAGCTCATAGGTACCTGCTGCAAGCTTATCCTCCAGAGCTTCCGGTACATGTGCACTGAGACCACATTTACTTCTGGAGTAATCAAAGGTTGAATCCGGGCAGAAGATAGCATAGATATCATCCCTTGTTACGGCACGTGTTGGTAATATATACAAATCCTGACCAACAATAATTCCGTACTTATTATTCAGATAAGTACCTTGTAATGTAGCTCCGGCTCCATAATTGAAAAACTCATAAAATGTGTCCGGTTCATAACACCAGCCATCAATGCAAAGCTCTGCTTCGTTCATGGAAATCAGCTCGATATTGCTTTTCACAGATACCTCTGCAATATAGTCGCTGGGGTCAACCTTCTCTACATGGTTTGCAGAGACGTTATATATTAATAAAATAGTGACTGATAAGAATATCGCTAATCCTAAATAAAGGAGCCCTCTATAATGATATAGTTTCATCCTTTCCTCCCAATTTGTACAAATCTCTTCTATGTGCCATCCATCTTGCTTCGTGTTTCGTACCAGCTTCCCTCTATGCATCCTCATGCATGCTTACTAATACGAATACAGATTAGTCTGCATAACGTTCCCAGATAACTTACTATAAACCTGAATAGCTGACGTTTTGACTCTCCAAAAATTCTCTTTTCAAAGCAAATAGGAACTTCTTCTATTTTTAAGTTCTTTTTCCTTAGCCTAAGCTTAAGCAATACTTCCTGTAACACGTCATAATTATCACATTGTAATCTAACCTTTTTAAGCTGTTCGGTTCGATACATACGATAATCTGTTGAAATATCCTTTGCTTTTATTCCAAGACAAATTCGGAATGTACTATTCAAAATCTTCGACATTATCTGCGACATCTTACTGTCATTGGTCTTTCCACCCTTCACATATCGAGAACCAATGACAACATCACAATTCTGTTTAACAAATCGATGATAAATTCTTGGAATATATTTTGGAAGATGAGAACCATCACTATCCAGAATCAGAAATTTATCCTTATTCGCATACTTTATTGCGGTACGAAATGCACCTCCAAAATGTGGTTCTTCCTGATTCACATATCTGACACCATACTCCTTACATACATCTTCGGTATGATCTTGTGCCGGATTCACATCTACTACCAAGATTTCATAGTCTTCCTGACATTTCTCAATATTCTCTCTAATCTGAGGTATCAATACCTTCAAATTCTCTTCTTCTGCATATGCAAGTAATGCTACTGTAATACTCATCCTTCGTTCCTCGTTATAATTGAATCAGATATAGTATGATGGACATATTACACAGTATGAAACCTGCTATCATACGAAGCCATAATAAGATCCTGATACTCTTTTCGTTATTCCCCTCTGTTACCGATTGTTTCCGATTCGGATAATTATTAATCAGAAACCCTATCATCCAAGCAATAAATACTGCATCGGGATCATACATATTATCATAGTTATAAGCATGCTGATGTCTAACCATATATCCAACCAAAAGGCTTAGCGTAGCTGCACATTCCCAGATACAGATACCATTTTACTTGATTCTCCTTCTCCGGCTTCGGTATAAAATACGCTACAATGCAGACAAAAACAAAAACCGGAATCATCAGGTTGAAGATACTTATAAAAATAACGATAATGGAATACTATTTCACAATTTTTTATTATATCATAACTTCTAGCAAAAATATACTTTCATTATAACCGCAATTCTCTACCCATCTCCCTCAATATCTGCTACACTAATTAATCATATTATTACATCATCAAGGAGAACAACTATGGAGAAAACAAAGAAATTATCAATAAGCGGAAGCACACTCAAATGGATTGCAATCATCACCATGTTGATTGACCATATTGCGGCTTCTTTCTATATTATGTACATTGAAACCAATAACCTAACCGGCGCACCCGTAGTAATCTATGAGGTTATGCGATGCATCGGGCGAATTGCATTTCCCATCTTTATCTTTCTACTGATTGAAGGATTTACACATACCAGAAATGTTGGGAAATACATGCTACGCTTATTTCTGTTTGCACTTATTTCCGAAGTTCCGTTTGACTTAGCATTTATGCACGAATGGTACTATCCCGAATATCAGAATGTATTCTTCACTTTGTTCTTAGGCTTACTGTCCATATGGTTGATACGTCAGATTGAAGAAAAATGGTACGAGAAGAAATGGCTCATTATCCCTGCAATATTGGGAATCCTATCTGCTACCTTCTTGATTGCAAAAGCGATTAACAATTTTTGCTATATGAATATTCCCGTACTGATGTACGAAGAAGCCTATTATCCTATCTTCCTCGTAGCATTTATTATTACTACACTGGCCTTTCTTATTCTCTATCTGATGATGAGAATAAAGAAATCTGCCACATGGAGTAATGCACAATTTTCGAAGCTTTTCGCCATCGTTGTTGGTATGGCTGCTGCCATATACTTACGCACGGATTATGCAGAAATTGGTGTACTTGCAATCATCGTAATGTATCGTCTGCGTGCGAAACCAATCCGACAGTTTATCTTGGGGACTGCTGTGCTCATGCTTTCTAGTGTATCGGAAGTTTGTGCATTGGTAGCATTGCTTCCGATTAAGCTTTATAACGGCACCAGAGGACGTCAGATGAAGTATTTCTTCTATCTGTTCTATCCTATACATCTGTTGATTCTTGGGCTTCTGTGGAAATGGTATAGTGGTACCTTATAATCCCATCATTTCCAATCTATTCTCTCCGGAATAACCATTGATTGTGTTAATCGAATACCACGTAGAAATCTCCGAAGCGTCCAGCTGATAGATGAAATAGGGATCCTCGGAATATGCCGAATCTATAATATAGAATACTTTTTCTTGTGTTTAGTACGAAATACCGATTAGCCAGATACGCAGTAAGCACAGCCATCGGGAAGCTCAACCAGAGTAAGAATCTGGATACCGCTCTCATAGAGCGGGCAACCGGAAGAATTGCAGTCTGTCACTTTAGCACCAACAACCGCTCTGTCTTTCCTCAGCTTCACATGCGGAACAATTTCATTTGCTATCGGAACATCCGGGTAGACACCAAAATTTTTTCTAATTGAAGTTACCATTCCTTTTTTTTCATTTATCTGGTCATCAGTTAATTCAATCTCTCTTGTCATCCTTTAAAGCCTCTCTTAACATGAGTTGTTGTTTGGCTGCTACCATCATATCAAATAAATGGTTAACACCCGCTTGCTCTTCTGCTGTTAGATTGTCCCCTCTAAAAGCTGTAAATACGGCAGGTTTGTTTTCAATAAATAGTGTATCAACTTCAAATTGAAGTGTCTCAGCCAAAGCCTGTAATTGTGGTACCGTAGGAATATAATCCTTTCTCTCGATTCTTCCTATCATTGTTCTGTTAATTTTCGTCTTATTGCCCAATTGTTCTTGTGATAGAGAAAGTTTTTCTCTCTTGTCCTTGACTATTTGAGCTAATTTCTCTTGTGATAGTTGTTTCATAGTAATCCTCTTTTCTGTAATTCATAAATTGAATGATGAATAATAAGTGGCATACATTATTCTATTATGTTGCTACAGACTTCATTTTTCATAAAGATACCAAAATTATATATCAGTTTGTTGTTTTAGCAACATTGTAATTTTCTACTACACTACTTTATTCTACATATACTATTATTTATGACCTAAAAAGTAACTTTTAGTCTAAATGACTTCTCAAAATTCATCTGGACAGTTTAAAAGCGACGCAAAAAGAGCACCGCAACCGCGATGCTCTTTAATAATTGATATTTTAATATTAAGCTTTACCGTTAGATCCAAGAACGTTAACGATCTTACGAGCTACCATTTCCTTAACAGCCTGACGAGCTGGCTTTAAGTACTGGCGCGGATCGAAGTGATCAGGATGCTCAGCAAAGTACTTACGGATGTTACCTGTCATAGCAAGACGGATATCGGAGTCGATATTGATCTTACATACAGCAAGTGTAGCAGCCTTACGTAACTGCTCTTCAGGAATACCAACAGCATCCGGCATATTTCCGCCGTACTGGTTAACCATCTGAACAAATTCCTGAGGAACGGAAGATGAACCGTGAAGTACGATAGGGAATCCAGGTAATCTCTTGATACACTCTTCAAGAACATCGAAACGAAGTGGTGGCGGAACAAGGATTCCGTCAGCATTTCTTGTACACTGATCTGCTGTGAATTTATAAGCACCGTGTGATGTTCCGATTGCAATTGCAAGGGAATCACAGCCTGTCTTATCAACGAACTCTTCAACTTCTTCAGGACTTGTGTAGCTCTCATTACCTGCTTCTACTACAACTTCATCCTCAATACCAGCAAGAGTACCAAGCTCTGCTTCTACAACTACGCCATGAGCATGAGCGTATTCAACAACCTGCTTAGTTAAAGCGATATTATCTTCGAAAGACTTAGAAGAAGCATCGATCATAACGGAAGTAAATCCGCCATCGATACAAGACTTACATAATTCGAAGCTATCACCATGATCAAGGTGAAGAGCGATAGGAATCTGAGGATTCTCAGCTACAGCTGCTTCTACAAGTTTTACAAGGTATGTGTGGTTAGCGTATGCACGTGCTCCCTTAGATACCTGAAGGATAACCGGGCTGTTTAATTCGCCAGCTGCTTCGGTAATACCCTGAACGATTTCCATGTTGTTAACGTTGAAAGCGCCGACTGCGTATCCGCCATCATAAGCTTTCTTGAACATTTCTGTTGTTGTAACTAATGACATAATATTCATCCTTTCTATATTTAATCTAACTTTTGTTCTTGCTTATTATATATCACAAAAAAATTTTTGTATAGCTTATATTTCTAATTATTTCGCATTCTCAATAAATTCAGCAATCTCTTCCATTGCCTGATCTTCGTCCTCACCATCAACGATTATGGTGATTTCACCGCCTCGGCTGACCCCGATATTCATCATTCCCATAATACTCTTGGCATTAACCTTCTTGCCTTCTGTTTGAAGATAAACGGAACTTGTGTATTTGCAGGAGCGCTGTACCAGCACTGCAATGGTTCCGGCATCTAATCCGTCGTTAATCTGCACTGTAACTGTTCTTTCCTTCATTTAACTACCATGCCTTTCATTGAATTACCTGTTTCTCTGATCTTCTGCCATCTCTGACAACTTACGCAAACGATGATTTACGCCGGATTTACCAATCGGTGGATCCATCATTTCTCCCAGATCTTTTAGTGGCATATCAGGATTCTCAAGCCTGACCTCTGCCATCTGCCTTAAACTGTCCGGAAGTGTCTGTAGTCCAAGATGCTCTTTCAGATAGGTAATATCTTTAACCTGTCTCTGCGCTGCACTTAACATCTTCTGAATATTAGCGGTGTCACAATTCACACGACGATTCACGGTATTGCGAACATCTTTCATGATCCGAAGATTTTCCAATTCCATCAGAGCCAAATGCGCACTCATGATATTCAGGAGTTCCACAATGGCTTCCCCTTCCTTTAGGTACACCACAAAATACTTCTTTCTTCTGGTTATCTTAGCTTCAATTTCAAAATCCTTAAGTAACTCCTGTACCTGCATGGCCTGTGGCTCGCTAAAGCACACAAATTCCAAATGATAGCTTTTATCAGGATTACTCATACTGCCAAGACAAAGGAAGCATCCTCGAAGATATGCTCTTCGACAACATGCATTTTTCAAAAGCATACCGGATACGGCACGATCATGCATTTCCTCTGGCTTCACCGACTGCAGCACATGCTCCCGCTGCATAGGGTCACTAATCATAATGCAGAATGCCTTTTCCTTGGCAACACGCGTAGTTACTGTCTCCTCGACAACCGAATATATATTATACGTTTTTTTCAGCAAAGTAAAGGTTTTTCTGATAATCGCCTCATTTTCCGTTCTGATCATCAGCGTTCCATCTGCAGCAAGCTCTCCAAAATTCGCAATGTAGGCAGACATTTCTGCTATCTGACAGTGCCTGGAGGTACTCATATGCTTTTCCAGTTCATCCTTAACCTGTTGCGAAAACGACATTACCTCACCTCTTCTATGTCAGCTTCTCATCCCTATGGGTAATCGTAATTCCATATTTACCCTTATCCTTGAGACGTCCAAATACTTCATTAGCCAGTGTTACGGAGCGATGTTTACCGCCCGTACAGCCAATTCCGATAACCAGCTGATGCTTTCCCTCCTTCACATAATTCGGAATCAGGAATGTCAGCATGTCTGTCAGCTTCATGAGAAATTCCTCTGCCTCAGCAAAGCTCATCACATAATCCTGCACCGGTTTATCATTGCCTGTATGATTCTTCAACTCATCAATGTAAAATGGATTCGGCAGAAATCTTACATCGAAGATTAAATCTGCATCCGCCGGAATACCGTATTTAAAGCCAAATGATACAACTCGAATCATAAGGTTATTATACTCTTCATTCAGGACAAATATTTTATCCATTTCTTCCTTCAGAACCCTTGTCAACAGATTCGAAGTATCAAAAATGTAATCCGCTTTCTTCTTAATTCTCTTTAGGATCTCACGTTCCTTGAGAATTCCGTCTTCCACGCAGCCTTCCATGGACAAAGGATGCATTCTTCTGCTCTCCTTATATCGCTTGATCAGCACCTGATCCGACGCATCCATAAACAGAATTTCAAATGCATATCCATTCTTCTTCATGCGGGCCAGCATACTCTCTGCCTCAGCAAAATTCTGATCCGCACGCACGTCCAGCCCCAGCGCAACCTTGGAAATCTCGCTGTTAGGCGTTACAATCAACTCCACAAATTTATCAATTAACGGAATCGGAAGATTATCCACGCAGTAATACCCCATATCTTCCAGCATCTTCATCGCGGTTCTCTTACCACCGCCGCTCATTCCCGTTACAATCACAAATCTCATCCGTACTCTCCTTCTAATTGGTTCTTGCTTTAGCGCAGCACCCTCTATCTAGAAATTTCCAAGGAAAATGACTTCCGGTTCAAGTTCAATTCCGGTGGTTTCAAAGACTTCGTCCTCGACCTGCTGCATGAGCGCGCGAACCTCTGCTGCCGTTGCGTTGCCCCGATTGATGACAAATCCACAGTGTTTCTCTGATACCTGTGCATCTCCAATGCGATATCCCTGAAGACCGGCATCCATAATCAGCTTACCTGCATAATGTCCATTCGGACGTTTAAATGTACTTCCCGCACTGGGATATTCCAACGGCTGCTTACTCTGACGAAGCTTGGAGAATTCATCCATTTTCGCCTTGATGGCAGTGCGATTGCCTTGTTGTAACTGTAATGTCACCGATAATACGATGGCACCTTCATATGCTTTTGACTTAAGAATACTGGTGCGATACCCCAGTTCCATTGCCTCACAGCTCTTTTCCACTTCACTAAGATCCGGCAGCAACAGACGCACGGAGGACACCACCAGTCGCATTTCCCCATCATAGGCACCGGCATTCATCACGATGGCACCACCGATGGTTCCCGGGATACCAAAAGCAAATTCCATTCCACTAAATCCGCTCTCCATTGCCTGATATGCCACCTGTGAGAGCATGGCTCCGGCACCGGCAGTGATGTATCCGGCTTCATCAGGTCCCAAGATTGCAGCCAGTTCTCCTGTCAGACGGACAATGACACCATCGTAGCCTTCATCGCCAACCAGAAGATTACTCCCATTGCCAATAAGATAATAGGGGCTGCCTTTATCCTGCAGTATGCGAAGAACACCAATCAGTTGCTCCTTTGTCCGGACCTGGATATAGTATCCGGCCGGTCCGCCAATATGAAAAGATGTATGCTTTGACATTGGTTCATTGGTCAGAATATTTTCTTTTCCGATAAGTTCTGATAACTGTTCTAACATGCAATCCTCCGACGGCTCTCCTATGATTCAATCTAACGCATAGGATAATCCATTCCTTACCCTATGCAACTTCCTTTCAACTACTCAAGTACCAGCTTAGCTGCACCATAGATTCCGGCATCATTGCCAAGAGTAGCCAGCGCAAGCTTCGCTTCTCTGCTGCCATGGAATACATGCTTCTTATAATGCGCAGCAAAATAATCCAATATGACAGGACCTGCCTTGGACACACCGCCACCGATTACAAAGATCTCCGGATTAACAACGCAGGCAACTGCTGCCAGGCCTTTGCCAAGATACTCACCAAACTGATCAGCAATTTCCATTGCTACTGCATCTTTACTCTTCACGGCATCAAATATCTGTTTTGCAGAGAGTTCCACATTTCTCAACTGACTCGGCTGATCGTCCTTTTCCAGTCTTCTCTTTGCCAGACGTACGATTCCTGTTGCAGAGGAATACTGTTCCAGGCAACCGCAATTACCACAGCCGCAGACATCCTCTTCGTTATCTTCCACATGAATATGACCAATCTCACCGCCGGCACCGGTTGCGCCGGTCAGAATCTTGCCATCAACGATGATTCCGCCGCCAACACCGGTTCCGAGTGTTACAGCAACCATGTTCTTATGGCCTTTACCGCCGCCTCGCCACATTTCACCAAGAGCAGCGACATTTGCATCATTACCGCCTTCTACGCGAAT
>JAKQFQ010000379.1 GCA_029558315.1 Bacillota bacterium
CCTCTTGTTCTTCCTGATTAAGTTCCGTAAGATTCTCTTGTACTGTCATTCCTACCTGATTTAAAGCTTCTAAAAACTTGGAAGTATTTTTATTGGTAGAATCAATACAGCTATATATCATTTCATGCAGATTCACAAGCATATCGTTCAGATATTGCTGCGCTGACTCTTTATAAGCATTTCCCTGCATCTGTGCTGAATCCACAATCCCCTGTGCCTGCTCAACAGCAAGAGCAATAATCTCATCCGCACGTTCCTTTGCCTGCATCATAATTTCATGTTCGCTTAGTAATTCATTCGTCTTTTCTGCAGCTTCTGCAACCATGGCATTGGCTTTATTCTGAGCTTCCTTCTCAATGGCCTCTTTGTTACTGATTACCTTGCGATATCGGTCAATTTCTTCCGGAATATTCGCCTTCAGTTCATTGATCAGCTCTTCCATTTCTTCTTTATCTACAATAATCTTACTATTATTTAACAACTGTGGTTTGCAATTATCTATATAAGTCTGCATCTCCTCAATCGTATTCTCAATCTTACTGTTAGATTTCACCATAAATGGGCTCCTTTCAATCCTTCCTTATTCCCCTGTCCTTTTTGTGTTAAATTTATTATAAATCTGGTCCACTAAGAACTCAGGTACACACTGTGAAATATCGCCGCCAAAGCTGGCGATTTCTTTCACAGAAGAGGAACTTAGATAAGCATATTCCAAACTGGTTGTCAGAAATATGGTGTCCAATGCTCCGTTCGATAACTTTCTGTTTGTTTGGGCAATCTGAAGTTCATATTCAAAATCTGTGATTGCTCTAAGACCTCGAATTGCCACATGAACATTTTTCTCTTTGGCATAGTCAATCAGGAGTCCGCTGAAGGAATCAATTTGAACATTCCTTAGATCCTTTGTGGCTTCCTGTAATATTTTAACACGTTCCTCTACAGAAAACAATGGACTTTTCCCTTTATTGTTTAACACACTGACCGTCAATTCATCAAACATTTCTGATGCACGACGTATCACATCCAGATGTCCAAAAGTTACTGGATCAAAGCTTCCGGGATAGATTGCTTTTTTCATGAAACACTGTCTCCTTTTCTGATAAACACATGTTTATTGGTCTTATAAATCTTTTCCTTGATAATGACAAATCCCAGTTCATGACAGTAACTAAAATCAGCTTCCTTTGACTCTTCAATAATAATCAGAGTATCCTCTCCTACAGCACTGCTTCTTGACGCTGCATAGAGCAATTTCTTATCCCAGCTCATTCCATATGGCGGATCAGCAAAAACAACATCTGCCATTTCATGAATACTGTATTCTAACGCGCTTACTGCATCCTGTTTGAGGACAATTCCCTTCTCCATAAACTTCGTATGTTTTAAGTTATCTTCAATACAATTAATTGCATCCCGATTCATTTCTACAAAATAAGCTTTATTGGCGCCACGGCTCAATGCTTCAATCCCGATACCACCACTACCGGCAAATAAATCAACAAAGACGCTGCCTGAAACTTCATTCTGTATTACATTAAACAGAGTCTCTTTGATTCTGTCTGTTGTAGGTCTTGTATTATCTCCCTGTGGGGTCTTTAGTAACAAACTTCTTGCACTGCCGGCAATTACTCGCATTAATGTTCTCCTTTATGCTTTAATCTTAGTTCCCAGTCCATCACGCTTAGCGCATTTCATTCTATTCAGATCAAGCTCTCTCTCTCGATATTCCACTGTATTTGGTTCGATTGCATTTCCATAATAAACAGCCTCGATGGAATCTGTTCCTTTTAATTTCATTGCACGAACACCAATTGCGGCCTTCTTTTTCTCCGGGACCTCCTCTAATAAGAATTTAAGGAACATCCCCTGTACTGTTTGCAATACTACATACTTCTGATCTCTAAATACAGCTACAGATACGACTTCATCATCATCCATCAGTTTTGTGGCAGCAACGGTTCTCTTACTTACATCAAATTCTCCGCCGCTGACAAATTTAATCATGGCCTTCTTGGTTACAAAGAGCATTCGATATAGATTTAGTTCTGACTGGCTTGCAATAAACACAATGTCTTCAACCTTTGAATCATAATTGCTGACATTATCGATTGGTACCCCTTTATCGCGAAATCTTCCATAAGGCAGATCCGTCACTTTAATAGTATGAACATTTCCTGTGTTGGTAAATGCACAGATTTTACCGGTATTCTTACACATTACAACATGTGCATTCTCAGCGTAAGCCGCCTCTTTATTTCTTTCAAATGTATTGGTATCAATTGTTTTGATATAGCCAAACCGATCCATGAGGAAGACAACATCCATCTCCTCAATCTTCTTCTCTTCAAATACTGCCTCACTGGCATTTTCTATAACAGTTCTTCTTGCCCTGCCATATTGTTTTTTGATGGAATCAAGATCGTTCATAATGACCTGCGCCATAGAATCTCTGCGATCCAGGATGTCTTCGTAACGGTAAATATTCGCAGTCGTCTCCTCATAGTCCTTCTTTAATGCATCGATTTCGAGTCCAATCAGGCGATATAATTTTAATTCAAGAATAGCATCTGCCTGACGTTCTGTAAATAACAGCATGCCAGCCATGATTTTGGATTCTTTACTCTTAAAGTTAATA
This sequence comes from Bacillota bacterium, assembly GCA_029558315.1. GTDB lineage: Bacteria > Bacillota > Clostridia > Lachnospirales > Lachnospiraceae > NK4A136. The sequence goes on from JAKQFQ010000379.1 coordinate 2,636, forward strand.
TTGTCAGTTACGCCATGCACCAGGCATTCCTTGGCCATCGCACGATCTTTAGAACCACGAAGAATCTCGATAATCAGATCAATTACATTACACGCTTTAATTAAGCCTTCCTGCACTTCCTTCTTTTCCCGCTCCTTGCGTAGTAATGTTGTGTATTTTCTCCTGGTTACCTCGAACTGAAAATCAACATTATGTCTGATAATGTCATAGATCCCCATTGTTTCCGGACGTCCATTGGCAATCGCTAACATATTGACGCCAAAGGTATCCTCCAAACGCGTCTTTTTATATAACATATTGGTAAAATTCTCTACATCGGTATCTTTCTTAAGTTCAATAACTATTCTGATTCCTTCTTTGGAGGACTGATTAGAGATATCTACAATATCGGTTGTTTTCTTCGTTTCTACAAGTCCTGCTACATCCTGTAAAAACTTCGTTATATTCTGTCCAATCATGGTAAATGGGATCTCTGTTACAACCAAAAGAAGTCGTCCGCCTTTGGCTTTTTCAATCTCAACTTTTCCACGAATCTTGATTTTGCCCATTCCTGTTGCATAAATCTCCGGTAATTCGTCTTTGTTAATTACGATTCCTCCGGTTGGGAAATCAGGTCCCTTTACATAGCGCATCATATCCGTTGTTGTGATCTGGCTGTCTTTAATGTACGCCTTCGTTGCATCGATGATTTCATTTAGATTATGAGGCGGAATATTGGTTGCCATACCTACCGCAATACCTTCCGTTCCATTCACCAAAAGATTCGGGAATCTGGCCGGAAGTACAGTTGGTTCCTGTTCTGTCTCATCAAAATTGGGCATAAAATCTACTACATCCTTATCCAGATCAGACAAAAGACCTTCCTGTGCAACTTTGGCCAATCTTGCCTCAGTGTACCTCATTGCAGCAGCGCCGTCACCCTCGATATTACCAAAGTTACCATGGCCGTCCACCAGTGGAAGACCTTTTTTGAAATCCTGAGACATTACAACTAAAGCATCGTAAATAGAAGAATCTCCATGCGGATGATATTTACCCATGGTATCTCCGACGATACGCGCACTCTTACGATATGGCTTATCATATCTAATCCCAAGTTCATGCATATCATATAGCGTTCTTCGCTGAACGGGTTTCAATCCATCCCGCACATCAGGAAGTGCTCTGGCTACAATAACACTCATTGCATAATCAATATATGATTTTTGCATTACCTCAGAATATTCCGTCTTAATAATTCTGTCTTCCATCGTTATTCACTCTCACTTCCTACATTAAATATCCAGTTCAGCTTCTGTTGCATTTTCATGGATAAAGGCTTTTCTTGGCGGAACTTCTGTTCCCATCAATAGCTCTGTCGTATCACTCGCAATAATCGGGTCTTCAATATTGACACGTTTAAGTAATCTTGTGTCAGGATCAAGCGTAGTCTCCCACAGCTGCTGTGCATCCATCTCACCCAGTCCTTTATATCGCTGAAGTGTAAAGGATGTTTTATGATTTTTGCGATATTTCGCTAATGCTGCATCATCGTAAAGGTATTCTTCTTTGCCCTTTGATGGAATGGCTTTATATAATGGCGGCATCGCAATATAAACATGGCCTTCCATGATCAGTTCCGGCATAAAGCGGTAGAATAAGGTCAATAATAGGGTACAGATATGCGCTCCATCTACATCGGCATCAGCCATAATAATAATTTTATCATAGCGTAATTTTGTAATATCAAAATCATTTCCATAGCCTTCTGAAAAACCGCATCCAAATGCATTGATCATGGTTTTGATTTCTGCATTTGCAAGTACCTTATCAATGCTTGCCTTTTCTACATTCAAAATCTTGCCTCGAATTGGCAGTATTGCCTGATACTCTCTATTTCTGGCCGTCTTAGCACTACCACCGGCAGAATCTCCTTCAACAATAAAGATTTCACATTTAGAGGCATCCCTTGAGCCACAATTAGCAAGCTTACCATTGGAATCAAAGGAAAACTTCTGCCTGGTTAAAAGATTTGTCTTGGCTTTTTCCTCAGATTTACGGATTCTGGCAGCTTTTTCTGCACATCCAATTACATTCTTTAATGTTTCCAGATTACGGTCAAAGTAATGAACTGTCTGATCACCTGTTACCTTGCTGACAGCCTTTGCTGCGTCCTGATTATCAAGTTTTGTTTTGGTCTGACCCTCAAATCTTGGATCTGGATGTTTGATACTGATTACAGCAGTCATACCATTACGTACATCAGGTCCTGTATAATTGGCATCCTTTTCCTTGAGGATATTTAACTGTCTCGCATAATTGTTGATTACGGATGTAAACATTGTCTTAAATCCGGTAATATGTGTTCCGCCTTCTGCATTATAGATATTATTACAGAAGCCAAGTACGATTTCATGAAACTCATTCACATATTGAAAGGCTACTTCTACAGCCACTCCATCCATCTCACCACTAAAATAGATTACTTCATGGATTGGTTCTTTGCCTCTGTTAATAGCTTTGATGAATCCTCGAATTCCCTCTTCTTCATGAAATTCAACAGTTTCTTTCTCATCCATTCTAAGATCCGTAAAAGTAATATACAGATTGGGATTAAGATATGCCGTTTCATGTAGTCTGCTCTTTACATCCTCTGATTTAAACCACGTCTTATCAAATATCGTATCATCGGGCAGAAAATTAACAGATGTTCCTGTATCTTTACATTTCCCAATAACTGGCAGCAATCCATCTATGAGTTCTGTAACAGGATTCCCTTTCTCGTATTCATCCATATAGATCTTTCCGCCACGTTTGACCGTGACCTTTAGATGATTCGACAAAGCATTTACAACTGAGGAGCCTACACCATGAAGTCCACCGCTTGTCTTATAGGCAGAATCATCAAATTTACCACCCGCATGCAGTGTCGTAAATACAAGTCTTTCTGCACTCATTCCCTTTTTATGCATTTCTACAGGAATACCTCGGCCATTATCCGATACAGTGGCAGAACCATCCTTTTCCAAAGTAACCCAGATATGATCACAAAATCCAGCAAGATGTTCATCTACCGAATTATCAACGATCTCATATATAAGATGATTAAGACCTTTGGTCGATACAGAACCAATATACATTCCCGGTCTTTTCCTGACTGCTTCAAGTCCTTCCAAAACCGTAATATTGTCTGCGCCGTATTCCTTTATATTTGTAATTGTTTCAGACATCTGCTTTCATTCCTTTCAAATTACACTCATTCCAAAATAACACAATGATTATTATATCATTCCCAAATTTCCTTGGCAATAAAAAATACACGATATAGTATTTTGAGATTTCAAACTATCTAAATCGTGTATCTTGCATTTGGTACTATAAATCTATTCAATTGAAATCCACATGGCCGGTCTGATTCCTCTTGGACTTGTAACATAATCAGAATATGAAAACGGATTATCTACTGTAAAATCATTTCCAATTACCGTAACCACCATAGCTGCATTCGTTGCATCTACCGATCTTGTGAACCACGGATAGTATCCGTCATAAGTCTCTGCTACTCCTTTGGCTTCTCCCGTGATCTCCTGTTCAAATGCTTCCGGTGTTGGCATTGCTTCAGCAAAAGCATAATCATTGTTTTCGACATAAAGGGCTATTTCTTCCTGTGACGGCAAGAAAACATATTCTCCATTCGTCTCCACAATTCTTTGCAATTCCTCTTCTGAAAAAGATGTCAAAAATCCGGGTTCCCTATTATATCCAATTCTATCATCGTAAAAGCAGCCAACCGAAGGTGGTGTTCCAATATAGCTAACCGCTACTTCTTCACTGTTTAACCAGCTTCTTATATTGGAGCTTCCCCATTCATTATTTCCCTTGGCATAACGAAGCTGCTCGCTTGTATAATTTTCAGGATGCTGTGCATCAAACTCCTCATCTTTACTAATCTGATTATAGACACCACTCTCCGGTGAATCATATGGCTTAATTGTTACAATCTGATCAGCCAATGCATAACCATAGCCCATATCAGAAATAAACAGCACCGTCCAGGTGATCGGGACTCCATTGTAGATTCCCATTGTAATCTGATCGCCTACCTGTATCAAAGCATCTGCACTCACCGAATTCTGTTCTACCTGCTGCGCTGCATTATCCCTTACTATAAGTAAATAAATTATGGTGCCAATCAGAATTACAATAATGAGTATACAGATTAGCAAAACTCCCTTGCTTGTATGCGATACCTTTTTCTCCTGCCTGACTTCTTTTGTATCTGTTTGTGCATTTTTAGTCTCTTTATTATCAAGACAAACTACGTTAATCAGCTCCTGAAGCTTAGGAGAAGCACTTGCATCAATCCATTGATTCAGCATAATGAAGTATTCAAATGACTTGGGGATTGGTGATTCATCAATCTTGTACACGATAATTTTCATTCTTCTATCTACCGCACGTTCTAACTCTCTAAGTACATGCTGAGATTCAAATGAACTTTTAGACGCAATTAAAACCATGGCATCGCACAAATCGATTCCTCGCATTATTTCTTCACTGTAGACGCATCCGGCATTAATATCTCTGGGCGCAATGAAACATTTCATTCCCTTTTCTTCAAATGCATTGCAAATATTTTGAGCCAGATCCGCATCTTTTGTTGAATGCGATATAAAAGTTTTCATCTTTTGTTCCTCTTAACTTATTAACATTAAGACATATTCTTAACTTGGCGATATGATCTTTTGCAGCTATCCACGTGGTCTGATTATGCCATGATTCGGCTGGCAGCTATTGCAAGCGCACCGGGTCCGATATGACATGAAATACTCAGTGAAAGAGGATCTGCATAGATATCATGTGCCTGTGGGAATAATGTTTTTAACTCTTCCTTTAATTCTTCTGCGGTCTCACTGTTCTGCGTATGTGCCACACCGATTGAAATCTGATACTTACCATTCTCTGATAAGCGATTATCAATATCATTTTTAATTGCATTAATCATAGTATTTCTTGCCATGCCAAGTGTTCTTGCTTTGGCAAATGCATCAAGCTTCTCACCTTGAATCTGCAATACCGGTTTGATTTTCAGCAAAGTTCCAAGTGTTGCGGCTGCAGGTGTGATTCTTCCGCCACGTTTCAGATAAGTTAACGTATCCAGTGTTATGTAGATCGTTGCATTCATCTTATCGTCTTCTAACTTCTCTTTAATCTCTGCGGCATTACATCCGGACTGCGCAAGGAACAAGCCATCTTTCACAGAATTCTTCATCGTAATGGAGATTCTTTGATTATTAACAACCTGTACTTTGCCATCATATTCTTCTGCAAGTACTGTTGCTGTCTGACATGAGCTGCTTAATCCACTTGACATCGGAATATATACAACTTCATCATAGGTTTTCAATGCTTCTTCCCATGCATCCATTAAGCATTGAGGAGCAGGTTGTGATGTAAAAATCTCAGCGCCTTCAATTAATTTGCTGTAAAATCCGTCCTGCGTCAAAGAAATATCTTCAAAATACTCCGTTCCATCTATATGAAACGGCATTGGTATTACTTTTATTCCAAGTTCTTTCGCACACTTCTGCGTGATTCCGCTATTGGAATCTGTCATTATCGCAACATTCGACATGTTGTTACCTCCATCTTTAAAGAAACAATATCTATTTTATAGACAGATAGAATGAAAGTCAATATAAGTAAAATTTTCTTTTGAAATAAGTGCTTTTTGTATCTGCTCCATTTCTTCATGATAATCTCGCTTAAGAATTTCACGAACCTCTTTAGCATCCATTAACTCCTTCGAATCCGTAAAGATATCAGCGATCGCAAAATCCGGCATTCCTGATTGTCTAAGCCCAAAGAAATCTCCGGGTCCTCTTTGCTTCAAATCTTCTCTTGCAATCTCAAAACCATCATTTGTTTTGTTTAAAATCTCCAGTCTTTTTATTGTTTTCTCCGAATTATTACCAGCTACAAAGATACAATATGACTGTTCTTCTCCTCGTCCCACACGCCCTCTTAACTGGTGTAATTGTGACAAGCCAAAACGTTCTGCATTCTCAACCATAATCACAGTAGCATTTGGAACATTTACGCCAACTTCCACAACCGTCGTAGAAACCAGAATATCAATATTGCCATCTTTAAACTCCTGCATGATTTCATCCTTTATAGCAGGCTTCATCTTCCCGTGCAGCATTGCAATTCGAATATTTGGCGGCATTGTTGCCTTCAGCTCCTGCGTATAATCAGACACATTGACCACATGATCCATGTCCCCTTCTTCAACCATCGGACAAATGATATAAACCTGTCGTCCCTCACTGATTCGTTTCATAATAAACTGGTATAATTTGGGTCTATAGGATTCATCAACAACTGTATTCTTAATTGGTAAACGCTTAGCAGGCAGTTCATTAATCACGGTAACATCCAGATCACCATACAGTATGAGCGCAAGTGTTCTTGGAATTGGGGTTGCACTCATAACCAGCACATGTACGTCCTGTCCTTTCTCCATCAGTTGCATCCTCTGCCGCACCCCAAAGCGATGCTGTTCATCTGTTACAACAAGTCCCAGATTCCTGTATTCCACCTTATCCTGAATCAATGCATGTGTACCAATAATCAGATTATACTTGCCCTTTGCTATGTCTTCCTGCACAATCCTCTTTTCCTTCGCTTTCAAAGAACCACATAACAGCACCGGTTCGAAGGGCAAATGATACTTCTTAATCATACCTGTAATATCACGAAAATGCTGAGCAGCAAGCACTTCTGTCGGAACCATAATCGCTGCCTGATATCCATTGGTAACAGCCAGTAAAGCAGCACAGAAAGCGATAATTGTTTTACCACATCCAACATCTCCCTGCAGCAAGCGATTCATCTGATATCCCGAGCACAGATCCTCTGCTATTTCATGAATTGCTCTTCCCTGTGCATTGGTAAGCGGATACGGAAGCTGCTCAATCAGACGTTTTACCTCAGCAGTCTCAACATAGGCCTGTTTGACCATGTTTTTTTCAGTATCTGCTTTCAAAAAATACATTTTCACAATGAAGAGGAAGAATTCATCAAATGCCAGACGCCTCCTTGCTTCATAGACATCCTCTATCGATGTTGGAAAATGCATCATTTTCACTGCAGCTTCGATTGGCAGCAGGTTCTTTTCTTCTCTAATTGGAGCCGGTAAATAATCCGTCAGCTCTTTCATACATCCAATACATTCTTCAACCATTTTGCCAAGTTTTGCATTGGTCAGCCCTTCGCTTAAGGAATAGATTGGCTGAAGCGAATTCCTGATCTTTTGATATTCATCTTCCTGCAGAAATTTGGGTTGTTCAATCGTTATACTATTGGCAGTTCGTTTGCAGACACCAAAAAGGATAATCTCCCTTCCTGCAATCAGGGTTTTTTTAAGATAAGGCATGCCAAAAACAGCCACTCTAGCCAAACCCGTCTGGTCTGCGACCTGAAAGTTTAATAATCTTAATTTTCCTTTGGCAAATAATTGGGCTTCTCTAACAATTCTGGCCCGCACAATGCATCGTTCTTTATCTTTGCACTGTGCAATTGGAATAATAGAAGGGATTTTCAGATAATTACGCGGGAAATAATGAAGCAAATCATTCACATTAAAGATTCCGGCATGATAAAATGATTCTTTTGTTTTTTCACCAATTCCTTTTAAGGTAATTATGTCATCGGATAGTTTCATCTAACGGCCCCTTTACTTAAGAAGGTAGTGTCAAATTTCACTACCTATTTTATTGTTTTAACCTTGATTATCAGGGAGTTTATAATAAAAAGAGCACTCCCCCCTTTTTTTT
>JAKQFQ010000384.1 GCA_029558315.1 Bacillota bacterium
TTGCCTGCATTCATACAATCAATGGTTATCTCCGGATGATATCCACTTTCCGTGGCTATAGCGACAACATCTATATCCTCTTTTTCTAACATAACTTTATAATCTGTGTATGCTGTCGGAGCTTGAATACCCGGAATTCCCTGCAAATATTCCCTTATGCACTTATCGGTTTTTTCAGGTACTATATCACATACTGCCGTCAGTTCAGCTTCTTCCCTATTGCCTATCAATGCTTCGATATGCTTGTATGATATTCGCCCACAGCCGATTATGGCAAATCTCAGCTTCTTCATATGCCCTCCTATAACAGCTCTATATTTTCTCTGTTTGTTGCCTTACTCATAGCATTCTTAGTATCAAATATGAACTTTGAGTTTTTCTGTATAAAATCATAATCATAGCAGCTATGCATAGTAGTAATTACTACAAGATCTGCATTCTTTAAATTCTCTTCACTAAGTTCAATACTCCTATGCAATTTGCCCTTATACTTGTATTCCGGTATAAAAGGGTCATTATAGCTCACTATTGCGCCTTCCTTAAGAAAGTTCTCAATAACCTTCAATGCAGGGCTTTCCCTATAATCATCTATGTCCTGCTTATAAGCTACGCCAAGCACAAATATCTTTGAACCGTTCAAAGGCTTTTTATACCTGTTAAGTATATGAGATGATCTTTCAACCACATATTGCGGCATATAGCTGTTTATCTCTCCTGAGATCTCTATCAGCCTTGTATGATAATCATATTCTCTTGCCTTCCAAGTCAGATAATATGGGTCCAATGGTATGCAATGGCCTCCCAGTCCCGGTCCGGGATAGAATGGCTGGAAGCCATAAGGCTTTGTCTTTGCTGCCTCTATTACTTCCCAGATATTGATACCCATCTTATTGCATATTATAGCCATTTCATTTGCAAGACCAATATTTATATTCCTGTAAGTATTCTCAAGGATTTTTTCCATCTCTGCCACTGCAGGAGATGAAACCTCAAATATATCACTCTCAAGTATGTTACGATATAATGCCGCGGCAACCTCGGTACTGTCTTTCCCAAC